>JACQFT010000104.1 GCA_016199925.1 Opitutia bacterium | reverse complement strand
GCCGCTTCCCCTCAGGACTCTTCCTTCGAGTTATTCCTCCGCCACCGCCTCGATCTCCAGCGCATCGAGGGCACTTGCCTCGCCGCCTAAACCGAAACCACTTCCGAACCCGGCACTCTCAAGTTGCCAACGTAAACCCCAAAATCGTCAATGGCGATATAGATGGCTTTCCCTACAGCTTCTTCAATTCCATACTCAATGGCGTAGCACCCTGCTTTTCTAGTGATTTTCCTGATGCCGATTTGCGCACTTCTTTGGAGTATACCCTCTACCGCTTGCGTAATAGTCAGGTCATTGAGCCCTATGTTTCCGGTAGGGTCCGCGTAACTAAGCGGGCACACGTTGCCATATAAGTAACGGTGAAGCGACAAAGGAATGCTGATATCGCCTTCATAGGAATCCGCGTTCCAGAAGCGGTCCGTGTTTTGATTGTAGAACCGCGCCCGGAGGTAATATTGCCCCGTGTCGCTGTCGAAGCGCTCGCCGCGATACAAGTAATCGTTGCTGGTGGTGCCTGAACTGTAAATCCGAATCCCGAAGGCGTCGTAATCGTAGGCATCGGTGATGCTGCCGGATTCGCTCGTCAGTTCACGAACACTGCCGAGGCCATCATAGGTGAAGTAACGGAGAACAGAGAGCGTGGAGCCCGGAGCGAGCGTGGACTGCGAAATCAAATCAGACCCATAAGCATAAACCTTAACGGTCGTGCCGGCCGCGGCATTGATCCGCTCCTCGATCACTTGGGCGTAGCCCGTTGGGTTCAGTTTGTCGGTAAAGTAGCCAGTGGCGCTCACCAACGTGGACGAGGCATTAAACACCGTTTTCTGCCGAAGAATACCATCAGCATCATAAGACAGGTTCACGGTGCTGCCGTCCGGCCGGCGCCGAATTATCAACCGATCCTCAAAGTCGTAGACATCCGGCTGCGTTGTGATGCCAACGGACACCGTGGTGTTGCCGTTCGCATCATAGGTGTCCGAATTCAACCAATCGCGGGAATTGAAGCTGCTCGTCGCCGACGGCACCGCGCCAATCGAGGAAGTGCGGGTCTCGCGATTCCCGACCTTATCCAGGCCGTAAGCCACGATGCCATTGTTACCGTGGGTATCGCCAGCGAGCGTCTCGTTGGTCAACCGGTAAAGCGAATCATAGTCGAACGTGGAGGTGCGGGCGCCGTTCTCGATGATCTGCCGGCGATGGCCCGAGGCACGCAGCTTGTAGTCGTAGCTGTGCAGCGACACGGCGCCCTTGGCGACGTTCAGGGTGCGGAGTCGGTTGAGCGTGTCGTAATTGTAGGCGTGAACAATCGCGTTGGGCGTGGTGACCGACGCGAGCGAGCCGTCGGCATTATATCCGTAAGCCGTGGTGCGGGTGGTGCCACCAGCGGTGTCATCGGTAAACGCGAGCCGATTGGCCCCGTCGTAGCGGTAACCGAGTTTCACCCCATCAGCGGTTGACGAGGCGATGGACTTCAACAGGCCGTTGGCGTAGCGATCATACGTCAGTTTGCCTAATGACGTTTCCTTGGACTGCTGCCAGTTGCGTTCATTGAACGGCGTGTTCTCCGCATAAAGCACGGCGGCGCCCTTTTCGACGAGCGCATCCGTGCGATTGCCGACGGCGTCATAGCCGTAAGTAATCTTGTCCGGCGCGTGGGGGTAGATGAGCGAAGGATGGCTGGGGTCCGCTTGCTTTTCGATGAGCCGGTTGCGGACATCATAGAGGAACGTCGTGGTCTTCCCGGCGAAATCCGTCCGCTTCCAGAGATTGCCCCATTCGTCGAACTGCGTCGTCTCGACCGCCGCATCCGGCAGCGTCCGCTGCGTCCGCCGGCCCACCGAATCATACTGATAATTCGTGGTGTTCCCGCGTGCATCGGCCTGCGAGAGTTGGTTGCCGGTCTCATCGTAAGTGTAACGAGTCGAGACGACGCCGATCGCGGAGGGGGGCTGACTGAAACCCGCATCGCCAGCAGCGAGCGACTGGTCGAGATATTGCCTGACCTCGACAAGCCGGCCCAGGCCATCATAGCGATTGCGAGTCACCTTGCCCTCCTGATCAGTGATGCTTACGCGGCGGCCGAGCAAATCGTAGCCCGTGACCATGGTGGTGGCAGGATGCTCATCCGTGGCCGGATAATGCACCGTCGTCGGACGGCTTTGCTCATCGTAGTCCGTGCTCGTGGTATTGCCCCGCGGGTCGGTCACGAGCGTCTGGTTGCCGGCCTTGTCGTAATCGAAGAAGGTGATTTCATTGCCAGACTGCAGATGCCGGATCATCGACTTGCGCCGCATGGCGCAGCCGCAGTTGTTGTCGTAGGTGTATTCGACGAGACTGCCGGCCTCATCCATCTCGAAACGCACGCGGCCAATCAGGTCGTAGATGGTCTGGGTGTAAGGACCATCGGCCGACACCAAGGGCGTTGCATCCGGCACATAGGCGTGCGTTTTCCTGCCCTCGGAATCGTAACTAAACCAAGACCGGTTGCGGTTGGCATCCTCACTCCACTCCAAGCGATTTTCGGCATCGAAGCTCTTGAGCTCGTAGCTGCCGTCCGGTTGCGCGACACTCGTTTGACTTCCCCGCGCGTCGTAGCCGTAGCTGGTGACGCGGGCCAGGGTGGTGTTGGCGGACTGGTAGTCGGCGAGTGTGCGCCAGAGCAGGGTCCGGTCGGTCTGGCCGAAGGAGGTGTAGCGGGTCTCGCTGACCTTGCCGTCGGGCATGACGGTGGCCTTCAGCCGGTTTTCGGAATCGTCGAGGTATTTGGTGACAACGTCCTCCGTGCCGCCAACCGAGAGCGTGCGGGTGGCGATCTGGGCCAGCATGTTTTCCTGGGCGTCATAAAGTGTCCGCGTGGTGCGGAGCACGGTAGCGGAAGCGTTGCCGGCATCCGAGCCGGCCGAACCGGCCGGATCGGTGACGGTGACGGTGATCTGCTTCACCGCGCCCGGATAGGCGGCGTCACTGAAAGCGTAGTTGTAAGTGTGGCTCGTGACGTTGCCCAGGGCGTCCGTGATGGTGGCGAGCGTGCCGTCGGGGTTGTAGGTGTATGAAGTAGTTGAGGGTTGAGAGCTGAGAGGTGAGAGTGTGTGAGCGAGCAGGCTATTGGTTGCTGGGTCGTAATTGAAGGTTTGCACGCGGCCGTCGGGGTCGGTGATCTGGGTAGGCGCGCTGAGGGCGTTGTAGGTCGTGCGCGTCGTGAAACCGGTGGTCGGATTGGCGGGATCTTGCTGTTCGTCCCGCCCAACGGGCACCCGGTCCGACCAGCCCTGCGGGCGCGCCATTGGCGCACCATCTTCGCGCTGCCGCGCTGCGTCGCTGGTGCCGGCCCCCATGGTGGCGATCGTGACATTGCCGCGGGCGTCGTAGGCCATGGACTTCACGTTGCCGAGCACCAACGCAACCGACAGGAGCTTCAAGAGCAGGAGCACGGAAAATGGAGAGAGCTCAGCTGCCCAGTGACGATTCCACCAAACAAGCCGCGCCGTTGGCAGCTGGCCCGCGCCCCGCTATGGTTGGCCCGTGGGCCCATTCTCGAAGTGGGACATACAAGCTTGCTCCGGCTTGGTTGGAGTGGAGGGACCGGCTCCGTCCGGTCCGAAGATGGGAAAAGACGGACGACACGGAGGTCGTCCCTCCAAGGCGAAGCGATGGTCGTGAGTTGCATGGGGATTGGTCGAATGCCTCGTCGCGCGCCCCGAGGATGTTTACTTTTTGGGACAGGCTCTAAGTCATCGTCGCCCCGGCCGAGAAGGAACAAAACGGGTGTCGGGTGAGTGACTTTGCCTGCCACAGGATGGCGGGCAGTTAGCCTTATCGGCGTTGTTCTGGCGGGAACGGGCCCCTGTCGCGACGACGTCCTCGCACATGCTCACATTGCCCGTTTGGAAGAAACTCTGCGGCCGCTCTGCGTCGATATCTTTCGACGTGGGATCACAGTTTTACCGCCCAACGCTTCGACGTGGAATCGCGGCGGCAAACCGGTTCCGGGATTCGGGCGAACTTAAGGCGCAACAATGAACCGTGTGCAGCGACTTGTTTTGCTTCTGATGCTCGCTGCCGCCAGCGGGGCCGCGTGGTTATTCTTGCACCGGTCGTCGTTGCCGGCGCCCACGGTCCGGCCGCCCGGGGAGACCACCGTGGCTGACAAGACCGCAGCAAAGCCGGTTGCGGTGGTCGCGGCGAACTCGACTACGCCGGCAGCGGGGCCGGATGAAGCGGCGGCGGAAACGAAACGACCAAACCTGTTCGGCGCGGCGGGGCCGGTGACATTGACGGACGTGCCGGCGGGGCGGTTCCGGGAAGAGTTGGCGAAGTTGGCGCCCGAGGCGCGCGCGCGGGCCTTGAAAAAATTGGGCGAGCTGCACGTGCCGCGCAACGACGTGAACTCGCTGGCGGTCGACCGCGAGGGATTTTTGTTTTACCAGTGCGCGCCGGCGTCCGGCACGGAGCCCGGCATCGCGACGGGTGCGAGTGCGGACCAGACCGCGGCCGGCGCGCCGGCCGTGACCGCCGCCGCGGTGCCGATCGCGAATCCGCCGGTCCGGCACAGCAAGCCGGGTGCGTCCAACGTCGTTTATTTGGATTTCAACGGCCACACCGTCACCGGCACGGCGTGGAATACCACGATCGGCTCCTACGTTTGCGTGCCCTTTGATCAGGACGGCGACGCCACGACCTTCAGCGACGCGGAACAGACCGCGCTGGTGCGCATCTGGGAGCGGGTGGCGGAAGATTTCGCTCCGTTCGATGTGGACGTGACGACGGAAGAGCCGGTCAGCTTCACGGCGCGCACGGCGCGGGTGCTGATCACGCGGAGCGTGGATGCAAACGGGGTCAGCAACCCGAGCGCGGATGCCGGCGGCGTGGCTTATCTCGACGTTTTTGGCACTTCGGCCTACGCCACTCGCTCGCCGGCTTTTGTCTACTACGACCATGTGGGCTCGGACGCCAGCATCGCCGAGGTCGCGGGCCACGAGGCCGGCCACAATCTCGGGCTCAGCCACGACGGCACCGCGACGCAGGAATACTATCCCGGCCACGGCGCGGGCCCGACCTCGTGGGCGCCGATCATGGGATCGGCTTACGGCAAGAACGTGACGCAGTGGTCGAAGGGCGAATACTTTGGCGCGAACAACCCGCAGGACGACCTCGCGATCATCGCCGGCAAACTCGGGGCCCGCGCCGACGACCATGCGGACACGCGCGATACGGCCGCGACGGGCCTCGCCGTCAGCGGCGATACTTTCGCTGCGGCGGGAGTGATCGGGCTCGCGGGGGACGAGGATGCGTTCAAGTTCGCCACGGTGGGCGGGACGATCACGGTCGCGGCCGCGCCGTTTCGCAGTGCCGGCGGCACGGCGGGGAACAACCTCGATCTCGCCCTGACGCTGTTCGACGGCGCCGGCAACCAGATCGCCAGCGCGAGTCCGGGCACGGCGCCGGGCGCGACCATCACGGCGTCCGTCGCGACGGGAAACTATTTCCTCAAAGTGGCGGGTGTCGGCACGGGCACTCCGGCCGCGAACCCGCCGAACGGCTACACGAGCTACGGCAGCGTCGGGCAGTTCGCATTGACCGGCACGGTGCCGGCGTTCGCGGCCCCGGTGATCACGAGCGCGGCCACGGCGTCGGTCGGCGTGGGGGGCATGTTCTCTTTTGCGATCACGGCGACGAGTGCACCGGCCTCCTTCACGGCGGGCGGATTGCCGGCGGGGCTCGCGGTGGATGCCGCCACGGGCGTGATCAGCGGCCGGCCGACTGCGCTCGGCACCTCGACGATCACCGTCGGCGCGACCAATGCGCTGGGCACCGGCACCGCCACGCTGACGCTCACCGTGGCCGATGCAGCGCCCGCCGTGCTGGCGCAGACGGGCGGGCTGCAAGTCGTGCGCCCCGGCGGCGCGCTCACGCTGAGCGCCACCGGTTTCAGCGTAAACGGCGCGATCGCTTTTCAATGGGTGCGCAACGGCGTCGCGCTCGCCGGCGCCACGGCGGCAGCGCTGAACCTGGCCGATGCCACGGTGGCGACGGACGGCGTCTACTGGCTCGAACTGACGAATTCGGTCGGCACGACCCGCAGTCAGGCCGTCGTGGTGCGAGTGCGGCCGGCCGTCACGCAGGTGCGGGCCTGGGGCTACGCTCTCGGCGGATCGCTCGATGTCCCGGCGGCGCTCGGCGATGTCGTGGCGATTGCCGCCGGGAGTTACCACGCACTCGCGTTGCGGGCCGATGGCAGCGTCGTGGGCTGGGGCGACAATAGTCTGGGCGCGATGCCGAGCGGGTTGGTGGCGATGGCGATCGCCGCGGGCGACTATCATTCGCTCGTCCTGAGGTCCGACGGCACCGTCGTGGCATGGGGCTCCGACAGCTACGGCCAATCCACGGTCCCCGCCGGCTTGACCAACGTCGTCGCCATCGCGGCCGGTGGCAATTCTTCGCTCGCGATCAAGAGCGACGGGACGGTGGTGGCGTGGGGCTTCAACGCGAACCGAATTCCTTCGCCGTTGACGGAGGTGCGGGCGCTCGCGGCCGGCGGCGCGCAGGGGCTCGCGTTGCGCGGGGACGGCTCGGTCGTTTTTTGGGATGATCGCGGGACCGGGCAATCCGCTTTGCCCGCCGGTCTCAGCGGGATCGTCGCGATCAGTGCGGGCAACTCCCATGCGCTGGCGCTCGCGGCCAACGGCAGCATCTTTGCCTGGGGCGGCAACGCCTCGGGCCAGACCACCGTGCCGACCGCCGCTCGCAACGCTGTCGCCATCGCCGGAGCCGGAGACGCTTCGCTGGCGTTGAAGGCGGATGGCACCGTGGTTGCTTGGGGCTCGCCCAACAATTTGGTCGCCGCGGTGCCGGCCGATCTCGGTCAAGTGATCGCGATCAGTGGCGGCGGCTCCCTCGGTCTCGCGTTGCGCGATGCCACCGGCGACAGCGGGCCCACGATCGCGGTCGCGCCGGCCGGTGGACTCTCGGCGGTCGGCGCCTCCCGCACTTTCGCCGTCGTCGCCAGCGGGCCGGGCGGGTTGGCTTACCAATGGCGCAAGGACGGCGCGCCGCTCCCGGGGGCGACAGGCGCGAGCCTGCTACTGCCGAGTGTCCAACTCGCTGACGCCGGCAGTTACGACGTCATCGTCCGCAATCATTTCGCCGGCACGACGAGCGCCGCCGCCGTGCTGACGGTGGAGGCGCCGCCGGCGGTCACGACCGCGCCCGCGGCCCGCCGAATCGGAACGCCCGGCCAACCGCTCTCACTCGCTGCGGCCGCGACCAGTGCGAACGGCCCGTTGCGGTTCCAGTGGAAGAAAAACAACCGGCCCATCGTCGGCGCGACGACGGCGAGTTTCGCGATCACGAGTTTCACCAACGCGGACGCCGGCGCTTACACCCTCGAGATCACCGACGCGCACGGGCTCGTCACGCACGCGACCACCTTTGTCCAGCCGAACCTCGGGCGCACTCAGGTCCGCGGCTGGGGTTTTAACGGATACAACGGCGTGGGCGCGCGCAGCATCCCCGACGGATTGATCGACGCGGTGGCTCTCGCTACGGGAGATTTTCATGCCATGGCCCTGAAGGCCGACGGCGCGGTCGTCGCGTGGGGCCAGGGCGGCAATGGCCAGACCGACGTGCCGGCCGGTCTGGCCGAGATTGTCGCCATCGCCACTGGCGGCTCCCATGCGCTGGCTTTGAAGGCCGACGGCACGGTGGCCGCGTGGGGTTTCAACGGCGACGGCCAGACGACGGTGCCGGCCGGACTCCGAAACGTGATCGCGATTGCGGCGGGTGATCGGCACTCACTGGCGCTGAAGGCCGACGGCACTCTCGTAGCCTGGGGCTCCACCTATTCCGGTCGAACCGCCATCCCGGCCGGGTTGGGTAACGTGACCGCGATCGCCGCGGGGGGCGGGCATAATTTGGCCCTGCGCCTCGACGGCACGGTCGTGGCTTGGGGCGCGGACACCGCGGGCCAATACGCCGTGCCGGCCAATCTCGCAAATGTCACCGCGATCGCCGCCGGCTACAGTCACTCGATGGCGGTCAAAACCGACGGCACGGTGGTGGCTTGGGGCGTGGCTTACAATGGCGAGAATAGCGTGCCGGCCGGACTCTCCGGCGTCGCCCAGGTCGCCGACGGCGCCAGCTTTTCCATGGCCCTGAAGGCCGACGGCACGGTGGTCGCGTGGGGCAGCAATTACCAAGGCCAGAGCACGGTGCCGGCAGGGCTGGCCCAAGTGCTCGCGATCTCAGCCGGCAGCTCGACCGCTCTCGCCCTGCGTGCCTCCGCGGCCGACACCGCCCCGGCGATCACCGCCCAGCCCGTGGGGGCCGTCGCGCCGGTCGGGGCCGATTTCACCCTCACCGTCGCCGCGACAGGCCCCGGCCCGCTCACTTACCAATGGCGCAAGGGCGGTGGGGCGATCGCCGGCGCCACTGGCGCGGCCCTCGCGCGCACGAACCTCCAGCTCGCCGACACCGGCAGCTACGATGTCGTCGTCGGCAACCATATCGGCGCCACCGTGAGCGCCGGTGCGGTTCTGACCGTCGAGGCCCCGCCAGCGGTCATCGTCGCGGGCGGCACGCGGGTCGTTGGCGTCGTGGGCCAGCCGGTCAGTCTCGCGGCCACGGCGACCTCGGCCAATCTGCCGCTGACTTATCAGTGGAAAAAGAACAACCGCCTCCTCGCCGGCGCGACGACGGCGAGTTTCGCGATACCGAATTTCAGCAACGCCGACGCCGGCGCCTACACCCTCGAGATCACCGACGCGCACGGTCTGGTGACCCGCACGACCTCGTTTGTTTTGCCGGCCTACGGCCTCACCCAGGTTCGCGGCTGGGGCAACAATAGCAACGGGCAGCTCAATGTGCCGCCCGCGCTGGGCAACGTCGGGGCGCTCGTCGGCGGAAACCAGTTTTCGCTCGCCCTGAGGGCGGACGGCACTGTCGTGGCCTGGGGTTACAACGGCAGCGGCCAGACGAACGTGCCGGCCGGCCTTGCGAATGTCGTGGCCGTCGCCGTCGGCGACTCGCACGCACTGGCCCTGAAGGCGGACGGCACGGTGATTGCCTGGGGATACGGCAGATCCTCCCAGACCGCCGTGCCGACGGGATTGGCGGGGGTCATTGCGATCAGCGCCGGCGCATCCCATTCACTCGCGTTGAAGAGCGACGGCACCGTCGTGGCGTGGGGCTCCAACGACTATCGGCAAGCTGAGGTTCCGGCCGGGTTGTCCGGTGTCTCCGCAATAGCTGCCGGCAAATATCACACCCTGGCGCTAAAGACCGATGGCACGGTGGCGGCATGGGGCAATGACTACTACGGGCAGGTCGCGTTGCCGGCCGGGCTCGCCGACGTTACGGCCCTCGCTGGCGGTGGCTACCACTCGCTGGCCCTGAAGAGCGATGGCACGGTGGCGGCGTGGGGCAACAACAGCAATGGCCAAACCACTCTGCCGGGCGGGCTCACGAACGTGACGGCCATTGCCGCCGGCTTGGAATTTTCCGTGGCACTCAAAGCGGACGGCTCGTTGCTCGCTTGGGGCCGGAACAACAATAGCGAGACGTCCATTCCCGCTGACTTGGGCACCGTCCTGACAATGAGCGCCGGAAATACTCATTCTCTCGCGCTGCGTTCCGCCGGGGCTGATGCGCTTCCGGTAATCACAACCCAACCGGCCGGCGCAACGCTGCAAGCGGGGGCCAGCGCGACGATGTCCGTTTCGGCGACCGGGCTGGGGACCCTTGCCTATCAATGGCGCAAGGGCGGCACGGCGATCACGGGAGCCACCGCCGCGACCCTCAGCCTCACGAACCTGACCCTCGGCGACACCGGCAGCTACGATGTGGTTGTCACCAACCATGTCGGCGGCGTCACGAGCAATGCCGCGACGCTTACGGTTGAAGCTCCGCCCGCCGTCACCACTGCGCCGGCTTCGCGGCTCGTCGGCACTCTCGGCCAGCCGCTTACGCTCACCGTCGAGGCCACTTCGGCGAACGGTCCGCTCGCTTACCAGTGGAAGAAAAACAATCGCCCGCTCGCGGGAGCAACGACCGCCAGTTTCACCATCCCGAATTTTTCCAACCGCGACGCGGGCGCCTACACGCTCGTGATCACGGACGCACGGGGCTTTGTCACCCGCACGACGACATTCGTGCAGCCGGTGCTGGGTCCGGTGCAAGTGCGCGCGTGGGGCTACAGCGGCAACGGTCAGACCAATGTGCCGGCCGGGCTCACCGCGGTGCAAGCGGTCGCCGCTGGCGGAAATTTTGCCGTGGCCCTGAAGGCCGACGGCACCGTGGCGGCATGGGGCGACAACACTTATGCCCAGACGGCGGTGCCGGCCGGTTTGACCAACTTCGTCGCGATCGCCACCGGCTACAATCACACGCTGGCACTCAGGGGCGATGGCACCGTGGCGGCATGGGGCACCAACGGCTCCGGCCAGACGAGCGTGCCGGCGGGTTTGGGCGGCGTTATCGCGGTGGCCGCTGGCAATTCGTATTCACTGGCCCTGAAAGCCGACGGCAAGGTGGTCGCCTGGGGCGACAACAACCGAGGCCAGACCAACGTGCCCGCGACACTGGCCGATGTGGTCGCCGTGGCTGCAGACGACACGCAGACCGCTGCGTTGTCGGCGGATGGCACCGCGACGATCTGGGGCACGCCTTCCAATGCTACGCCGGTGCTCGCTTCGTTGACCGGAGCGTCCACCCTTGCCGCGGGCAGCCAGCATTTCCTGGCGCTGAAAGCCGATGGCACCGTCGCGGCCACCGGCTACAACAGTTACGGGCAGACCAACGTGCCTGACGATCTGCGCGGCGTCACCTCCATCGCTGCAGGCGGCAACAATTCGGCGGCGGTGAAAGCTGATGGCACCCTGGTGGTGTGGGGTGACAACGGCTCCGGCCAGACCATCGTGCCGGCCGGGCTCAGCGATGTGCTGCAAGCCAGTGTGGGATCCAGTTTCATGGTGGCGCTGCGTTCCTCCGCCACCGATACCGCGCCGGTGATCACCGCGCCACCGGCCGGCACGTTCGCTGCGGTTGGCGGCAGAATCACGCTCTCCGTCACGGCGTCCGGCACCGCACCGCTTTCCTATCAGTGGCGCAAGGACGGCACCGTGATCGCCAACGCCAAGGCGGCGACGCTCGCGCTGACCAATCTGGCGACGACGGCCGCCGGCAGTTACGATGTCGTCGTCAGCAATCACATCGGCAGTGTCACGAGCAACGCGGCCGTGCTGATCGTCGAGGCCCCGCCGACTGTCGTGACGGCGCCGACCGCGCGTGTCGCCGGCTCGCTTGGGCAAGCAATCAGTCTGAGTGTCGCGGCGACATCGGCGAACGCACCGCTGAGCTATCAATGGTCGAAGAACAACCGGCCCATCGCCGGCGCGACCGCCGCGACTTTCTCGCTGCCGAGCTTCGCCAACACCGACGCCGGCGCCTACACCGTCGCGATCGCCGATACTCACGGCCTGGTCACGCGCGCGACTTCTTTTGTGTTGCCGATGTTCGGTCTCACCCAGGTGCGGGGCTGGGGGCAGAACAATTTCGGCGAGACCGCCGCCCCGGCGGATTTGACCAGCGCCGTGGCCGTCGCCGGTGGCGATGGTTTCTCCCTCGCGCTGAAAGCGGACGGCACCGTCGTCGCGTGGGGTTACAACAGCTACGGCCAGACCTCCGTTCCCTCGGGCTTGACCGATGCGGTGGCGATTGCGGCGGCAGGGGCCTATCCGCTCGCGCTGAAAGCGGACGGCTCCGTCGTCTCTTGGGGCAATTTCGGCACGAGTTCCGTGCCGGCGGGCCTGAACGGGGTCATCGCGATCAGCGCCGGCGATTCCTATTTGTTGGCGCTGAAATCCGACGGCACCGTCGTGGCTTGGGGCGGCAACAACAGCGGGCCGCTCACAGTCCCCGAGAGCTTGACGGGGGTCGTTGGCATTGCCGTCGGCGGCAGCCACGCGCTCGCGGCCAAGGTCGACGGCACGGTGGTGGCGTGGGGCAACAACAATTCCGGCCAGACGACGGTGCCCGCCGGGCTTGCCGGAATCGTGGCGGTGGCCGCCGGCAGCGAGAATTCGGTCGCGCTCAGCGGCAACGGCACCGCGTCGTCGTGGGGTCGTTACGTCGCCAACCAGCCCGTCGTCGGCACCGGCGCGAGAAATTTTTCCGCTCTCGCGGCCAGACGCGATGCGACCCTGGCCCTGAAATCCGACGGCACCGTGCTCGGCTGGAGCGCGGGCAATTTCACCCCGAGCGTGTTGCCGGTGCCGGCCGACATGGGAACCGTGCTGGCCGTCGGACTCGGGAGCAACCACGCGCTCGCCGTGCGGTCGGTATCCGCCGAAACAGCACCGATCATCACGACGCCGCCCGCCGGCGGCCTTGCGGCGATCGGCGGCAAATTCACTTTCACCGTCGCGGCCTCCGGCCCCGGCACCCTCCGCTACCAGTGGCGGAAAAACGGTTCGACGTTTGCCGGCGCCAATAGCTCGACCCTCGTGCTCGCTGCGGTCGAAGCTGCCGATGCCGGCAGTTACGATGTTGTCGTCAGCAATCACATCGGCAGCGTCACAAGCAGTGCGGCCGCGCTCACCGTCGAATCCCCGCCGTTGTTCACGAGCACGCCGGCCCGGCGCATTCTCGCCACACTCGGCCAGCCGCTCAGCCTGATAGCCGCCGCGACTACGGCCAACGGACCGCTCTCGTTCCAGTGGAAGAAAAACAACCGGCCGATTGCCGGGGCGACCACAGCCACATTCACCTTGCCGAGTTTCGGCGCGGCCGCCGCCGGCGCCTACACGCTGGAGGCCACCGACGCACACGGCCTGATCACGCGCGCGACTGCATTTGTCCTGCCGCGTTACGGCGCGACGCAGGTGCGCGGGTGGGGCCTAAGCTACGGCGGTCTGCTCAACTTCCCGTCCGGTCTGAACGACGTCGTGACTTTCGCGGCCGGAGGCGCCGGCTCACTGGCGCTGAAGGCTGACGGCAGCGTCACCGCATGGGGTTCGCCTTCCATCACCGGCTCGGCGGTGCCCGTCGGTCTGACCAACGTCGTCGCCGTCGCGGTCGGCGATAACCACGCGCTGGCGCTCAAGTCCGACGGCACCGTGGTCGCCTGGGGATCAAGCTACAACGGGGCCGCCGCCGTGCCCGCCGACTTGACCGGGGTTATTTCCATCGCTGCGGCTGGCTCTCACAGCGCAGCATTGAAGTCCGACGGGACCTTGGTCGAGTGGGGATCGAGCTATGGCTCCGGCGCGGTGGCCATGCCGGCCGGCTTGACCGGGGTCTCGCAGGTTTCCGTCGGGCCTTCGCATACCCTGGCATTGAAGACCGACGGCACGGTGGTCGCCTGGGGCTATGATTCTTATAACAACGGGTATCTCGCTGTCCCGGCAGGATTGCAGACGGTTTCCGCGGTGGCGGCCGGCGGCAACCACTCGCTCGCGTTGAAGGCCGACGGCACCGTGGTCGCGTGGGGGAGCAATTCCAATGGGCAACTCACGCCACCGGGCACCTTGTCCGGCGTCGCCGAAATCGCCGCGTCCTCGAGCAACTCGGCGGCGCGCCATACCGACGGCTCCTTGATCGTCTGGGGCTATCCGGGCTACGATCTAAACGCGGTGCCCGCCGACCTCGGCCGGACGCTAGCCGTTGGCCTGGGCTCCTCCCAGGCGCTCGCCCTGCGCGACGCCTCGGCGGATGCCGTGCCGACCATTGTCGCTCAGCCGGCGGGCACGCGCCTCGCGGTCGGGGCCAATGGCTCGCTCACCGTCGTGGCCACCGGGGCCGGGCCTCTGACCTATCAGTGGCGCAAGGATGGCACCGCTCTCGCGGGTGCCTCGGCCGCTTCGCTCACGCTGACCAACCTCTCGTCGGCCAACTCCGGCAGTTACGACGTCGTTGTCACCAATCACATCGGCAACACGACCAGCGCGGCGGCGGCGTTGGTGGTCGAAGCACCGCCCGTTGTTACCGCTACGGCGGGCGCGCGGGTCACCGGCACGCCGGGCCAGGCGCTGACGCTGAGCATGGCGGCAACTTCGGCCAGCACACCGCTCACCTACCAGTGGACGAAAAACAACCGGCCCGTCGCCGGCGCGACGGCCGCGAGCTACACGCTGGCGAACTTCACGAACTCCGACGCGGGCGCCTACACGCTCGAGGTCACCGATTCTCATTCGCTCGTGACGCGCACGACCACGTTCGTGCTGCCGAGCTACGGCCTCACCCAGGTGCGCGGTTGGGGCCTCGGCACGGGCGGGCAACTCGACGCCCCGGCGGGGCTCGGCAACGTGTTCGCCGTTGCCGCCGGCGACTCTTTTTCCCTCGGGTTGAAGTCCGACGGCACGGTCGTCGCGTGGGGCAACCTCGGCAGTTCGCAGCTCAGTCCGCCCGCCGGGTTGACCAACGTCGTGGCCGTGGCCGCAGGAAACGCCCACGCGGTCGCCCTGAAAGCGGACGGCACCGTCGCGGCCTGGGGCCAGAATTATTCCAGCCAGACTACGGTGCCCGCAGGCTTGTCCGGCGTCATCGCCATCGCGGCCCGGAGCGCTAGTTCATATGCGCTGAAATCTGATGGTTCCATCGTGGCGTGGGGTGCCGGAAGCGGGACCCAGTCCGAAATCCCGGCGGGCTTGCGCGGAGTCGTCGCTCTCGGCACCGGCATTGCGCACACGCTTGCCGTGCTGCAGGACGGCACCGTGGTCGCGTGGGGCGACAACAGTAACGGTCAGACGATCGTGCCGGCCGGGCTTTCGGGGGTCACGGCGGCCGAGGGCGGCTATGGGTTCTCCCTGGCCTTGCGGGCCAACGGCACAGTCGAGAGCTGGGGCCGGATCAATTACAGCCCGGCCGCGGTGCCGTCCGGTTTGGCGAATGTCGCCGAAATTTCCGCCGGTTCCGACGTGGCCACGGTGCGGAAGCAGGATGGCAGCGTCGTGGCCTGGGGCCAGAGCAGTTACGGGCAAGCGACGGTGCCCTCGGGTCTCGGCACCGTCTTCGCGATCAGCACGGGTTACTACCACACTCTCGTGGTGCGCGACGCGTCTGCCGATGCCGCGCCTGTCGTCACAGCACAACCGGTCGGCGCAACCGTTCCGGCGGGTGGCAACTACACGCTTTCTGTTTCTGCCACCGGCACGGCCCCGTTGGCCTATCAATGGCGCAAGGGCGGGGTGGCCATTGCCGGAGCCACGTCGGCCACACTCGCGCTGGCCAATCTCTCGCTCGCCAGCGCGGGCAGCTACGAGGTCGTCGTCAGCAACCATCTCGGCAGCGCGACCAGCGCCGCCGCCGTGCTGACGGTCGAAGCGCCGCCGGCGATCACGGCCGCGCCCACAACGCGCGTCGTCGGCACGCCGGGCCAGGCGCTATCGCTCAGTGTCAGCGCGACCACGGCCAACGGTCCGTTGACCTATCAGTGGAAAAAGAACAACCGCGCAATCGGCGGCGCGACGTCGGCCACCTTCACGTTCGCCAGTTTCACCAACGCCGACGCCGGGGCCTACACGGTCGAGATCACCGACACCCATGGACTCACCACGCGCGCGACCTCCTTCGTGCTGCCGAAATACGCCGCGACCCAGCTGGTCGCGTGGGGCGGCAATTCTTACGGCGAGCTGGTTGTCCCCAAGGAAATATCCTATATCATCGCCGTCGCCGGTGGCTCCCAATCCACCTTCGCCCTGAAATCCGATGGCACTGTCACCGCGTGGGGACAAAATTTCTACGGCCAGACCACCGTGCCCTCGGGTCTCACTGGCGTGGTTGCTGTGGCCGCGGGCAATGCGCACGCGCTCGCGTTGAAAGCCGACGGCACCGTGGCGGCGTGGGGGCAATATTATTCCAACCAAACCGCCGTTCCGGCCGGGCTCTCGGGTGTCGTCGCGATCAGCGCAGGCAACTCGCATTCGCTCGCCTTGAAGTCCGATGGCACCGTGACGGCGTGGGGGGCGAATGACTCCAGCCAAGCCACTGTGCCCGCCGGGCTTTCCGGCGTCGTGGCAATCAGTGCCGGCGCCTCGCACTCCGTGGCGCTGAAGTCCGACGGCACCGTCGTCGCCTGGGGTTACAATGGTTACGGCCAGACGAACGTGCCGGCGGGGCTCACCAATGTGGTCGCCATTGCCGCCGGCGGTTTCCGTTCCGTCGCCCTGCGCGCCGACGGCACCGCCGTGTCGTGGGGGAATGGCAGCGACACAGGCCTGCCGATCGGCCTGACGAACCTTGGCGCGATTTCCGCCGGCTCATCCTTCGGCGCCGCACTGAACGCCGCGGGCGCCGTTGTCGCTTGGGGTGACAACAGCAGCGGCCAGACCACGGTGCCGACCGGACTCGCCAACGTGATCGCCCTCAGCGCCGGCGCATATCACGTCCTCGCCCTGCGCGACGCGTCGGCCGATGCGTCGCCCGCGATTTCTGCGCAACCGCAGAGCACGCCGGCCAGTGTGGGTGACAACACCGGATTTTCCGTCACCGCTTCCGGGCCGGGCACGCTGACCTACCAGTGGCGCAAGGCTGGAGTTAATATCGTCGGCGCCAACTTCGCCGTTCTGATGCTCTCCAATCTGCAACCGTCCGACGCCGGCAGCTACGATGTCGTCGTCTCAAACCACGTTGGCAGCACGACCAGCGCCGCCGCCACACTGACCATCAGCCCCATCCCGGTAATAGCCAACCAGAGTGTCGGCCGCACCGTGCTCAACCCGGGACAACCGTTGTCCCTGAGCGTGTCCGCAAGCGGCACCGGCACCTTGACCTATCAATGGAGCCGCAACGGCCTCCCGGTTTCCGGAGCGAACTCCGCCACCTACAACGTCGGCAGCGTCACCCGCGCGGATGCCGGCTACTATGTGGTGACGGTTTCCGATAGCCTTGGCACCAAGCGTTCCGCCCCGATGTTCGTGCTGGTCGCACCCGCGCGAACCCAAGTGGTGGCGTGGGGTGCAAATGGCAGTCGCCAGACCACCGTGCCCGCCGGGCTGACCGATGCGGCGGCGATCGTCGCCGGCGGCTATCAGTCGCTCGCGCTTCGGGCCAACGGCACGCTCTCCGGCTGGGGCGACGGTTATTACAGCGGCACGACGCTGCCCGTCGCCGCGGGCGGATTTGTGGCCATCGCCACCGGCTCTTCCAACAATCTCCTGTTGAAATCCGACGGCACGGTGGTCAGTTGGAACAGCTCCAGCCCGGTGCCGCCGGGGTTGAGCGAGGTCGTCGCAGTCGCCTGCGGCTACTACCGATTCTACGCGCTGAAATCCGATGGCACCGTTGTGAGGTGGGATGGCAACGGCAGCTTGCTGGCTGTGCCGCAAGGGCTGCAGGGGGTGGTCGCGATTGCCGCCTACGGCTACTATGCGCTGGCCCTTAAGTCCGACGGCACAGTGGTTGCCTTTGGCGACGCCAACTACGGTGAAACCACGGTGCCCGCCGATCTGACCGGAGTGGTCGCGGTGGCTGCGAGCAGCGGCACGGCCTACGCCTTGAAATCCGACGGCACCGTCGTCGCCTGGGGCAACGGTGGTTCCGGCGGACAGCTTTCTGGCGCCGCCGCTCAGACCAATGTTCGCGCGATTGCGGCGGGCGCGTCACACGCCTTGGCGGTGAAATCCGATGGCACCGTCGTCGCGTGGGGAGCCAATGAATCGAATCAAGCCACCGTGCCGGCCGGGTTGGCCAACGTCTTTGCGATCGCCGCTGGTTACTCTCACTCCCTCGCGTTGCGCGACAGCTCCGCCGACCCGGCACCGACGATCACGAGTCAGCCGCAGAGCGCCACACGCGCCACCGGCGGCAGCGTGACATTTGCCGTCGCAGCCTCCGGCCCCGGTCCCTTTACGTATCAGTGGCGAAAGAACGGAGTGGCCTTCTTCGGTGCGACCGCGGCCACGCTGTCTCTCAGCAACCTCGAACTCGCCGATACCGGCAGCTACGAGGTGGTGGTTTCCAATATCGCGGGTGGCACCGCCAGCGCGAACGCTACCCTCGTCGTCGAATCACCGCCGGTTGTCACCTCGTCCGCATCCGCTCGCGTGCTCGGCGTCACTGGCCAGCCGATCACGCTCAGCGTCGCGGCGAACTCCGCCAACGGCCCGCTCACCTACCAGTGGAAGAAAAACAACCGGCCCATCGCCGGCGCCGTGGCGTCCACGCTGACGCTGCCTTCGTTCACCAACGCCGACGCTGGCGCCTATACTCTCGCCATCACTGACGGCCACGGGATCAGCGCTTTCGCGACCACCTTCGTTTTGCCAACCTACACTCCGGTCCAAGTGCGAGGGTGGGGCGACCCCGGTTATTCTTTCCGTGGCGGGCCCGGTGCGGTCGGTTCCGTGTCGGCTCTCGCGGTCGGCGATGGTTCTGGGCTCGTGATCAAGGGCGACGGTGGCGTTTCCGGCTGGGGCAACAACGGCAACGGCCAACTCACGATTCCGGCCGCGTTCACGAGCCCCGTGGCGGTGGCGGTCGGAGGCGCCCAGGCTCTCGGCCTAAAATCCGACGGCACAGTGATCGGCTGGGGCTACAACGGCTACGGACAAGTCACCGTGCCGAACGGCCTGCGTGATGTGATCGCGATCGCCACCGCCGGCAACTATGCGTTGGCCCTGAAAGCCGACGGCACCGTCGCGGCTTGGGGCTCCAACGACACCAACCAAGCCGCGCCACCGGCTTCCGCCGTGGACCTCACGGCGATTGCCGCAGGTTCGCAGCATGCGCTCGGCCTCAAACTTGACGGCACCGTCGTCGCGTGGGGCAGCAATAGCAGCGGCCAGACCGCCGTGCCTTCGGGCTTGACCGGAGTTGTGGCCATCGCCGCAGGGAGTGCGCATTCGCTCGCGCTCAAGTCCGACGGCACCGTCGTCGCGTGGGGTTACAACGCTTATAACCAAGCCACCGTGCCGACCGGCCTGAGCGGCGTGGTGGCCGTCGCGGCGGGCAACTTTCACAGTTTGGCCCTGAAGTCCGATGGCACCATCGTCGCCTGGGGTTACAGCCAAAGCACGCCGCCGTCGGACCTCGGCACCGTCTACGGCATCGCCGCCGGAGGCAATACGTCGTTCGCCTTGCGCAGTTCCGTCGGCGACACCGCGCCGGTCATCACCGGACAACCGCCGAGTGCGACAATCGCGCTCGGGGTCTACAGCTACACCTTCACGGTCGCAGCCACCGGCAGCGGCACGTTGACCTACCAGTGGCGCAAGAACGGCGCGGCGCTCGCCAACCAGACCGGCACTTCGTGCACGATCTACAGTCCTTCGGCTGCGACTGCGGGCAGCTACGACGTGATCGTGAGCAACCACGTCGGCAGCGTCATCAGCGCCGCCGCGGTCCTGACCGTTTCCGGCCCGCCGGCCATCACCCTCACGAGCGCCAGGCGGGTGAAAGCTGCCACCGGACAGTCACTCACCTTCAGTCCGACGGTTGTCGGCACCGGCACCCTGGCTTACCAGTGGAAAAAGAACAACCGGCCGATCACCGGGGCCAACTCCGCCAGTTACACTCTCCCCAGCTTCCAGATCTCCGACGCCGGCGCCTACACCCTCGAGGTCACGGACCCCAACTCTCAGGTCGCGCGCCAGACCTTCTTTGTCTTGCCCGATCTGCTCGCGACTACGGTTCGCGGGTGGGGCGGCAATCTTTCCGGTCAGTCCAGCGTGCCGGCAGGCCTCAACGACGCAGTCGCCATCGCGGCCGGCGACTTCCATTCCGCCGCGTTGCGCAGCAACGGCACTGTCTTCGCCTGGGGCCACAACGCGCATGGCCAATCCACCGCGCCGGCCGATCTTTCTCAGGCCGTGGCGGTCGCCACCGGTGGATATCACACGCTGGCGTTGCGCAGCGACGGCACTGTCACCGCGTGGGGCGCGAATTCTTCCGGCCAGACTTCCGTTCCTTCGAATCTGACCGGTGTCATTGCCATCGCGGCAGGATCGGCGCATTCGGCTGCGCTCAAGTCTGACGGCACGGTCGTCGTGTGGGGCGCGAGCAATTTCAGTCAGCCCTACGGCGCTTATAATGCCACCAGCGTCACGACCATCGCCGCGGGCAGTAATCACACGCTCGCGCTGAAAGTTGACGGCACTGTGATTGCCTGGGGTAACAACGCGGACGGCCAAAGCACGGTGCCTTCCAGCTTGACGGACGTCGCCGCGATCTCCGCCGGCAGCGCCCACTCGCTCGCCCTGAAATCAGATGGCACGGTCGTCGCGTGGGGTCGCAACACCGAAGGCCAAGCCGCCGTGCCCGCGTGTCTTGCAGGAGTCGTCGCCCTCGCGGCCAACGGGAATTATTCTTGGGCGCTCAAGTCCGACGGCACGCAGGTTTTCTGGGGCGATGTTTCGTCCGGCGTCGGCACTCCGCCCGCCGGGTCCGGCGTGCCGCTGGTCCTCGCCGCCGGCGGCCTCCATGCGCTCGCGTTGTTCGACACCTCCGCCAGCACGCCGCCCGTTTTCACGGTTCAACCGCAGGGAGCTGTGCTCGCCTTCGGGGCCGCTCAGACCTTTGGCGCCACGGCCACCGGCCCCGGTCCGATCACCTATCAATGGACGAAAAACGGCGTGAGCCTGTCCGACGGCGGCAACCTCACCGGCGCCACCACCGCCGCGCTCACCCTCACCGGCGTGCGCCCGGCCGACGCCGGCAGTTACACCGTGGTGGCGAGCAACGCGTTCGGCTCGACGCCCAGTGCCGCCGCGGCGCTCACCGTCGGCAAATCCGCGCAGACGATTGCGTTCACCGCGCCGGCCGACCAACGGTTCACGCTGAGCCCCGTCGGGCTTGCGGCCTCGGCGACGTCCGGCCTTGCGGTGTCGTTCACCGTCGTTTCCGGTCCCGCCGCCGTCGCGGGCGGCAGTCTGCTGCTCGACGGCACCGGCACCGTCACCGTCCGCGCGGCGCAGGCGGGCGACGAGAATTTCGATCCCGCTCCGGCCGTGGACCGCGCGTTCACCGTGCTCCCCAGTTTCGATTCGTGGCGCATCGACCGCTTCACCGGTGCCGAACTCGCCGACACGAACCTCAGTGGGCCGAACGCCGTCTTCGGCGCCGATGGTATTCCGAATCTCGTCAAATACGCCCTCGGACTGGAGCCCAAACAGAACGCCACACTTGGCCTGCCCGAGATGAGCATGACGGCGACCGACTGGGTTTACACCTACACCCGGCCCGCCAGCGTCACCGACCTCGCCTACGCCGTCGAAGTCTCCACCGACCTCGCGACGTGGACCACGACCGGCGTCACCCACGAACTCGTCTCCACCACCGGCGGCGTCGAGACGTGGCGCGCCCGGTTCCCGCTCTCCTCCGCCGCCAAGGTTTTCTTCCGCCTCCAAGTCACGCGCCCCTAATCCCATGAAACGTCCGCTCCTCGCCTGTCTCGCGCTCGCCACCACCGCCTTTGCCGGCGATGTGGCCTACGCACCGCCACTCGGCGGCCTGACAATCAGCGTGCCCACCGGCCAGACTCGCGCGGTCTCCCTCCCGCTCGTCCACGCCGCCGTCGGGGCGGGCGCGGTGGTGGATCGCGTCGGCGGCGTCGGAGCCAACTTCATTGATGTGCCCGCCGCCAACTGGGCGCCGGGTGCCTTCAGCACTCCCGCCAATCCCTACTACCTGCGGCTCCGTTCAGGCGCCGCCGCCGGCCGCCTCCTCCTCGTCAACTCCACCGCCAACACCGCCTCGCGCGTCTTCGTCAACAACGACGGCACCGACCTCACCCAGGTCGGCGTCGCCACCGGCCCCGCCGGCGACACTTACGAACTCGTGCTCGCCGACACCCTCCGCTCCCTCTTCGGCAGCACCACGCTCCAAGGCGGCCCCACCGCCGTCAGCGCCGACAACGTCCAGGTCTGGGGCGGCGCCTCGTGGCTGGTGTTCTATTTCAACACCACCCGCCAGCGTTGGGAGCTCAACACCGACACCGCCACCACGCCCGCGCGCGACAACTTCGTGCTCCGGCCCGATCGCGGCATCATGATCGCCCGCCGCGGCGCCACCGATCTCACCCTGCGTCTCACCGGCCGCGTGCCCGAGGTCGCCCCCCGCCACGTCCACACCCGCCCCGGCAATTCATTCCTCTCCGACGGCCTGCCCGTCGACCTCACCCTTAGCGGCCTCGGCCTGCGCACCCGCACGACGGGCTGGCAGGAAAACACCGCGTTCGGCACCGCCGCCGCCACCGCCGACCTGATCCAAGTCTGGGGCGGCGCCTCGTGGCTGATTTTCTATTACAACAGCACGAGCGGACACTGGCAGTTGACGAGCGACACGGCGACTTCGGCCTCGCGCGACGGTTTCACGATCCCCGCCGGCCGGCCGGTGATGATCCGGCGGATGACCGTCGGCGCCAGCGCCAGCGAGAACGTCATCAACCTGCCGATGCCCTACCTCATCCGACGGTGAGGCCGCCGCCGCGCGCCGTTCGCTTGCGTCGCCGCGAACTCGTCTTCTCCTCAAACCTCATCCCGAATACGGACGCGCACCGGCTAGAGGATCAACGACGACCCCCTCGGACGGCGCATCGAAAAAGCCGTCCGCGGCGGCGAAGACGGCACCGCCACTCCGCCACCGTAAGCACCAATCCGGGCGTCTCATTGGCAGGGCGTAGATTGAGTGGTAGAGTGTCGTCATGGTAACCAATACGACGCAAGGAACGGAAGCGGCTGGGGCCGCGCGAGCTGAGGGCTCACTGGTGGAGACGGGGGAGAAGCGAGACCGGATCGGGCGAATGGTCACGCAGGTCTCCCGCCGGCCGGAATTATCCCGCCTTCGCCAACTGGAGGGGGGAGAAGGCGCAAGCCATTGGTTCATCGCGGAAGTTTCCGAAAAGTCGCCACTACACGACCGGGGTGGGTCGGCAGATTTTGGGCGGGGGTTGCGCAGGCCGTGGGCGGCCGAGCTGTTGCAACAGGAGCGTCACGGCTTGGTCGGGTTCGGTCCGGCGCACGAGGAGCAGTTCGCGGCCGTAGGTGGTGGGCACGCGCACAACGAGCAGTTGAAGGGTGGCGAGTTTTTCGAGAACCGCGCGCGGCATCAATCCGCCGGAGAGTTTGCGCAGGTGCTGGCGCAGGGTGATCGCCAGGCAGTAGGCCAGGAACGCGACGAACAGATGCGCCTCGATGCGGGCGGGTTTTTGGTGGAAGACGGGGCGCAGGCCCAGGTCGCCTTTGCGTGTGCGGAACGCTTCCTCCACAAACACGAGCTGCATGTAGTAACGCCACCGGGCGTCGGGGTCGCAGCCGGCCAGGTTGGTGCGCAGCAAATACCGGCCCTCGCGGCGCAGGACGGCGCGCCGTTTGGCGCGGTCGAGTTGATGGGTGAGCGCGCCGGAGGCGGCACCTCCGCGGTGACGAGCCGGGCGGCGGCCCCGGCCTCGCCCCGGGCCTGGCCGAGTTTGAGGAGCAACTCGTCGCGGGCGGGATTTTTCAACCGCGCGAGTTGCCGAGACTTCGTCTCGCCCTTCGGGCAACCCTGCGGGTTGGCCATCTCCGCTGCGCTCCGCCGCCGAGGCGCTTCCAGTATTTTTTCAGGGAGCGCCGGCGCATGGCGCGTTCCTTGTCCACGCGGGCGGAGCTTTCGGTGAGAACGTAAACCTCCCCGTCCTCGGGCACGCACTTGACGCGCTGTGGCCCGCGCACTTCCACCCAGGGGCGTTCGGCCAGGGCGGCTTCGAGCCGGTGCAGCCGCGCTTTCGGTTTGCCCACCAGATATTGCATCGGCGGATCGCAGGCGCGCATCCGCGCCAGCGAGTCCTCCGTGGGGATGCCCCGGTCCATGACCCAGAGGCGGCCAATTTGCCCGTGACGTTTTTTGAGAAGCGCGATCATGGCCGGAAGGATCGTCTTGTCGGCGGTGTGGCCCGGCATCATCTCGTAGGCCAGCGGCAGACCCTCGGGCGTGACCACCATCGCGATCACCACCTGCACGCAGTCGCTGCACCGCTCGCGCGAGTAGCCAAATTGACGCGGATCGTTTTCCGCCGCGGGGGCGTCGCATTCAAAGGAGGTGCTCGCCAGGTCGTAGAGTAAAATGCCGTAGCTGGGCGCGAACAGGTCCGACCAGCGCTCGCGCAGATGCGCGAAGATCGCCTCCTTGTGCGCGAGCAGCCGGTAGATCGTGAGGGCGCGCAGGCCCTTTTCCCAACCTGTGTCCTCCCGGCTGCAGCCCAGCCGGGCGGCGAAAAACACATCGAGGTGCAGCTCGCGCCACAACGAATCGGCCAGCCAGCACGCGCCCCACTGCCGCGGACGTTCCAGCCGCAGCGCGCTGAGCCGCACCGACAGCGCGTCCACCTCCGACTCGCTGATCGCGCGATCCTCCGGGATCAAGGAGCGCTGCCGGCACTGACCGCTGGTCTCGTCGATCACGCTGACGGCCCGTTCCCACGAAGCGCGTTGCCGGTCGCTCACCTCTCCGAGGTAGAGCACATGCTTTTGCACCACCCTCCGACCCACCCGCCGGCTCTCCACCACCGACCAGCGCCGGTGGATTTTGCCGTCCTTGCGCCGCGCGCGGCACTTCAAAAACATGGCGGCAGTTTAGCAGAAGATTTTTGCCTCCGATCGAGGGAGGGTCGCCACTGCACGCCCGCACGGAAAATCAACCGCGCCGCCACAATGAATTGCGCCCGCCACACCCCGGGAAAAACCGGAATACGCACGCCAGTTGGCGAAGTCGGGTTAGTGCCCGCGCCGAGGGCGGAGCGGCTCCTGTTTTTCCGAACCAAATACCACGGAGACGGGAAAAATCTCCAGCTCCAAACCCCACGCACCAAGCTCCAGTGAAGCACGAGCCCGGCGCCAGACCGATTCGATGGGGTTTCAGCGCGGCCCAACGATTTGGGCGACTTGCTGATCGTGCGCTGCCGCGGAGCTCCGGACGCGCCTGGGGGTGCGGCTCGTCAACCCACCGCGCGGCTATCTCGCCGCGGACACAATCGGGATCGCGCCGTTCCCGACGTTGCCGGCGCGGTGGGAAAACATGCAGACCGAAACCGCCGCCGGCAAAACCCGCACCCGGGGACTCCACCGCGATGCTCTTTCCGCCGGGACCGTTCGTGAAGAAACAAGTGCAAGGGCCGCACGGCGGCGCCCGGCCCCTCGGCGGCGACTTCGATTTCGGACCGACGCAATTCCCGGGCGATGCTCCGCGCTGGCACCGCCCCCGCGGAGCGCGCGAGCTTCGGGGAGTTGCTCGATGCCGAAAGACCGACGCGCTTCGGCATTGCACCCCGGCGGGCCGCACCCGTAGCGTCGCCGTCTTATGGGACGTCAATGGCTCCATGCGAAACGCGCGATTGTTAACCTCAAGAAAGGCCAGGTGGTCGGCAAGCTGGTCAAGGAAATCACCGTGGCCGCCAAGCTCGGCGGCGGCGATGTGGCCGCGAACGCACGCCTCTTCGCCGTGCTCGAAAAGGCCCGCAAGGCCAACGTCACGCGCGAGGCCATCGAGCGCGCCATCGCCAAGGGCACTGGCAGCGGCGGCGACAAGATCACGATGGACCATGTCGTCTACGAAGGCTACGCGCCGCACAAGGTGCCGCTCATCGTCGAGGTCTATACCGACAACCACCAGCGCACCGCGCCGGAAATCCGCGTGCTCTTCAAGAAGGGCGTGCTCGGTGCGGCCGCCAGCAACAAATTCCTTTTCGACCACCTTGGCATCGTCGAGGCGCACACCGCGGATGCCGCCGCCGACCTCGAGGGGGCCGCGATCGAGGCGGGCGCCAACGATTTCGCGCCGCTCACCCACGCGCAGAACGACGACATTCCCGAAGGCGCCAACGGCGCGCGCTTCCTGACCGACCGCACCGCGGTGCACGCGGTGTCCACCTGGCTCAAGACCCACGGCTGGCACGTGATCACGAGTGAAATCGGCTACGTCGCGAAGCAGTATCCGGAATTGACCGACGAACATCGCACCGAAGTCGGCGAGTTTCTCCAGGAACTCGAAGACCACGATGACGTGCAGCGCGTCTGGGCCGCGGTCAAGTGAGCCGGTCACGCCTCGGCGCCGGGCTGCCATGATCAATTTCATCGACGGACTGCATCTCGGCCGCGCGCAGGTGATCGGCTGCGGTCTCGTCGGCACCGACCAACTCGCGCTGATCGACAGCGGCCCCGAGTGCTGCTTCGACGCCACGGTCGCGGCCATCCGCCGGCTCGGACTGCGGCCGGAAAACGTCACGCACTTGCTCGTGACGCACATCCATCTCGACCACAGCGGCGGCGCGTGGCGGTGGGCGCGGGATTTCGGCACGACGGTCTGCGTGCACCCGCGCGGCGCGCCGCACCTCCAGAATCCCGAGAAGCTGGTCGCGAGCGCGACGATGATTTTTGGGGACAAGATGCCGGTCCTCTGGGGCGAAGTGCGGGCGGTGCCGCCGGAGAAAATCCGCATCGTCCACGACGGTGACGAGATTGTGGCGGGCGGCACGGTCTTCCGCGCCGTGGAGACGCCGGGGCACGCGCCGCACCATCATGCGTATTGGCTGGCGCGCGAACGCACGCTGTTTGCCGGCGATGTGGGCGGAGTGAGCATCAACGGCGGGCCGCTGCTGCCGCCGTGCCCGCCGCCCGACATCAATCTCGAACTGTGGCGCGCTTCGCTCGAGAAAATCCACGCCCTGCAACCTGCACGGCTCTGGCTGACGCACTTCGGCGCGGTCGAAACGCCCGACGAACATCTTCTCGATCTAGGCCGCCGCCTCACGGCGTGGGCCGACTGGATCAAGACGCAGTTGCGGGCGGGCCGGAGCGAAGCGGAGCTCGAACCGCGCTTCACGCAGCTGGTGGCGGAAGAATTGCGCCGGCACGGCGTGAACGACGAACTGATCGCGACCTACGAGCAGGCGGATCCCGCGGCGATGAGCGTCGGCGGACTCGCGCGCTACTGGAGAAAATTCCACCCGGCGGAGCTGGCCTAAAAAAACGCCGGCCTTTGCAGGCCGGCGTCGGAGTGGTGAAAGTAACGCGGGGTTACTTCTTTTTCTTCGCCGTTTTCTTGGCGGGTTTCTTTTTAGCCATGCCTCAGTAATAAAAATTTCCCCGCGCGTTGCACGCACTATCTTGCGCGGGGCGAAAATAATTTTCGCCGCCGAAATTTTTCTCCGCGGAAATTTTCGCGCGCGGAAAAAAACCGCGGCGAAAAATTCATCGGCGTCCGTAGAGTTCCGCGAGGGAGCGCAGATATTTTTCCGTGTCGCCGCGCAGCGGCGCGAGTTGCGCGGCCGTGTAGCGCCACTGCCAGTTGCCGCGCGCCTTGCTCGGCGTGTTGAAGCGCGCCGCCGAGTCGAGCGAGAGCAGGTCGGTGAACGGAATCACCGCGAGGCGCGCCGGCGAAGCGTAGGCGGTGCGGATGAAATCCCACGGCATCTCGGCGCCGGTGATGCGCAGGTAGCGGCGCACGTGGTCGCGCGTCTTTTCGTCGGCGGTGCGATACCAGCCGAGCGACGTGTCGTTGTCGTGCGTGCCGGTGTAGACGACGGCGTTGGCCACCTGGTGGTGCGGCAGGTAGGCGTTGGCGGCGTCGTTGCCGAAGGCGAACTGCAGCACGGTCATGCCGGGGAGGCCGGAGTCGCGGAGCAGTTGCCGCATGGAGTCCGTCTGCACGCCGAGGTCTTCGGCGACGAGGCGGGCGGCGGGAAACGCGTGATGCACGGCGTGGAAAAAATCGAGCCCGGGGCCGGGCACCCACGCGCCGCGGCGGGCGGTCTGCGCGCGCGCGGGCACGCGCCAGTAGGCGTCGAGCCCGCGGAAATGGTCGATCCGCACGATGTCGTAGAGCGAAAACGCGGCCGCGAGTCGCGCGAGCCACCACGCATAGCCGCCGGCGGCGTGGACATCCCAGCGGTAGAGCGGATTGCCCCAGAGTTGTCCGTCCTTGGAAAAATAATCCGGCGGCACGCCGGCGACCGACCGCGGGCGGAGGGTTTTCGGGTCAAGGTCGAAGAGCTGCGGGTTCGCCAACGCATCGGCGGAGTCGGCGGCGACGAAGATCGGCAGGTCGCCGATGATCTCGATGCCGCGTTCGCTGGCGGCCTGGCGCACGAGCGTCCACTGGCCGAAGAAAAGATACTGGGTGAACGCGTGCGCAGCGATGGCGGGCGCGAGTTGGGCGCGGAGCGGAGAGGATTGCGCGGCGGCGTGCGTGCGCACGGCGGCCGGCCACTTGAACCACGAGCCGCCGCCGAGATGATCCTTCAGCGCGCGGAAATACGCGTAGGGCTCGAGCCACGAGGCGTGCCGGGCGCGGAATTGTGCGAAGTCGCCGTAGGGCAGCGCGGGTTGCAGTTCTTCGTAGCGGCGGTGGGCGGCGAAGAGCAGCGGCCACTTGAGCCGGTGGAGTTCACCGTAGTCGGTGCGAGCCGGGTCGAGTTTCGCGAGCGGCGCGATCTCGGCGGCGGTGAGCAGGCCGAAGCGGACGAGTGCAGTGAGATCGACGAGGTAGGGGTTGCCGGCGAAGGACGAGAAGCACTGGTAGGGCGAGTCGCCGTAGCCGGTCGGGCCGAGCGGACAGAGTTGCCAGGAGCGGAAGCCGCCGGCTTGGAGAAAATCGAGAAAGTGGAGGAGATTTTCGTCGAAGGTGCCGCAGCCCTGCGCGCCGGGCAGCGAAGTCGGGTGCAGCAGCACGCCGGCGCTGCGCGTTTGCAGCCAGTTGAAGAGCGGGAGCGCGGGCGCGCCGGCATCGTCGCCGGTGTCGGCCATGTGCGCGGAGATGGCGGAGAGCGCGCGGCCGGGCGGCACGGCGATTTTTTGGCGGCGGATTTTCTTGGCGGCACGGGGCACGCCGGAAAGCAGAGCGGGAAACGCGCCGCAGAACGAGCAGGATTTCGCGCGCGGTCAGTAGCCGGCGGCTTCGCCGTCTTTGCGGCTCTCGCTCGCGCCCCAGTAAACTTTGTTCACCGGGTCCCAGCGGATGGCCTGGTAGCCGCCGAACGCGCCGACTCCGCCGACGATGACGTGGCCGCGTTGGGCGAGGGCGCGCGTGCTCTCGTAGGGAACGCCGCTCTCGACCTGCACCGTGCCGCCGTCGCGCATCTTCTCGCCGGTGGGTTCCGACGAGCCTTCGTGCTGCCAGCGCGCGGCGTCGCCGGCTTCCTGGATGTTCATGCCGAAATCAATCTGGTTCACGAGCACCTGCACGTGGCCCTGCGGCTGCATCGCGCCGCCCATGAGGCCGAAGGCTTCCCACGGCTGGCCGTCTTTCATGACGAAGCCGGGGATGATGGTGTGGAACGGCCGCTTGCCCGGCGCGTAGACGTTGGCGTGGCCGGGCTCGAGCGTGAACATCTCGCCGCGATCCTGAAAAGTGAATCCGAGCCCCGGCACGGTGATGCCCGAGCCCATGCCGCGATAGTTCGACTGGATGAGCGAGACCATGTTACCTTCGGCGTCGGCGGTGCAGAGGTAGATCGTGTCGCCGTCTTTGAGCGCGGGGTGGCCGGAGTCGTAAGTTTTCGCGGCGCGCGCACCGATGAGCTTGCGGCGTTCGGCGGCGTATGCCTTGGAGAGCAGGCCGGCGAGCGGGATTTTCGAGAAGGCCGGGTCGGCGTAGAATTTGGCGCGGTCCTCGAACGCGAGTTTCTTGGCCTCGATCATCAGGTGCAGCGCCTCGGGCGAGTTGTAGCCGCGCTTCGCGAGGTCGTAGCCTTCGAGGATATTCAGCATCTGCAACGCGGCGATGCCCTGGCCGTTGGGCGGCAGTTCGTAGACATCGTAACCGCGGTAGTTGACGGAGACGGGGTCGACCCAGGTCGAGGTGTGCTTTTCGAGATCAACTTTGCGGAGGTAGCCGCCGTTCGCGCGCATGAAGGCGTCGATCTGGTCGGCGATTTCGCCGCGGTAGAAAACGTCGCGGCCCTTCTCGCCGAGGAGCCGCAGGGTGTGTGCGAGCGCGGGGTTCTTGAAAATCTCGCCCTCGCGCGGGGCTTTTCCGCCGGGCGCATAGACATCAAGAAACGCGCCGGGAAATTTGTCGGCCTGCGCGTTGCGGACGCCGATGTTCCAGAGGTAGGCGATGTATTGGGTGACGGGGAAACCTTCCTCGGCGTAGCGGATGGCGGGCGCGAGGACGGCCTTCATCGGGAGCTTGCCGAATTTCGCGTGGAGTTCGAACCACGCGTCAACGGCGCCGGGCACGGAGATCGGCAGGAAGCCGCGGGGCGGGAGGTGGTCGGGGTTTTTGGTCTTGGCGAGCTCGGCTTTCAGTTGCTCGTAGGAAAGACCGAGCGGCGAGCGGCCGGAGCCGTTGAGGCCGTAGAGTTTTTTCGTCTTCGCGTCATAGACGATGGCGAAGAGGTCGCCGCCGACGCCGTTGCTGACGGGCTCCATCAGGCCGAGCGCGGCGTTGGCCGCGATGGCGGCGTCGAGGGCGGAGCCGCCGGCCTTGAGCACGTCGAGTCCGGCCTGCGTCGCGAGCGGCTGGCTGGTGCAGACGATGCCGTGCTGGGCGAGAACGGGCGAGCGGGTGGCGAACGCGCGGCCGTTGATGCGGTCGGGCTGGGCGAAGAGCGAGGCCGCGGACAACAGCGCCGCGGCCGTGCAGGCGGAGAGACGGGAGGCAGTCATGCGCGCACGCTAGCGGCGCGCGGCGGCGGCGCAAGCGCGAGCGTCAGTCCGCGCCCGCTGTCGCCAAAGCAAGGGCGGGCGGGCGGGCGTTTCGGGGATGTAACATAATACGTTACATCTCGTCCGAGGCGACGGGACGGAAATTGAATGAAGGCGGCGCGGCGACGGGCGCCGGCCCTCCGCTCGGAACGGACGTTCAGTCGGCGAGGCGGATGACGGTGCGGGTGGCGCCGCCGAAGTTTTCGAGGTCGTCGAGCACGCCGTTGATGGCGGCGGCTTCGAGCGGCACCGTGCGCGTGACAATGGGCGCGAGGTCGAGTTGGCCGGACGCGGCATAGTTGAGCAGCAGCGGCAACTCGCTCGCGAGGTGGTCGGACACGCCGATGATTTCGGCTTCGGGGCAGAGGATTTCCGAGTAAGGATTCAGGCTCAGCGGCTGTTTGGAAATTCCGGCGAGAGCGGCGCGGCCCATCTTGCCGAGGACGCGGACGGCTTGCTGCATCGTGACCGGCAGGCCGATGAGCTCGAGGGCGACGTTGACGCCGCGGCCTTCGGTGAGGCGGCGAATTTCGGCGACGGGGTCGGTGGTGCGGGCGTTGACGGGCACGGCGCCGAAGCGCGCGGCGAGCGCGAGTTTGTCGGGGTTGAGATCGACGGCATAGACGGTGGAGGCGCCGAGCACGCGGGCGAGCTGGACGGCGGAAGCGCCGAGACCGCCGAGGCCGAAGACGGCGACGGTTTCGCCGGGGCGGAGGCGGGCTTTGCGGAGGGCGTGCAGCGCGGTGGCGGAGGAGCACATCAGGACGGCGCCGTGCGCGAACGAGACGGTGTCGGGCAGCTTGAGCACGCTGCGCGCCGGCATGACGATGAACTCGGCGTAGCCGCCGGGGCGGTCTTTGCCGATCATCTGGCCGGTGCCGCAGAATTGTTCGTGGCCGTCGCTGCACCAGGGGCAGCAGCCGCAGGTGGCGAGGTAGTGCACGCAGACGCGTTCGCCGGGACGGAAATTTTTCACCGCGGCGCCGAACGATTCGACGGTGCCCGCGACTTCGTGGCCGAGGGTCATCGGCAACGGCGCGACGCGGCCGGTGCCGGCGCGGTAATGCGCGTCGGAGTGGCAGATGCCGGCGGCGCGGACGCGGACGAGCACGTCGTCGGGCCCGGGCGCGGGCACGGGGAGATCGTGGAGTTCCAGCGGGCGGCCGGGAGCGACGAGGCGGACGGCTTTCATGTCCGGTCAAACTACGGAGGGCGGGCGGGGCGGGTCAACGGCGGGGCGGCGGGCGGCTTGCTTCGCGCGGGGGAACGCCTTAGTGATGGGCAAAACTCCCCCCTTATGCGCGCTCTCGTCTGTCTTCTTGCCCTGTTGTCTCTCAGCGCCGCGGCCAAAGCCGTGACGGTCGACGTGGTCGACAAGGCGGACGCCACGCCGCCGCCGTTCACCTACGTCAGCCAGACCATCGTGCCCGGCGACAATTTCCGGATGATCATCTCGATCAAGGTCGCGGTGAAGCCCGGCCAGACGGTGACGGAGGTCGACGGCGTGTGCGTGCACACGGTCGGCGGCCTGCGGCGGTCGGCGCCGGCGACGGCGGCGGTGCCGCTCGACGACACGAAGTGGGAGGTGGAGTTCAACGTGCCGAAGAACCCGGAGTATTACATCGAGATTTATTCGCTGCAGAAGGGCGACACGACGGACGCGAAGCTGAACAAGCAGAACAAAAAGGTGAAGAAGACGAAGTCTTCGCCGCTGATCCTGGAGATGAAAATCTGAGACGGCGCGCGCCGATCCGCCCGGCGCTCAGAGCAACGCGATGATGACGAAGGCGGTGAGCATCAAGGCCAGGCCGAGCGTGAGGAAATAGGCGAAGGCGAGCACGCCGGTCTTGAAGACCGTGAGCTTCCAGGAATTGCCGAAGACCCGGCGCAGCATCAGCAGCGGATAGAGCGTGAGCCAGAGATTGCAGGCGAAGGCGACCCAGCCGTCGAGACCGAGCTGCGGGAGCTTGGCGAGGAAAACCCAGCCGTCGCGGCACATGATCCAAAGGTAGATGAAGGTGTGGAAATGCAGCGCGATGACGAGGTGCTGGAGGTAGACGAGGCCGGACTGGCGGAAGAGGAGGCGGGTGTAGAGCGCGAAGAAGGGCAGGCAGAAGAGGAGCATCTTGGGCAGGCTGTGCAGGAAGGTGTCCACCATCTGGCGTTGCGACGCGGGGTCCATGCCGCGCATGGCCTGGTGGTCGACCCATTTTTCAAAATCGGATTTCGGCGCCTTCGGCTTCGCGGCGGCCTCAGCCGAATTCTTCGCGGCCGTGTCCGCGCGGATTTGCTCCTCGGCGGGGCGCAGCCGGCCGACCTTGCGGGCGGGTTTGGCCGCGGCCTTTTGCGGCGCGGCCGGCAGGGCCTGTGCGCCCGTCGCAGGCTTGCCGTCCACGAGGGGCGTGATCTTCAACGCGCCTCGCGGTGCGTCGCTCCGGCCAAGGGGGTTCGGGCGGTTTTCGCCGACGAACACGAGGAAGAAAAACAGGACGCTGACGAAGAGGTAGAGCCGGAACGGCGGCACCTGCGCGGCGCGCTTGCCGGCGTTGAAATCGGCGGAGAGTTTGCCCGGCTGGAAAAGCAGCGTGATGAAGTTCTGAAAAAGTTTCGCGTCGAAGTGGAAAAAATTTTCCAGCGCATCGAGGAAGACGTGGCGAAACGAGCGGTGAAACTCGAAGTCGTGCTGGCCGCAGCGGTGGCAGAACGGGCCGCTCAGCGGGGTGCCGCAATTCTCGCAATGGGTGTGCACCGGCCGGTGCGCGCCGTGCGCCTCGGCGGCGTGGGCGGCGACGGCGCCGAGCACGACAGCTTCCGTGACGGACGGCGGGGGGAGGTCGGGCAGATCTGGTTCGACGGGCACGGACGGAAGAGAGGCAAATTTCCGGCCAAAGGCCAAGCTCCGGCCCGCGTCCGGCGGAAGTGGCGGGGGGCGGGGGGCCGGTGCCGGCGAGGACTGCGGCGATTGTCGTTTCGAGTTCGGCGAGGCGGAAGGGTTTGCGGAGGACGAGGGCGGCGCGGTGGAGGCGCGGGCCTTCGCGGCCGTCGGCGGCTTCGCGCACGGGGTGGCCGGCCGCAGCCAGGGCAGGCGCGAGCAAACTGCGGACGGTGTCGTCGCCGCCGATGCGGAGGACGGAGGCCGGGCGGGTCAGCCGGCGAGTTTGGGGTGGAGGACTTGGTGCACCTGGCGGAGGAGTTCTTCCACGGTGAAGGGCTTTTGGAGAAAGCCCTCGCAGAGGCGCCGGGCTTCGCCGAGGTGGTGGCTGCTGCCAAAGCCGCTCGACAGGATGATTTTGACGTCGGGTTTCATCTGGCGGGCGATCTGGGCAAAGCCGAGTCCGTCGAGGTTGGGCATATTGAGATCGGTGATGACGAGGGCGATGTCGGCGGCGCGGGCGGCGTAGAGGGGCACGGCCTCGGCGCCGTCGGGGGCCAAGAGCACGCGGTAGCCGAATTGCACGAGCGTGGCGCGGGCGACGTCGCGGATGTGGGTTTCGTCGTCGATGATGAGGATGAGTTCGTTGTTGCAGGTGGGGGCGAGGGCGAAGGGCTGGGCGGAGTCGCGGGCGACCGTGGCTTCGAGGGCCGGGAGGGAGACGGTGAAGGTGGTGCCGGCGCCGAGGGCGGTCTCGACGGCGATGGAGCCGCCGAGGCTCTCGATGATGCCGCGGGTGGTGGAGAGGCCGAGGCCGGTGCCCTTGGTCGGGGCCTTGGTGGTGTAGAAGGGGTCCCAGATTTTTTCCAACACGTCGGGGGGGATGCCGGTGCCGGTATCGCTGACCGTGATCACGACGGTGGGGCCGGGAGCGAGGCTGGCGGGGACGGGCGGGCCGCCGGCGGCGGGGCGGGAGTTGTGCATGGCGAGGGTCAGCTTGCCGCCCCGGGGCATGGCGTCGCGGGCGTTGACGCAGAGGTTGAGCAGCACCTGGTGGATTTGGGAGGGGTTGGCCTGGACGAGCCAGAGGTCGCCGGGGAGATCGGTGGCGATGGTGATGGATTTGGGAAAGGTTTCGAGGGCGACGTCGGCGATGTCGCGCACGAGGTGTTTGATCTGGATCGGCCGGGCCTCGCCGCCGACGCCCTGGATGAAGCCGAGGATCTGGCGCACGAGGGCCGCGCCGCGCTCGGCGCTTTTCTCGAGGTTGTGGAGGATGTGGAGGTCCTCGGCGGAGGTGAGGTGGTCGCGGAGGAGGGGCGCCGTCATGAGGATGGGGGCGAGGACGTTGTTGAGGTCGTGGGCGATGCCGCTGGCGAGCATGCCGATGCTCTCCATGCGCTGGGCGCGGAGAAACTGCTCGGCGAGTTTCTTTTTTTCGGTGATGTCGGTGCTGATGCTGAGGCGCGCGAGGGGCTGGCCGGCTTCGTCGCGGATGAGCGAGAGGGAGAAATCCGCGGCCACCGAGCGGCCGTCGCGGGTGGTGAGGGGGATTTCGCCGCGCCATTCGCCGTGGTCGGGGGCGGCGGCGCGGCCGGCGGCGAGGGCGAGGGCGGCTTCGGCGGGAAAGAGGTCTTCGGCGAGGTGCCCGAGGGCTTCGGCGCGGGCCCAGCCAAACATGAGCTCGGCGCCTTTGTTCCAATAGGTGACGCGGTGCCCGAGGTCGGTGATGATGATCGCCACGGGCGCCTTGTCGATGATGGCGGCGAGTTCGTGCACCCGGCGCTCGGCCTGTTTGCGGCCGGTGAGGTCCTGCATCGAGCCGACCATGCGGTAGGGGCGGCCGGCGGCATCGCGGAGCACATGGCCGCGGTCATAGACGTCGGCGTAGGAGCCGTCGGCGCGACGATAGCGGTATTCGGCGGCCCAGTCGGACGCGGGGCCGTTGAGGACGGCCGAGATGCTCCCGGTCACGCGGGCGTGGTCCTCGGGGTGGAGGTGGTCGGTCCAGGCGGCGATGCCGCGGCGGTGCGGGTCGGGCGGATAGCCGAAGAGACCCTGGTGGCCGCCGCTCCACCAGCGTTCGTCGGTCGCGAGGTTCCAATCCCAGACGGCGTCGGTGGTGGCGCGGGCGACGAGGCGGAAGCGCTCTTCGCTGGCGCGGAGGGAGGCTTCGGCGGCGCGGCGCTGTTGGCGGCTGTCGCGTTCGCGCAGGGTGCGGCGGAGGGCGCCGAGGAGGCGGCGCAGGTTGTCCTTGAGGACGTAGTCGTCGGCGCCGGCGTGCATGGTTTCGATGGCCTGGTCCTCGCCGATCGTGCCGGAGATAAAAACAAACGGCAGCTCGGGTGCGAGCTGCCGGACGTGCTGGAGGGCCTCGAGTCCGCCGAAACCCGGGAGCTTGAAATCGGAGAGGACCGCGTCGTAGGTCTCGCGCCGCAGCGCCGCGAGGAAGTCGTTGCGGTCGGCGACGACGGTGATCTCGGCGGCGGGCCACTCGGCGACGAGGAGGTGGCGCACGAGTTCGGCGTCGGCGGGGTCGTCTTCGAGGTGGAGGATTTTCATGGCGGGGGCGGGGGAATCAGACGGTGGGCGGGGGCTCGTTGAGCAGGGCCCAGAAGCAACCGATCTTGCTGACCGCGGCGGTGAACTCCTGGAAGTCGACCGGTTTCACGACATAGGCGTTGGCCCCGAGCTGGTAGCTGGCGAGGAGGTCGGACTCCTCGCGGGACGAGGTGAGGATGCACACCGGCAGGTGGCGCAACGCGGCGTCGGCGCGGATCTGGCGGAGCACTTCGCGGCCGTCGATCTTGGGCATCTTGAGGTCGAGCAGAATGACGGCGGGCTGGGGGCCGGCGCGGAGCGCGTGGGCGCCGCGGCGGAAAAGGTAGTCGAGGGCCTGTTCGCCGTCGTGCACGACGGTGATCTCGTTGGCGAAATTCACGTCGTGAAAGGCGGCGAGGATCAGTTCGACGTCGTTGGGATTGTCGTCGGCGAGGAGGATCGGGCGGAGCGGGTTCATGAGGAGGGCAGAGCGGGCTGAAGGTCGGCGACGGGGGTCGCGGGCAGGGAGAAATAGAACGTGGCGCCCCGGCCGACGGCGCCCTCGGCCCAGGTGCGGCCGCCGTGGCGCGTGATGATGCGGCGGACCAGGGCGAGGCCGATGCCGGTGCCGTCGAACTCGGCGGCCGAGTGCAGGCGCTGGAAGACGCCGAAGAGCTTGTCCTGATAGCGCGGGTCGAAGCCGGCGCCGTTGTCGCGCACGAAGCAGACGGTGCCGCCGGTGGCGGGATCGGGGTGGCCGCCGATCTCGATGCGGGGGCGGGCCTCCTTGGCGGAGTATTTGACGGCGTTGTCGAGGAGGTTGCACCAGACTTGGCGGAGCATGGCTTCGTCGGCCTGCACGGCGGGGAGCGGCGCGAGCACCCAGTCGACGGCGGGATGGTCGGGGGCGGGCCGCAGGTCGCGCACGACGGATTCGACGAGGGCGGTCTGGTCGAGCCGGGTCTGGCGGAGCTCGGCGCGGCTCAGGCGGGAGAACGACAGCAGGTCGTCGATCAGGCGGCCCATCTGCTTGGCGGCGCGGGAAATGGTGTCGAGGTAGTGGCGGCTCTTTGCGTCGAGGGCCGGGGCATTTTTTTGCAGGAGCAGGGCGAACCCGTCGATGTGGCGCAGGGGCGCGCGGAGGTCGTGGGAGACGGAGTAAGAGAAGGCCTCGAGTTCGCGGTTGGCGCTTTCGAGCTGCCCGGTGCGCCGCCGGAGGTCGGTGTTCAGCTCGGCGATTTTCATTTCCGCCTCCTTGCGGCGGGTGATGTCGTTGAAGAGGATCGCGACGCGGCGGTCCGCGGGATCGCCGAAGCGGAAGGCAAAGACATCGAACCAACGGTGCAGTTGGGCGGCGCGGTTTTGGAAGCGGAGGGGTTCGCCGGTCAGGACGATGCGGCCGTAGGTCTCGAACCAGTAGGCCTCGTGCTCGGGCGCGAGTTCGCGCATCGTCTTGCCGAGGGCGTCGCGCAGGCCGGTCTGGTGCTCGAAGGCCGGGTTGACGACCACGAAGCGGTAGTCCACGGGTTTTTGCTGGGCGTCGAAGATGAGCTCGATGATGCAGTAGCCTTCGTCGATCGAGTCGAACAGCGCGCGGTAGCGGGCTTCGCTCTCGCTGAGGGCGAGCTGGCTGGCGCGTTGCTCGGTGATGTCGCGGGTGACTTTGACGAAGCCGCGCAACTGGCCGGCCGGATCGTGGAGGGCGGTGATGACGACGTTGGCCCAGAAGCGGCTGCCGTCGCGGCGCACGCGCCAGCCGTGGTCCTCGAAGCGCCGGTCGCGGGCGGCGACGGCGAGGGCCTGCGGCGGAAAGCCGGCGGCGTTTTTTTCGGCGGGGTAGAAAATCGAGAAGTGCCGCCCGAGGATCTCGGGGGCCGCGTAACCCTTGATGCGCTGCGCGCCGGCGTTCCAACTCGAAATCATGCCGGCGGGATCGAGCCGGATGATGGCGTAGTCGCGCACGCTCTCGACCGTGAGGCGCAACTGCTCCTCGCTCTGGACGCGCTGGCCGGTCTCGCGGAACACCCGCCAGGCGGCGACGGCGAGGAACAGGACCGCGGCGAGGCCGCCGAACGCGACGCCGAAGGAGGTGCGGGCGGACTCGGCCTGGCTGTCGGCGGAGCGGGTGGCGAGCAGGGAGCGCTCGTGCGCCTCGAGGGCTCCGATGAGCGCACGGACCGTGTCCATTTGTTTTTTCCCGGCGAGCAGGGCGGCGGGTTCGGCCGCGGCGCCGAGACCGGATCGGCGGCGCACCGCGACGCGTTCGCGGGTGAGGGCGAGCATCTCGGTGGCGGCCTGGCGCAGCGTGGCAATCGCGGGCCGGTGCGCCGGGTTATCCGCCGCGAGCTCGCCGAGCCGGGCGATGTCCGGCTCGATCTTGGCGGCGGCCGTTTCGTAGGGGGCGAGAAACCGGGGGTCGCCGGTGAGGAGAAAGCCACGGGTGGCGGACTGGATAGTGAGCAGATCGACCAGCACGGATTCGGCCTGGTAGAGCACGCGGTGGGTCTGATCGACCTGCCGGAAGGTCGCGGCGCTCCGGGTCGCGCTCCAAAAAACGACCGCGCTCAGAGCCCCGAGCAGCACGAGGGCGAGGCCGGCGTTTGTCAGGACTTTTTTTTCGAGGGAAACAGTCACACAATTCCTTTCCAGAGGGTTGGCAGGAAGGCAAAAGGCGTGGAGAGCTGACTGAAGGCGGCCCGATCTGGGAAATTTCTTGGCGCGTGATTTCGGAAAAGGATTGGGGCAAAAGCCCGGGTGACCGTTCCCAAGAAAGGAAATTCACTCCGCGCAGGCAACGCAATTCCCTTGCGCGCGGCGGGCGCAAAAAAAAGAGCGGGCCCGCCGGCCCGCCCGAATTTGCGGCTGGAAAGAGGACAGGAGCTACTTCGACTGGCGCACGGTGACGGTGCCGTTCATGGAGGCGAGGGAGATTTCCACGCCGCCGCCGTTGAGCGTGCCGGTGATGGATTTGCCGCCGACCGAGAAGCCGGCATTGGGGCCGCCGGGCCGGAACGACTGGCCGATGCTGCGGCCGACGTTGCGGGTGACGTCGCGCACGGCGCGCATGGCGTTCTGGATTTCGCGGCGGGCCTCGCGTTGGAATTCAGAGTCGTTGCGCTCACCGGGGGCGGCCGGGGCCTCGGGGGCTTCAGCCGCGTCAGGCGTGGCGGGGGGCGTGGGCGCGGCGGGCGCGGCGGCCGCGATGGCGGCGCGGGAAGTTTCGCGAGCCACCGTCCTCGCGGTCCGCACGGCATCGTCGGCGGCCCGCGCGGCCCGATCACTCGCTCGGGCGGCTTTGTCGGTTTCGCGACCCGCTTGATCGGCGTCAACGGAGGAGGCGGCCACGACCGCCGTCTCGTGGGCGTGTTCCCGGGACATATTCGGATGATCCTTCATGAGCCGCTCCGTGATCACGTCGATGCGGTCGTCGTCGCCCGCCGCCTTGACGCGGTTTTCGTTCTTGGTCTTGAGCAGGTCGGCGCCGAAATCCGTGAGGATGGAACCGTTCTGGGTGCGCAGGCGGAGGTTGGCCTTCGTGTCTTTCGGCAGGAAGAGGGAGATTTCGCCGTTCATGGTGCTGAAGGAAACCGGCTTGACCGGCGCCGTCTTGAAGGTGGCGCGGATCTCGCCGTTCATGGTGTTGACGACGGCGGAGCTGGCGATGTCGCGGAGGGTGACTTCGCCGTTCATGCTGTTGATGTCGAGGTCGCCCTCGACTTTCTCGACTTCGATGTCGCCGCCGGCTTCGGTGCGGACGACGAGGTTGGTGCGGCGCGGGACTTTGATCGTGAACTCGGAGCCGTGCGCGGCCCAGGCGTTCTCCCCGACGATGGCGACCGTCACGACGTTGTGGGCTTCGCTCAGCTCGAAGGACATTTCGTCGTCGAGGCGGCGCAGGCCGTCCTCGCGGGTTTCGCTTTTGCTCTTGTCGTTGAGGGAGGAGGAGACGACGACCGCATCGCCGTCGGTGCCGGTGACGTGGACGTCGGCCCACGGGAGGACGAGTTTGACGGTGCCGGGTTTGGCCGGGTCGCTGAACTTGATGGAGGAGGTCGTGGTCTCGTCGTCGGCGTGTTCTCGGGCCTCCTGCTTCTTGCGCCGGGAGTCGCTATCAAACGACGAGGGGGCGGACGGCGCGCGGTTTTCGGGCCGGGGCGGACGTGTGCCGGCGGCGAAATCGCTTTTGACGGACTCCCGCTCAGCGGCTCTTTCGCTGACTTGGCCTGGCGCGGTGAGGGCGCCGCCGCAGGCCAGCGCGAGGAGCGCGGCACCGCAGCGGAGGCGGAGAAGAAGGAGGGACGGGCGGGTTTTCATGTCAGGGAAGGGTTGGGCTTGTTGGACTGGGCGGAGGTTTTGTCGGCAGGTGTAGATTGTTCGTCGCGCAGGAGCGCGAGGGCGCGGCGGGCGGCGTCGCGGACGTTCTTGTCGGCGGCTTCGTCGCGGCTGAGGCGGTCGAAGACCGGGGCGGCGGCGGTGTCGCGGGTCGAGGCGAGGAGTTCGATCATCGCGACTTGGACGAGCGGGGCGGTCTCGCGCGGGAGGACGGAGAGCACGCCGGCGCGCACGAGCTGGTCGTCGGCGTGCGGGGCGAGCGCCTCGACGGCGGAGAGGCGGACGTTGACCGACGGGTCGAAGGCGAGCGCGCCGATGAGGTCGGTGAGCACTTTGCGGTCGGGCGTCTTGAGGTCCATCGTGGCGAGCACGCCCTGGAGGCGTTCGCTGGTGGATTGCTGCTGAAGCAGCGAGTAGGTGACGAGGCGGCCCATGGAGTTGAGCTGGGCCTTGAGCGCGGCGATCTCGGTCTGGGCGGTCGCATCGGCGGGCGCGGCGGCGACGCCGGCGGGCGGGGTGAAGGAGCGGCTGCCGACGAAGAGGCCGCCGGCCAGCAGCGCGAGGGCGAAGGCGAACTGCAGTGCGGGTTCGCGGGGCAGCAGGGCGCTGAAAAAGCGGTCGAGCCGGCCGCGGGCGAGGGCGAACGGGCTGGGGGCGTCGGCTTCGCGCCGGTGCGTGTCGAGCATCGCGTAGAACTGCTCGCGCAGGCGCGGGCTCGGTTCCTCGACCGGGCAGGTGGCGAGCTTGCGCGTGATTTCCCGGAGCGCGGACCATTCGCGCTGGCAAGTCGGGCAGGTGGCGAGGTGCGCGCGGATTTGCGCGGACTCGGCGGCGGCGAGCGTGCCGTCCTGGTAGTCGAGGAAGCTTTCTTGGAGGCGTTGGCAGTTCATGGGGATTTCCCTTGGCGGAGGCGGAAGTAAACGGTGCGCAGCTCCTGGAGCGCGCGGTGGACGCGGACCTTCACGGCGCCGACCGAGCAGTCGAGCAGGCGCGCGATTTCTTTGTGCTCGAGGCTTTGGAGGCGGGAGAGCACGAGCACTTCGCGTTGTGCGAGCGGGAGGCGGGCGAGGGCGGTGCGGAGAAAGGCGAGATCGTCGGCCGCCGCGGCGCGGGCGGCGGAGTCGGGCGCGAGGTCGGCGTGGTGGTGCAGGTCGGCCGGGTCGGTGGCGGCGGGCGCGTGGGCGTGCTTGCGGTAGTGGTCGGCGGCGACTTTGCGGGCGAGGTGATAGGCCCACGCGGTGAACTTGCCCTCGTCGCGGTAGGTGTGCCGGTATTTGAGGATGCGGTAGAAGACGGTTTGCACGAGGTCTTCGCTGACGGAGGGCTGGTTGGTCAGCCGCACGAAGAAACCGTAGAGCCGCTGGTGGTGGCGCTCGAAGAGCTCGCCCAACTGGCCGATCTCGCCCGCGCGGACGGCAATCATGAGGTCATGGTCGGAGGGAGCATCCACGGTGCCGGCAAAGCTAACCGTGGCCGGCTCGGAGTGAACTCGCAATTCTTGGAGGGTGGAGAGGAGCATGGTTGGCGGTCATGGTCGGTGTGCGTCAGGGGAAACCCGGCCGCGGGGCAAAGGTTACCGGGAATCTCCCGGTTCAGCGCGCCGGTAGTTGCCGCGATTGATCGCATGCCGACGCGCCCCGGCGAACTCCAGTCTCAGCCCGCGCGGCACGCCGCGCCCCTTTTTCCCACTTCTCGAATCCGCGCGGGCGCCGCGCGGCTGGCCGACAGAGCGCGCTGTTTCCCGCGGGAAACCCCAGGGCAGTGTCAAAGTGGGTTTCGCGCCCAGCGATCTTTCTCATTCCTCTTTCTCTGAATCTCTCTCTGGCCGACAAACCCGGACAAAAGAAAAAGATTAAGAGGAAGAGGAAAGATTGCAGACCGACTTTGACTCTGCCCAGCGGGAAACCCGCCGCCCGGATTTTCAGCCGTGCCTCCCGGAGGAATTCGTGGTCCACTCCGGCCCTCGGATGATGCTCAACCAAACTCACGACCCCGCCCGCCTCAGTTGGGTGGACACCGCCAACGACACCGCGACGGATTTCCCGCTGCAAAATCTCCCCTACGGCGTCTTCCGTCCCGGCCCCGTCGCCACGCCGCGCCTCGGCGTCGCCATCGGCACGAGCATCCTCGATCTCGCCGCCGCCGCCCACGTCGGACTGCTCCCCGAAATCGCCACCGCCGCGTGCCGCCAGTCATCACTCAACGAACTCATGGCGCTCGGTGCGCCCGCCTGGTCCGCGCTTCGCGCGCGGCTCAGCGAACTCCTCGGCGCCGACACCTGCCCCGCCGGCCCGCTCCGCGCGCGCGTCGAGTCGTGCCTCACCCCGCTGGCCCGCGCCGTCATGCTTCTGCCCGCGCAGATCGGCGACTACACGGATTTCTACGCCTCGATTTTCCACGCCACCAACGTCGGCACGATGCTCCGGCCCGACAGTCCGCTCCTCCCCAATTACAAGTGGGTGCCCGTCGGCTATCACGGCCGCAGTTCCTCCATCGTCGTCAGCGGCACCGCCGTCCGCCGCCCCAACGGCCAGACCAAGCCGGCCGACCTGCCCGCGCCCGTCTTCGGCCCGTGCAAGAACCTCGACTACGAACTCGAACTCGCCGCCTTCGTCGGCCCCGGCAATCCGCCCGGCACCGCCGTGCCTGTCGCCCACGCCGGCCAAAACATTTTCGGCGTCGTGCTGCTGAACGACTGGTCCGCGCGCGACCTCCAGACCTGGGAATACCAGCCGCTCGGGCCGTTCCTCGCGAAAAATTTCGCCAGCACGATTTCGCCGTGGGTCGTCACGCTGGAGGCGCTCGCGCCGTTCCGCTGTCCCGCTTTTGCGCGCCCGGCGGACGATCCGGCTCCGCTCCCCCACCTCACCGACGCCGCCGACCAGAAATGCGGCGGCCTCGACCTCACCCTCGAAGTCTGGCTCGCCACCGCCGCCATGCGCGCCGCCGGCACCGCGCCCGTGCGCCTCACCCGCGGCAATTTCCAGACGATGTATTGGACGCTCGCCCAGCTCCTCGCGCACCACGCGAGCAACGGCTGCAATCTCCGCCCCGGCGACCTGCTCGGCAGCGGCACCGTCTCCGGGCCGGCGAAAGATTCGCGCGGCTGCCTCCTCGAGCTCACCTGGCGCGGCACCGAGCCGCTGACCCTCCCCAACGGCGAGGTGCGCAAATTTCTCGCCGACGGCGACGAGGTCATCCTGCGTGGCTACGCCGAGCGCCCCGGCGCCCGCCGCCTCGGCCTCGGCGAATGCCGCGGCCTCGTGCTCCCGGCCGTCACCACGGAAGTGTCATATAATAAGTGACACTTCCCCCGGGCCGACCCACGGCCGCGGCGCCCACGAGTCCGCCCGGCGCCGCGTTCCGCCGCGCCCGGGTTCGCTGTCGCCGGCGCCCTCTCCTCTGAAAGTTTTCCCACGTCAGCGCCGAACGGCGGAACTCGGGTTGGAGCAAATGCACCGCGGGAGAAATCATCCTAGAAAACGCAGTTGAAACGCGGAGGGCGCGGAGAGCACAGAGGAGAAAACCCGGCTTTTTCGTCCCGAGTCCCCTCACTCGGCAGGTGAGCCTTTCGAGCGAAGGATCCTCTCTCTTTCTGCTCCGCGTCCTCCGCGATCTCCGCGTTTCAACTGCAGAATTTAGGATCAAGGGGTGGGCGAACTTTTCTTGGAGTATCTTCCAGCCGGGCAACGTTCGCTCTTCGATCCACGCCAGATCGCTGCCGCCGCCGCGCCGCGCGCGTTCAAACCCGCCCCGTTACGGCCCTGCCAGGGCGCGGCCGGCGAGCCAGCCGGTCGTCCACGCGGCCTGGAAGTTGAAACCGCCCGTCACCCCGTCGAGATCGAGCATCTCGCCGGCAAAATGCAGTCCCGGAGTCAGGCGGCTCTCCATCGTGCGGAAATCCACCTCGGCCAGCGCCACGCCGCCGCAGGTCACGAACTCCTCCTTGAACAGACTCTTGCCGTCGACCGCGAACTCCCCGGCGCACACCTGCGCGGCCAAGGCCCGCAGCGCCGCGGTGGGCACGGTCGTCCACGGCGCATCGACTTTGATCCCGGCTGCGACGACGAGCTTCTCCCACAGCCGCGCGGGCAGCCCGAGCGGGCACCACGTGCCGATTTGTTTTTTCGGATTCGCGGCGCGCGCACTTTCGAGCGCGGCGCGCGTTGTCTCGGCGTTGCGCGACGGGGCCCAGTTGACGAGCAGGGTGAACCGGTAGCCGCAGGCGTGCAGCGCGCGCGCGCCCCACGCCGAAATTTTCAACACCGCCGGACCGCTCAGCCCCCAGTGCGTGATGAGCAACGGCCCGCGCTCGCGCAGCGCCGTGCCGCGCACCGCCGTCGCCGCGTCGCCGACCGAGACGCCCGCGAGCTCTTGCAGCCGCGCGTCGCTGACGTGAAACGTGAAGAGCGACGGCACCGGCGGCACGATGGTGTGACCGAGCCCCGCCGCGACGGCGAAGCCAGCGTTGGACTTGTTGCCGCCTGTCGCGAGCAGCAGGCGGTCGCACGAAACGGTTTCGCCGGTCGTGAGCGCGAGCCGAAAGGCGGAACGCGCCGACCCCGACGCGTCGATTTCTCCCCCCGCAAGCGCGGCGGGGCCGACGCGCTCCACCCGCTTGATTCCCGTGTGCAGCACGACGCGCACGCCGGCTCTGGCCGCGGCGCCTTCGAGGCAATCGACGATGGTTTGGGATTGGTCGGTGACGGGAAACATCCTCCCGTCCTCCTCGGTTTTCAGCGCCACGCCGCGCGCCGCGAACCACGCCACGGTGTCGCGCGGTTGCCAGCGCGAGAACGCGCCCGTCAGCTCGCGGCCGCCGCGCGGGTAGCGCTTGGCCAGCTCGCGCGGCTCGAAGCACGCGTGCGTCACATTGCAGCGTCCGCCGCCCGACACTTTCACTTTCGCGAGCGGATGCGCGGTCGCCTCGTAGAGCGTGACCTGCGCGGCCGGGTCGGTTTCCGCGGCGGTGATCGCCGCGAAAAAACCCGCCGCCCCGCCGCCCGCGACGATAATTTGCCGTCGGCTCATGCCGCCCCTTGCCGAAAAATTCTCGCCGCGTCCGCTTTCCCGGGTTGCCGAAGCCTGCTTTGCCGCCGTTGGTCCATGCGGCGCAGGCTGCGCGCCGCTCCGGCGCTTGTCCAAATCCAAAAAAACCAGGCGGCGCGGTGCGGCTCGCGGGCGACTGCCCGGCCTCGCTGCGCGAGCGGCCGGTCCCGCGCCGGACTCTCAGTTCAGGTCGGGCGCCGGCCGCTCGTCGGCCTGGTCGTCCGGCCGGTCGCCGGGCTCGAAATCGGCGCCGGCCACCAGCGGGCCATCGGGCCCGTCGTCCCGGCCGAGGCGCGGGGGCCGCGGGCCGCCCGGACGGCCGTGGCGGTAAGACCGCCTCATCTCTTCGGCTTGCTGCCGTTGCTCGGGCGTGAGCACGCCGCGCATTTCCTCCAGATGCTTCTTGGTCAGCGCGCGCTGCTGGGCGCGGTAGGCGCGGCCGAGATGCTCGAGCTGGTCGCGCTGCGCATCGGTCAGGCCAAGTTTCTCCGCCATGCGGTCCTTGATGCGTTCGCCCAGGGCCACGATGGCGAGCGGGTTGAGCCGGCCCGGCGGGGACAGCGCCGGACCGGGGCCGCGGTCAAAATTTTCGCCGGGCCCGCGTGGCGCCAGGCCGGCCTCTCGGTTTGCGCGGAGGGCCGCCATTTTCTCCTGCTGCGCGGGCGTGAGGACGGCGGCCAGTTGCGGGCGGTAATTTTCGAGGATCGAGCGCGCTTTCTCGCGGCGCGCGTCGGGCGCGAGGGTCTGGTCGTCGCGGAGGGCCTCGAGTTCGGCGCGCCGCTGGCCGCGCAGTTCCTCGAGTTTCTTTTGCTGGGCGGGGTTGAGATCGAGTTTTTCCGCGATCCGCGCCCACAGCTCGCGAGGCGAGTCGCCGAGGACGGGCGCGGGCGCGGGCGGGTCCGCGGCGAGGGCGGCGACGGAAAGGCCGGCGACCAGCGCCGCCACCCCGAGCACCCGGACGAGAACGAAGGTCTGATTTTTCATGGCGATGATGGGTTGCGCGGGAGGTGACGGTGGGTGCCTCCGGCGGTTACGAAAAGAAAAACGCCGCGGCCAGTGGCGGGCGCGGCGGGCGGAGGACGGCGGCCGGGCGAACCGATCAGCCTCCGGTCGGAGGCGCCGGTTGCTTGTCGCCGCGCTTTTCCTGCGCCTGGCGGCGCAGCTCCTCGGCCTTCGCCTGCTGCTCGGGCGTGAGCAACTGCTTCGACTGGGTGAGGAAGCCTTCGCGAATCTCCTTCGCCTTGGCCAGTTTTTGCTCGCGCGTCAGGGTCGTGTCTTTCCGGAGGGCGCGCAGGGCCTCGCCTTCCTGTTTCCGCAGGCCGGCGATTTGGGTTTTCTGCGCGTCGGACAGGCCGACTTTTTCCGCGAACTTGTCGGCCCGCTCCTGCCTTTGCTCGCGCGTGGGCCGCTGGCGCTCGCCGCCGGCACCGCCGCCGCCGCGCGGGCCGCCGCCACCCCAGGCGCCGCCGCGCGGCCCGCCGTGTTGGGCGAGAACGGTGCCGGCTGAAAGCGCCAGGATCGTGAGGGGGAAAAGGAACTTCTTGAATGGTTTCATTTTGATTTTGGGTTGGTGCTGGAGATGACGCACCGTCCCCCGCGCGGTTACAGAGGGGCCCCCGAGCTTCCCTCCCGCCGGCGCGGCGGCCACACCCCGCTTTACTCGGCGGCGGCTTTCGTCACCGTTCAGCCCCGTATGATCGAAGCCACCGGCCTCACCAAGCGCTACGGCG
>JACQFT010000107.1 GCA_016199925.1 Opitutia bacterium | reverse complement strand
CGGTGCGAGCGCCGGCGATGCCGGAGATCGTGATCGTGACACCCTGGGTGTAGCCGGTGGGATAGACCTCGCTGGCGACCGTGTTGACGGCCTTCACGTAGTTCGTCGCGCCGACCAAGTTGGCGGAGGCGACGGACGACACGCCATTCTCGAGGAAGTATTGGTCCGCGGCCGCCGAGAGCTGGCGGGCGTTGTTGAGGACCGCTTTGTCCTGCGAGGACTGACGGACTTTTTGGAAGGCCGGGATCGCCATCGCGGCCAGGAGGCCGATGATGACAACCACGATCATGATTTCGACGAGGGTGAAACCCTTGGAGGAACTGTTGCGTGTCTTCATTCTAGTGGTGGTTATGTGGATTATGATAAATGCTCGAATTGAGCGGCGTTAGTAGAAAATGTGCCGCCGAGTCAGGCAAGGGCTAATTCCCCAAAGAAACGTAAAAACCAGCCGACGCGAACGCAGGCTGGTCGGAAAGAAAAACGCGACCGAGGCTCAGGGCGCGTAGGTCACGGTGCGAACGCCGGCGATGCCGGAGATCGTGATCGTGACACCCTGGGTGTAGCCGGCGGGATAGGTCTCGCTGGCGACGGTGTTGACCGCCTTCACGTAGTTGGTGGCGCCGACCAGGTCGGCGGAGGCGACGGACGAGACGCCGTTCTCGAGGAAATATTGGTCCGCGGCCGCCGAGAGCTGGCGGGCGTTGTTGAGGACCGCTTTGTCCTGCGAGGACTGCCGGACCTTCTGGAACGCCGGGATCGCCATGGCGGCGAGGAGTCCGATGATGACGACGACAATCATGATTTCGACGAGGGTGAAGCCTGGGGAGGATTTTTTCATATTATTATGGATGGATACTTTGGTTTGGAACGGCGGCCCGAAGCTCAGACGCAATCAGGGTTTTCTCCGCGTGCCAAGCGTGCTCACCGGCAGGTCTATCAAAACGGTATGAGAATCGGCGCTGGGCCGGCAACACCCCAGCCGCCGATGCCGCTGTTCTGCCCTAGCCGCCAAGTGCAGGGCTTTCAGGTTTGCTCGCGCGAACGTTTCCCCTGTGGGTCGGCGCGCTTGCGCGCGCGGTTTGGCGCGCGCAAGCGCGCTGACCCACACCTACGAAACCAAACCGGAAAGCCGTGCCGCCAGGTGGAGTGCGCCTCGCGGACTCCTTCCTCACTCGGCGCGCAAGGAACCGAGCGGCACTTCCTCCGCGTCTTTCCAGAGTTGCTCCATCCGGTATTTGCCGCGGTTCTCGGGCGTGAAGAGATGCACCATCACATCGAACGCGTCGATCACCGTCCAACCGCTCCCCTGGGTGGTCTCGACTCCGAGGATCCGCGTCTTCTCCCCGTCGAGGACCCGCTCCGCTTCGATGCGCAGCGCGCGGAGATGCGGCTCGGAGGTGCCGGTCGCCAAGACGAGATAGTCGGTGATGCTGGAGAGTTTTCCCACGTTCAGCACGCGCAGCTCCTCGGCTTTCTTCGCGTCGAGCGCGGCCACCAGCAGAGTGAGCAGCCGGAGCGACGGATTGGCTTTGCGGCGGGGTGCCGGCTTGGCGGCGGGCTTCGGCGCGGTCTTGCGGGCGGGTTTGGATTTCTTGGCTTTCATCGACTTGTCACCGATAGAGCTTCTTTGCCTCGATATAGGCGATAACTTTTTGCGGACAGAAATAGTGGAGCGAAAGCCCCTCCTTGGCGCGCTGCCGCAGCGCACTGGAGCTGATCTCGATCAAATGCCCGTCGCAGCGATGCAGCCGCAGGCCCGGAATCTCCGAGTGCGGTTTGCGCGGATGATTCGGCCGCTCCAAGAAAATGAACTCGATCAGCTGCGCCAACCGGGCGATGTCCTTCCATTGGGGCAGCAGCGGCAGTTGGTCGCCGCCGATGATCCAGAAGAGTTCGTCCTGCGGAAACTGCGCGCGGAAGTGCCGCACGGAATCGATGGTGTAGCTGATGCCGCCTTTCTTCAGCTCGAAGTCGGACAACTCCAACCGGCGGTCGCGTTCGATGGCGGCGCGGAGCATCGTCAGCCGGTCGTCGGGTGACGAGGCGACGTCGTTGGGTTTCAACGGCGCCTGCGCGGCCGGCACCAGAATCAGCCGGTCGAGCTTGTATTGCTCCAGCACGTCTTGCGCCGCGATCAGGTGCCCGAAATGCACGGGATCAAAACTGCCACCGAGGAATCCTATTCTCATCGCGGAAAAACAAACGGGCGGGGCGGGAGCGGAACGCCGGGCGCGGACGCGGGCGCGGCGCGGGGAAAAAATTTGTCGTTGGAATGGCTCAAGTCCCAACACCTACCCCCCGCCTCATTGGGCGCAAGGCCATTCCCCGCTTGCGTCGCAGCAGGCAAAATCCGAAATCGGGGGGCGCCTTGCTCCCCTCGCCCGGGTGGCGGAATCGGTATACGCATCGGACTTAAAATCCGTGACCTGTAAGGGTGTGTGGGTTCGAGTCCCACCCCGGGCACCACGGCCCGCGCCCGCGGGCCGGGCCGCCGGCGCGCCGGCTCAGTTGCCCGTCAGCTTGGTCGGCATGAACTCGCCGACGTGGTAATTGTGGCAGAGCTGGCAACTGTTGCCGACGATCTTGGCCGTGTGGCAGCGCGCGCAGTCGCTCACCGTCAGTTGGCGGAAATTGCTCTCGAACTGCGCGGGGTTCACGTTGGCGCCGAAGGCCGCGGTGTATTTCGCACCGGCGTCGAGGTGGTGGCAGGTCTGGCAGCTCTGGCCGTTGACCGAGTTGTAGTGCGCGCCGTGCGAGAACTTCGTGAACTCGTGCATGTGCGGCATCGGCGCCTTGGCCTTCCAGTTGACCATGCGGGATTCGCCGGCCGCGCGATCGACGCTGTGGCACTTGAGGCAACTGCCGTTCGCGCCGAGCTGTTTGAACGTCTCCTGCGCCGCCGCTGTCGTCGCGCGGGCCGCGCCGAGGTCGAGCCATGCCTGGAGAAAGGGGTCGCCGTGGCCGGTCGCGCGGTAGTTCAGCGAAAAATCGTTCGGGGCAACGTGCCAGCCGCCGGCGCTCACCCACTTCTCGGGCGCGACGCGCTCCGGAGCGCGCGCTTGCTCGGGCTCGGCTTTCTTCGCCGGAGCCGCCGCCGCTTGGTCGTCGATGATATCGTCGCCGAGGCTGTCGTCGGCGGGTTTCGCCGCGACCTTGGCGGGAGCGGGAGCCGGTTTGGCCGGAGCATCGTCGATGATGTCGTCGTCCGCCGGCTGGGCCGCGGGCGTTTGTGCGCCGGCGAGTGCGACCGTGTTGGCGGCCGGCTCGGCGGGCTGCTGGTCGCTGGTGAGAATGTCGTCGCCGCCGAGAATGTCTTCGGCGACCGCGGGCGCGGCCGCCGGAGCGGCGGCGGGTTTGGCCGGAGCGTCGTCGAGAATGTCGTCGGTCGCGGCAGGCGCGGTGGGCGCGGCCGCGGCCGGCGGGGGCGCAGTTTTCGCGGGCGCGGGCGCGGGCGCGGCGGCGACACCGAGCCCGGGAAGTTTTTGACCGGCGCGGTGCGCGGCGACTTCGGCGAGGAGATCCGGCCACCAGCCGGCCTGGGTGAACGCGTTCAGGCTTTCCGCGGGCAACTGGCCGATGGCGGCGGTCGGCGCGTCGCCGAGCCGCTTTTTCATGGTCTCCTGGCCCGACACGATGAGGTCGGCGAAAAGCTCCTTCACGCCCCACGCGAGTTGCCGGGCCGCGGCGCGGGTTTCGGGGGCGGCGCCGGAGAGGTCGAGCAGATCGACCCCCTTCAGGGCGGCGATCGCCTTGGCGACGTTGGCGTCGCCGGCGAGAAGCACCTGCATGAACGGCGTGATGTCGCCGTCGGCATCGGCCGGCCAGGCCCCGAGCGTCGCCGCTTCGGTCTCGAGGAATTTCCGGTCGAACCCGGGGATGCGCAGCACCGCGATGCCCTTGGCGCCGGGGCGGGTGATCGACTCCAAGTGGCACGCGCGGCAGTTCGCCTCGAAGCCCTTCACCAGCATGGAGCGGTTGGCCGCATCGGGCACGTGGCAGTCGCTGCACTGCGGCGGCTGGTCGAGCTTCTGGAAATATTTGTTCAGGTGGCCGGCGTGGTCGAACTCGATGCGCGTGCGGCGCTCAGCGGGGTAGCCGGTGAACTGCGGGTGGCCCCGCGCGAGGCTGGCGAACGTCGAGGCGTGGCAGGCCTGGCAGCTCGCGTCGCTGAGTTTCTTCAGGTCGAAACTGCGGCCGTGGTGCTCGCGGTGGCAGGTCGCACAGGCGAGGGTGCCGTCGGCGCCCACGGGCGGGCCGCCGAGGAACGACGCGGCCTGGAGCGCGAGCGGCACGTCGCCGCCGGGCGGCCGGGCCCGGGCTTTCGCCGTCAGGAGGGCGCGCGCTTTCGGATCGAGGCTGTGCGGCTGCGTCGGGGCGTTGCCGAGACTGTGGCAAACGAGGCAGCGCATCGAGTCGGCGTGCGCGTTCTTCTTGGAGAACGCGGCCTCGAGCCACTCGGTCGAGGAGATCTGCGCGGCGGTGTGGCAACTGGCGCAGGTGATGTCGGTCGAGGAATGGTGCGCGGTGCGCGGGCCGGGGTTGAACACCTGGTCGCGGGCGCGCAGCCCGAGGGCGAGCAGCACGGCGCCGAGCGTCGCGGCGACGGCGAGCAGCACGGCCACGCCGCGGCGGGCGCGCACGCTGCGCTGCGGCACGCAGGGGGGAATCGGATTGCAGCACGAGCCGTCGGGCCGCGGGCCGGAGGCGCATTTGCCGCCGCGGGTGTCGGTGCGCGTGCATTGCCAGCGGTCGCCCTCGCGCCGCGGCCGGCAGTCGGCGGTGGCGCGGCAGTTGCCCTTGCGGTCGGGGCCGAGCGGGCACGCCTCGCAACTGTCTTTGCGGCCGCAGACCCAGGCGTCGTTCGGGCGCTCGTAGCGGCTGATCTTGAAGTCGAAGAGCTGGAGAAATTTCATCGCGGATCAGCGCACGCCTCCCGCAAAGGAGAAGGCGAGCAGGCCGTGGAGGAGCCCGAGGATGAGGAGACTGAACGTGAGCGGGATATGGACGAACAACCAGTATTTGAGCAGGCCCTGGCCGGCCCATTGGAGGTCGAGGTTGTCCTTCGCCGCGATGCACTCGGAGATTTCCGCGAGGATGAGGCGCTCGGCCGGCACCATGTAGCGCTCGAGCAGGCGGACCTCGCTCAGGAGTTTCTGCAGCGGCACTTTCGATGCGAGCAGGTGCCGGTAACGGTGCCGGGGGCGGTCGAAGTAGGCCTTCAGCCGGTTGGTGTAGAATTCGGAAATCGTGAACGACTTCGTCTCCTCGACGCTCTTCCAGACGAGCGCCTCGACGTCGCGCTGGAGTTTCGTGCGCAGGGCGGGGATGCGTTCATACATCACGTTCTCGCCGCTCAGCGCGAGCCGGCCCGGCAGCACGCGCGAGATGAGGATGCCGAAGACGCCGCTCAGCGCCACGAGCGCGAACACGGCGGCGAGCGTCACCTCGAAGATCCCCGCCGGCCACCGGCCTTCGATGTGGAGCACGAAGAGGATGACGGCGAACCAGCCCGCGTAGACATGGAACTGCAGCCAGGTCGAGGCGCGGAGCAGCGGGATGAACGGCAGTTTTTTGCGCGCGTTGAAGAACGCCAGCGCGAAGCAGGTGCCGAGCAGCACGAGCCCGGTCGTGATCGCCGTGAAGCGCAGCAAGACGCCGTAGAGGTGGTGGAGGCCCCACGCGACCAGACCCGCCGCGACGAGCGCGAGGATCAGGCCGAGGCGGCGGCGGGCGAAAAAGCTCAGCGATGCAGCCATTGGGCGAGGGCGTCGGTGTCCTGCATGTTCATGCGCGTGAGGGCGTCGTGCGGGCAGGCGCGCACGCAGGCGGGGCCCGTCACCTGCTCGAGGCAGAGGTCGCACTTCGCGGCCTTGTTGATCGGCTTGTTGTTTTGATCGAGGATGAACTGGCCGGACTCGTCCCGGATTTCGACCATCTGAATGTTGTTGTAGGGGCAACTGTTCGCGCAGGTGGCGCAGCCGATGCAGGTGTCGTCGTTGATGACGACCTGGCCGCCGTTCGAGTCGCGGCTGATGGCGCCCGTCGGGCAGCCGATCATGCACACCGGGTCGAGGCAGTGCATGCAGGCGTTGGCGATCAGGTAGTGGCCGTGCTGCGCGCCGTGCCGGACGAAGCGGGGGTTGTTGTCGTGCGCCGCGGCGCAGGCGCGCACGCAGTCGTCGCACCGGGTGCAGCGGTCGAGGTCCATCAGCATCGTCGCGCGGCCGTTGATGAAGCGGTTGTCGACGAGGAACTCGATGAAGTCGGTCGGAATCTTGCCCGAGATGCGGCTGATGGGGGAGACGGCCTCCTCGTCGTCCTTGCGCAGCACGATGGGCGGCGGCAAATCCTGCTGCGGCACTTTCGGGAGGATGTATTGCTCGACGAT
>JACQFT010000111.1 GCA_016199925.1 Opitutia bacterium | reverse complement strand
CTGGACCGAGGGCCTCGCCCCCACCTCCCCTTCATGAGCACCGCCCCCGCCGTCCCCGCCGCCCCGACCGTGAAGGAGAATCCGACCTTCGAGATTCTCTACTGGATCGGCTGCGCCGCCTCCTACGACCGCCGTGCCCAGCGCGTGGCGCGCGCCGTCGTCAAGCTGCTCCACCACGCCAAGGTCAACTTCGCCATCCTCGGCCGTGAAGAAAAATGCACCGGCGACTCCGCGCGCCGCCTCGGCGACGAATTTCTTTTCCAGGAACTCGCCACCGCCAACATCGAGACGCTCGCGAAGTATGGCGTGAAGCGCATCGTCGCGCATTGCCCGCACTGCGTGAACGCGCTGCTGAAGGACTACGCGCCGTTTGGCGGCGAATACGAAGTCGTCCACCACACGCAGCTCCTCGCCACACTCATCAAGGAAGGCCGCCTGTCCGCCGTGCCCGGCGCGGCCGCGACACCCGCCGGCGAGGTCACCTATCACGACCCGTGCTATCTCGCGCGCGTGAACGGCATCCACGAAGCGCCGCGCGAAGTGCTCGCCACCGCGCTCGGCGGCCAGTCGCTCTGCGAGATGAAGCGCAACCGCACCGGCACCTCCTGCTGCGGCGCGGGCGGCGGCCGCATGTGGATGGAGGAGGACCCGAAGCAGCGCGTCTCCACCGAGCGCGCCAAGGAAGCCCTCGGCACCGGCGCCAAGACCGTCGCCGTCGGCTGCCCGTTCTGCCTGACGATGATGACCGACGGCGTCGACGCGAACGGCAGCGAAGCCCGCGTCCTGGACGTCGCCGAGCTCCTCGTCGAAAAACTCGGCCTCTGAAATTTTTTTCTTCCGCCCCCGCGAACAACGTCACCGCCAACCCCCGCCCGCCATGTCCGACCAAAAAAATCTCCCCGCCCATCTGACCGGTGGCAATTTCCTCTTCTCCGAGACGAAGCCCGAACTCGTCTTCACGCCCGAAGACCTCTCCAGCGACGCGCGCGAGATGGCCGCCACGGCCGAGAAGTTCATGGACAAGGAAGTCTTCCCGCACCTCGAGGCGCTCGAGCACCGCGAGGAAGGGCTCGCGGTCAAACTTTTCCACCAAGCCGCCGCCCTCGGCCTGCTCAGCCTCGAGGTGCCCGAGGCCTACAACGGCCTCGGCCTCGGCAAAGTGGCGGCGCTCGGCGTCGCCGAGCAGCTCAGCCGGCTCGCGGGCTTCGGCATCACCTGCGGCGCGCACAGCGGCATCGGCACGGGCCCGATCACGTATTTCGGCAGCGAGGCGCAGAAGCAAAAATACCTGCCGCGCCTCGCGCCCGGCGAGCTGATGGCCGCCTACTGCCTCAGCGAGGCCGGCTCCGGCTCCGACGCGCTCGGCATGAAGACCAAGGCCGTGCTCAACGCCGCCGGCACCCACTACGTCCTCAACGGCGCGAAAATGTGGATCACCAACGGCGGCTGGGCCGACGTCTTCATCGTCTTCGCGAAGGTGGACGGCGAGCACGTCACCGCGTTCATCGTCGAGAAAACTTTCCCCGGCGTCTCCACCGGCCGCGAGGAGCACAAGCTCGGGCTGAAGAGTTCCTCCACCCGCCGCGTCATCCTCGAAGACGCCCTCGTGCCGGTCGAGAACGTGCTCGGCGAAGTCGGCAAGGGCGCCTACATCGCGTTCAACATTCTCAACCTCGGCCGCTTCACGCTCGGGGCCGGCTCGATGGGCTCGGCGAAAGACCTCCTCCGCACCGCCGTCAAATACGCGGGCGAGCGCCAGCAGTTCGGCCGGCCCATCGCCTCGTTCGGCCTCATCCAGCACAAGCTCGGCGAGATGGCCGCGCGCCTCTACGCCGTCGAGAGCGCCCTCTACCGCACCGCCGACCAGTTGGACCAGGTGAGCGCGACCGGCGAGATGGTTTACTCGATCAAGGCCGGCTACCCGCGCGCGATCGAGGAGTTCGCCCTCGAGTGCTCCGCCGTCAAGGTCTCCGTCAGCGAGATGCTCGCCTACGTCGCCGACGAGGCGCTGCAGATCCACGGCGGCTACGGCTTCACCGAGGAATTCTCCCCCGCCCGCGGCACGCGCGACGCGCGCATCAACCGCATTTTCGAGGGCACGAACGAAATCAACCGGCTCTTCATCCCGACGAACCTGCTCCGCCGCGCCCAACGCGGCCGGCTCGGGCTGATGGCCGCGGCCGTGGCCGCGTTCGCCGACGCGCAGAAAGCCCCCGAGGCCGACGCCGGCGGCGACGATCTCGCCACCGCGCTCCGGCTCATCGGCCGCGCCAAGAAGGCCACGCTCCTGCTCTTCGGCGGCGCCCACCAGAAGTTCGGCGACAAGCTCATCCACGAGCAGGAAGTCCTCGCCGTGCTCAGCGACCTTGTGATCGACATCTTCCACGGCGAGAGCGCCGTGCTCCGCGCGCTGAAGATTCGCGGCCGAAGCGCCAACGCCGCCACGCACGCGGACCTCGCGCTGATCTTCGTGAACGACAGCGTCGCCCGCATGGAGAACCGCGCCCGCGACGCCGTCGCCGCGATGGCCGCGGGCGAGGAGCTGAAGCTGCAGCTCGGCCTCGCCCGCAAGCTTCTCCGCTGGACGCCGCTCAACACGATTGCGATGCGCCGCCGCATCGCCGCGCGCCTCGGCACCGTCGGCAGCTACCCCGCGCTCATCGCGGCGAAGTAGACCCGGCTTGCCTCGCGACCAAACTCCCGGCAACTGATTGCCGGTAGGGCGAACCGTCCCGGCGAGCCGAACGCATGGTTTTTCTCGCGAGCCGCGGCTCACCGGGACGGTTCGCCCTACCTTTCCAAATCACTCTCCATGCCATGAAAAAATCCGTCACCAAGCCCGCCTTCCGTTGGGAAGATCCGTTTCTTCTCGAAGAACAGTTGTCCGAAGAGGAGCGCATGGTGCGCGATTCGGCGCGGAATTACTGCCAGGGCAAACTCATGCCCGGCATCATCGAAGCGAACCGGCACGAGAAATTTGATCGCGAGATTCTCAACCAGCTCGGCGCGCTCGGCCTGCTCGGCTCGACCATCGAGGGCTACGGCTGCGCCGGCGTGAACTACGTCAGCTACGGCCTCATCGCCCGCGAGGTCGAGCGCGTGGACTCCGGCTACCGCTCGGTGATGAGCGTGCAGTCGTCGCTCGTGATGTTCCCCATCTACGCCTACGGCTCCGAAGAGCAGCGCCAAAAATTCCTCCCCAAACTCGCCACCGGCGAGTGGGTCGGCTGCTTCGGCCTGACCGAGCCCAACTCCGGCTCCGACCCCGGCAGCATGACGACGCGCGCCCGCAAAGTCGCCGGCGGCTACGTGCTCACCGGCACGAAAACCTGGATCACCAACTCGCCCATCGCCGACGTGTTCATCGTCTGGGCGAAAGACGACGCGGGCGAGATCCGCGGCTTCATCCTCGAGAAACACATGAAGGGCCTCACCGGGCCGAAGATCGAAGGAAAATTTTCCCTCCGCGCGTCGCCCACCGGCATGATCGTGATGGAGGACGTCGCGGTGCCGGAGGAAAATCTGCTGCCAAACGTGAAGGGCCTGAAGGGGCCGCTCGGCTGCCTGACGAAGGCCCGCTACGGCATCTCGTGGGGCGCGCTCGGCGCGGCGGAGTTCTGCTGGCACGCCGCCCGCCAATACACGCTCGACCGCCAACAATTCGGCCGTCCCCTGGCGGCGAACCAGTTGATCCAGCTCAAGCTCGCGAATATGCAGACCGAGATCACGCTCGGGTTGCAGAGCGTGCTGCGCGTCGGCCGGCTGATGGACGACGGCAAGTGCACGCCGGAGATGGTGTCGCTGGTGAAGCGCAACTCCTGCGGCAAGGCCCTCGACATCGCCCGCCTCGCCCGCGACATGCACGGCGGCAACGGCATCGCCGACGAATACCACGTCGTCCGCCACATGATGAATCTGGAAGCCGTGAACACCTACGAGGGCACGCACGACATCCACGCCCTCATTCTCGGCCGCGCGCAGACCGGCCTCCAGGCCTTCGGGCCGGAGTGAGGATATTGTGCGAGTGCAAGAAGACTGACTGTAGGAGCGGCTTTATGCCGCGATGGGTTGTCCCGATCGGGGCGTTCCGCCGTCGCCAAGGCTATGGCGGACAAGAAAGCCCCTCCTCCAGTAATGTAATGCGGTCTCGCCAAAAAAAAGAGCCTGCCGTTGCCGGCAGGCTCGAGGGGTAGGTGCTTGACGGAAGTCGCGGTTAACCGCCGCCCTTCTTCTTGTCGTCTTTCTTGCCGTCGTCCTTTTTCCCATCGTCCTTTTTGTCGTCCTTCTTTTTGTCGTCCTTCTTTTTGTCGTCCTTTTTGTCGTCGTCCTTTTTGTCGTCGTCCTTTTTGTCGCTCTTGTCGCTCTGGTCGCTCTGGTCTTTCGGGACGGTGACGGTGACGGTCTGGGTGGTGACGTTGCCGGCGGCGTCCTTGGCCTCGACGGTGATCGTGTAGGTGCGGCCGGTGCCTTTGCCGGAGCGCTCGGCGCGGAGGTTCACGGTGAGCGCGCCGGTGATCTGGATGTCGTTGGCGGTGTCGCCGTCGCCGAGGCCGTTGTCGGGCTCGCTGCTGGTGACGGTGAGGATGCGGTAGGTGACCGGGCCGACGGCGTCGGTGGCGGCGGCGCTGACGGTGACGGCGACGAGCTTGTGGTTCGGCGGCCAGAGGGTCGGCGAGTTGGTGCTCAGCGCGGTGAAGACCGGGGCGGTGGCGTCGCGCACGGTGACGGTGAAGGTGCCGGTGCTGACGTTGCCGGCGGCGTCGGTGGCGGTCGCCGTGACCGTCGTCGTGCCGACGGGGAACGTGCTGCCGGAGGCGACGCTGTAGGTGAGGGTCGCACCCGTGGCGTCGGTCGCGGTGGCGGCGAAGGTCGCGACGGCCCCGGCGCCGCTGGTGGCTTCGACGGTGAGGTTGGCGGGCAACGCGAGGACGGGCTTGGTGGTGTCAACGACGGTGACGGTGAACGTCTTCGTCGCGACGTTGCCGGCGGCGTCCGTGGCGGTGGCGGTCACGGTGGTCGTGCCGAGCGGGAATACGGCGCCGGAGGCCGCGGTGGTCGTGACGGCGACGGTGCCGTCGGTGGCGTCGGTCGCGGTCGCGGTGAAGTTAACTGCGGCGCCGCTGGCGCTGGTGGCCTCGGCGGTGAGATTGCCGCCGAGGGTGATGACCGGCGCGGTGGTGTCGGTGACGCCGCCGCCGACGGTGACGGTGAAGGTCTTCGTGACGACGTTGCCGGTGATGTCAGTCAGCGTGAGCGTGCCGGTGAAGGTGCCGGCGGTGGAGAAGGTGTGCTCGCCGCTGATGGTGCCGCCGGTGACGGTGCCGGCGGTGTTGCCCGAGCCGTCGCCCCAGAACCAGGAGGCGGTGTGGGCTTCGCCCGGATCGGAGTCGGTGAACGTGGCGGAGAACGGCAGGGCCGTGTCTTTCAGCGCGCCGGCCGGGACGGTGATCGCGCCGAGGACGGGAGCGTGCGGCAGGCCGAGCGCGAAGGTCGAGAGCGCGGGCGCGACGCCGGTGACTTGGTTGCCCGCTTCGTCCACGCCGGTGGTGATGTCGATCCACTGCTCGGTGGCCTTGTCGTAGTAGAAGAGACGGAGGCGCGACGCGAGGTCGGCCGGCACGGTGGCGGGATCGTAGCCGACGGTCACCTCGATGTAGCCGGTGAACACCGCGGTGGTGCTCGCGCTGTAGTAAACTTTCTGGCCGTTGCTCGTGAGGTTGGAGTAGCCGCCCGGCAGCGCGGGGCCGACGGGGAGCTGCGAGGCGGTGGTGACTCCGGCGGTGGTGACCGCGTCGAACACGAGCGTGGTGCCGGCGCCGGGGCTGACGGTGACGTTGGTGCCGACCGGCGTGGGCAGCGGCGCTTTCAGCTCGATGGAGAAGCTGCCGAAGCTGACGTTCGTGCCTTCGACGTTGCCGTAGGCCTGGATTTGATAGGTGCCGGGCTCGCCGACGAGGAGCACGCGGGGCTTGGCCTGGTTGGTCGCGTAGGACTGGGCCGAGAAGGAGGAATAGCCGAGATACTCGCCCGTCGGGGAGTATTTGTAGGTGTAACCCGAGAGACTCGGATACGAGATCAGGGTCTCGCCCGCCGCGCCGGGCGCCTCGACGACGTCGAAGGTGAACTCGGTCTGCGTGGTGTTGAGGCTGAACGCGGGCACGGTGAGGTTGTCGCCGGCGGCAAAGGCGACGGGCGCGTTGGCGCGAGCGTTGTCGTAGCTGGAGATGCTGAGCGAACCGTTCGCATCGCTGACGCCCAGCGAGAGCTGCGCGAAGGACCAGTTGCCGGTGGTGACGACCGGGGCGAAGCTGCCGGCCGAGTTCAGGCTGGCGTAGCCCGAGGCGTTGTCGGGGCCGCTCCCGCTGACGTTGGCGTAGGAGAGCTGCGCGGGGGTGAGAAACCCGGTGAGCTGGAGGCCGATGTTCGCGGTCGCGAGATCGTTGGTGAAATTCACCGTCGTGACGGCTCCGGCCGCCACGCTCGCGGTGCGGTAGAGGTAGAGCGACGTGTTGGGGAAGTTCACATAGGCGTAGCCGGAGTAGGCGCCGACCTTCAGGTTATCGAACTGGAAACTGCCGTTGCCGGTGAGGCTCGTGCCGGCGTTGGAACCGTCCGGACCGTAGAAATACACCTGCGCCGAGCTGATCGCCGGGCCGCCGGTGAGCGTCAGCGCCCCCTGGATCGTGCTCGAGACGAAGGCCGCGTCGACGCTCCACGAAACCGTGGCCCCGCCTGCGGGCACATCGACCGTCGTGGAGGGCAGCGGCACCGTCGAGGTCTGGCCGGTCGTGCTCAAAAGATTGGCGGTGCCGTAAACCGACACGCCGTTGAAGGGCAGCACCGTGACCACGCCCGTCGAATAGGCGTAGGCGTAGAAACTCACGGTGTTCGCGCCGGAGCCGCTGCTGCCGCTGGCCTGGACGTAGCCGAACGACGACAGCGTGCCGTTCGCCACCTGCACGTCGCCGGTGACGCGCGCCGTCGTGATGCTGTAGTTCTGGGTGACGGTCTCGTTCGCCCCGACCGCGATGGTCTCGGCGGTGTTGATCGAGATCTGCGAATAGTTGTTGCCCGCATTGGCCAGGGCGAGGCCGAAGTTCAGCTTCCACGTCTTGCCGGCGGGCACGACGATGGAAAAAGTGTCGCCGGTGAACGACGTGGACGCCGAGCCCGAGCCGTCGGTCGCGCTGGCATAGACGGAGCCGCTGGTGACGGACTCGGACGAGAGCTGGACGGTGCCGGTGATTCTACCGGGCAACAGTTCCACCGTGTCGGCAGAACGGGCGAGCGACGCCACCAAGCAGAAGGCGGCGAAGAAGCGGACAAGACGTGAGATCATGGGTGTGGCGGGGCGGAGGGTTCATCGCCGCAACCGAGCGGCGGGCGAATGCGGAAAACGCCTACGGGCTCACCGGGGGTTTCCAAGCGCCGGGTGACGAACGCCACCGCCGGTGTGACCAATCACCCCGCGCGCGGCGCCCGCGGCGCGTTCCCGGCTCAGCGCCGGCCGGCCGCGAATTTTCCCCGCACCGCCGCACCGAGCGATTCGAGCTGCGTGCAAAGCAGCGCCGCCGCCAGTGTGATCACCGCCGCCGGCAGGAACACCACGGCCTCCACGGGAAAATGCGTGTCGAGCAACGAACGGAGGGGCGAGCGATTCATGGCGGGCGCGACCGGCCGGCTCCGGCGCGGCGCAACGATCGGCGCGCCGCGCCCCTTTTTACAACCGCGCAGTGACCAACGGCGCCGGCGGCGTGACGAAGAACACCGGCGCGGGCGCCGCGGCACATCGCCGCAGCTCCCGAGCAAAACATCCTGCGGGCGGGCCACGGCTTTCCGGCTTGGTTTCGCAAGGGCGGGCCAGCGCGCGTGCGCGCTGACCCACGGGCGAACCGTTGGCGCGCGCAAACCGGAAAGCCCTGCCTCCGCCGCGGTCGCCGCCACTCTCGGCTCGATCTTCCCGGCCGCCGACGCTAAGCAAAGAACCTCGGGGCAGGTGCCGACCGTCCGTGGGAGCGAGATTGCGCGCGACTCGTTCGCCAAACGCCGCGAGCAAACGCTCTCCCTTCTCTTCAAGCCAAGCCGAGGCAAGTCGCTGCGCCCCGAACCCCAAGTGAACAAAAACCCCGCATGACCCGCTCGCAAAATTTCTCCGGCCGGCGGCGCGCGCTGCCCCGCCGCTGCGCCCAACCCCTTCGCTGGGCCGCGGCGCTCCTCGCCGGCGTTCTCGCGCACCGCGCACCCGCCGCCGAAGAACCGCCGCCCAACGAACTCGGCCGGCTCGTCATCAAAAATTTCTCGCCCCGCACCTACCGGGGCCAGCCGCAGGTCTGGGCCACCGCGCAGGACGCCGCGGGCGTGCTCTACTTCGGCAACGATCCCGGCGTGCTCACTTACGACGGTGCGACCTGGCGCGCGGTCGCGGCGGCCGGCTCCGTCAACCCCAGCTTCGGCATCGCCCGCGGCGCCGACGGCCGGATCTACGCCGGCGGCTTCAACGAATTCGGCTGGCTGCGCCCGCTCGGCGACGGGCGGCACGAATTCGTCTCCCTCGTGCCCCGGCTCCCGCCGGCCGAGCGCGAATTCCAGCAAGTCTTCGCGGTCGTCGCCGGGCTCGACGCCCTCTACGCTGTCACCGCCACCAAGACCTTCGTGTGGCGGCAGGAGCGGTTCACCGTGGTGCCGACGCCGCCCGGCGCCCGCCTGCGCGCCGTCGCCGGCCGGGTCTATCTCCAGGCGCCGCGCCAGCCGCTGCTGCGGTTCGACGGCGACCGCCTCACCGTGGTCAGCGACGATCCGTTCTTTCGCGCCAACGAGATGAGGTTCCTCGGCGCGGCGCCCGGCGGCGGGCTGCTCATCGGCACGGACCACAACGGACTCTCCCTGCTGCGCGAGGGCCGCGTCACGCCGTGGCCGACCGAGGCCGACGCCGCGCTGCGCACCAAGCGCATTTACCGCGGCGCGCAGCTCCCCGACGGCTCCCTCGTGCTCGCGCACGAACAGGGCGGCGCCACGCTGCTCGGCGCCGACGGGCGTTTCCTCAGCGCGCTCGACGACAGCAACGGCCTGCTGGTCGCGCGCGTCATCGACACCTTCGCCGACCGCGAGGGCGGGCTCTGGCTGACTCTCAACGGCGGGCTCGCCCGCGCGGACTGGCCGGCCGCCGCGACCCTCTTCGACAAACTCAACGGCCTCGACAACGGCAACGTGAACGCCGTGCAGCGCCACGCCGGCGTGCTCTGGGCCGCCACCGCGCAAGGCCTGTATCGCCTCGTGCCCGCGAGCGCCCCGCAAACCAACGCGCATTTCGAGCGCGTGCGCTCCGGCGCCTTTTTTTCCCTGCTGTCGGACGGCCCCGATTTTTTTGCCGCCAGCCGCGACGAGCTGTTCGCGCTGCAGCCGACCGGCTTCGAGCCGATCGCCAGGCTGACCGGCGCGGCTTACGTGCTGCGCAAATCCCGCCGCGACCCCGCGCGTCTCTGGCTCGGCGAACAACTGGGGCTGCACTCGGTGCGCCGCACCGCGCAGGGCTGGACCGACGAAGGCTACGTGCCCGAGATCAAGGAAGTCGTGCGCTCGCTCGGCGAGGACGCCGCCGGCCGGCTGTGGGGTTCGACGCGCGGGCGCGGATTCTTCCGGCTCACCGAAACGCCCGGCGCCGCGCCGCGTCTCGAACGGTTTCCGGGCGGCCGCGGCTTGCCCGCCCAACCCGGACTCTGCGGCGTGAACGAATGGGGCGGCCAACTCTACTTCGCGGCGTCCGCCTGCCAGACGCTGTTCACCTTCGACGAGGCGCAGCAACGCTTCACTCCGCTCACGAGCATCGAGCCGTTGCCCGCCGGCCACGAACTCGCCCCGGTTTTCCAAGGCCGCGAAAATCCGGAGCACCTGTGGCTCGTCGTCAGCGGCGAGGGGATCCGCAGTTGGCGGCTCTTCGCGCATCGGCGCGGCGGCGGCCGGCGCGCGCTGCCGCAGCAGCTCTCGCAGCTCCTCAGCTCCTTCAACGTCATCCACGAGGAGACCAGCGCGGCGGGCACCGTCCTCTGGGTCGGCGGCACCGAGGGGCTGTTGCGCGTCGATCTCGCCCGGGCGTTTCCGCCGGCGGTGCCGTTCCGCGCGACCGCGTGGGCCGACGGCGTGCCCGCCGGCGGCGAACGGCCGTATTCCACCGGGGCGCTCAACTTCGAGTTCGTCGCGCCGCGCTACACCGCCGACGAATCGGTCGAATACCAGACGCTCCTCACCGGCTACGAAACCGCGCCGTCGGCCTGGTCGCGCGACCGCCGGCGCACCTTCACCAATCTCCCCGAGGGCGCCTACCGCTTCGAGGTGCGCGCCCGCGATCCGGACGGCCACCTCGCCGCGCCCGCCGCGCTCGCCTTCGTGATCCTGCCGCCGTGGTGGCGCACGTGGTGGGCCTACGGCGGCAACGGCCTCGCCGGCGCACTTCTCCTCGCCGGCCTCGTCCGCACCCGCACCCGCGTGCTGCGCCGCAAAAACGAGCGGCTCGAAAAACTCATCGCGCTCCGCACCGGCGATCTGCGCCGGCAGAACACCGAGCTGGCCCGCCTGCACAAACTCGAGCTCGACGAGAAAATCACCGCGCGCCTCGGCGAAGAAAAGGCGCGGCTCGAAGTGCTGCGCTACCAGCTCAACCCGCATTTCCTCTTCAACTCGCTCACCTCCATCCGCAGCCAGATCCCGCCCATGCTCGCCACCGCGCGCGACACCGTCGACCGGCTCGCCGACTTCTGCCGGCTGACGCTCCACGGCCGCCAGCACGCCGAACTCACCACCGTCGGCGAGGAACTCGCGATGCTGCGCACCTACCTCGACATCGAGCAGACCCGCATGGGCGAGCTGTTGAGCGTGGCGTTCGAGACCGACGCGTCGCTCGACGCCGAGCCGCTGCCGCGCCTGCTGCTGCTCCCGCTCGTCGAGAACGCGCTCAAATACGGCCAGGCCACCAGCCCCGACTCGCTCGCGCTGCGCCTCACCGCGCGACGCACGCCCGCCGGGATGGTGTTTGAGATCGCCAACACCGGCGAGTGGGTCGAGCGCGGCGCGCGTCCCGGCCTGCCCTCGCTGGGCATCGGCCACGAGAACCTCCTCGAGCGCCTCCTCCGCCACTACCCCGGCGCCCACGAGTTCACCCACGAAGCGAAGGACGGCTGGGTTACCGTGCGGCTGACGCTCGCGACCGCCTCGTGATCTTTCCTCTTTCTCTTAATCTTTCGTCCGTGGTTCGCCGGTCGGAGAGCAAGTGAAAATCCCCGGGAGCAACCTCCGAGCCGTTTGGCCGCGCCCGCCTCTTTCCGACTTTGTGGGAGCGACCTTTACCGCACCAGTTTCTCTCCGATCTTGTGGGAGCGACCTTGGTCGCGACATGCTCGGCGACCGCTCCGAGCAGAGCATCGGGCAGCTCTTTCCGACTTTGTGGGAGCGACCTTGGTCGCGACCGTCGCGTGCCGGCACG
>JACQFT010000019.1 GCA_016199925.1 Opitutia bacterium | reverse complement strand
GCGGGGCCGGGCCGGGTGGCCGGGTGGGGTGGCGAAGGCTCGGTTGGGAGGGACCGGCTCCGTCCGGTCCGCGGTCCGCCGGCGAAAAAGGCGGACGACACGGAGGTCGTCCCTCCAAGCAACAGCGATCGGCGAACACGGTGGGCAATCGGCCACGGGGCGGTCGCATTCACCGGGCGGCCGCCGGCACGGCGGCGGCCTTGGCCTCGTCTTCCTCCTGCAGCAGGCGCTCGAGGCCGCGGTAGTCGACCTTGCCCGAGCCGAGCCGGGGGATGGCGGACACGCAGCGGATTTCGCGCGGCGCGCAGAGATTGCTGAGGCCCTTGGCGCGGAGCGCGGCGCGCACGTCGGCGAGCTGGAGCCGCGCCTCGTTGGTGACGGCGATGAGCCGTTCGCCCTTCTCGGGGTCGGGTTGGGCGAGGACGGCCAGCGCGCAGCGCAGTCCGTAGAGCGGGAAGGCGCCGGCGAGGGCGTCCTCGACGGCGGTGAGGGAAATCATCTCGCCGCTGACTTTGGCGAAGCGTTTGAGCCGGCCGAGGACGAAGACGTAGCGGTCGTCGTCGATGCGCACGATGTCGCCGGTGTCATACCAGCCGGCGAGCGCCTGGAATTTCTCGTTGGCGTCGGCGTTGAGGTAGCCCTTCATCATCGCAGGTGACTTCACGAAGAGGCGGCCGCCCTCGGGCACGCCGGCGACGGGTTCGAGGCGGTATTCGACCTGCGTCAGGAGGCGGCCGGCGGAGGCGGTGTTGGGGTCGAGCTTGGAGTTGAGGCAGAGGACCGGGCCGCACTCGGTGGCGCCATAGGCTTCGTGGATGCGCACGCCGAACTTCCGCGCGTAGGTGTCGAACGTGGCGGCCTGCACTTTCTCCGCGCCGGCGACGAGGTAGCGCACGGTGTAGAGGTCGTAGGGGTGGGCCTTGCGCGCGTAGCCGTTGAGAAACGTGTTCGTGCCGAGGAGCACGGTGCAGTTTTTTTCGTAGACGACGGTCGGCACGATGCGGTAATGGAGCGGCGAGGGGTAGTTGAAGACGTAGCAGCCGCGCACGAGCGGGGCGACGATGCCGCCGACGAGCCCGAAGCTGTGGAAGAGCGGCAGGGCGTTGAAGAACCGGTCGTCGTCGCGCAGGTCGGCGGTGGCGAAAATCTGCCGCAAATTCGCGAGCAGGCCGCGGTGCGTGATCTCGACGCCCTTCGGCACGCCCTCGGAGCCGCTGGTGAAAATGACGGCGCAGGTGTCCTCCGGCGCGACGGGTGCGGCGCGCAGGGCGCGGCCGACGGCAAGACGGTTGCCCAGCGCCGCGGCGAGTCTGGCGAACGGGCCGGCCTCGGCGCGGACCTCCTCGAGGTAGAGGATTTTCAACCCGGCCGCCTGGAGCGGCGCGAGGTTGACTTTGGCTTTCGCGAGAAAGGCGCGCGAGGTGACGACGTGCTTCAGGCCGGCCAGTTCCGCGCAGACGACCATCGCGGCGCCGCCGGCGGAGAAGTTCAGGAACGTCGGCACTTTGCCGGCGGCCCAGAGGCTGAGCACGGTGAGCGCGCCGCCGTTGACGGTCGGGAGCAGCACGCCGATGCGCTCGCCGCGCCCGGCGGTGAAGTGCGCGCGCCAACGGCGGGCGAGCACTTCGGTGCCGGTCATCACGCGGCGGTAGGTGAGCTCGGTGAACGAGATGTCCTCGAGCGCGATGCGGTTGGGGATGGCGGCGGCGGTCTCGGCGATGGCGGTGGCGAGCGTGCGCGGGCCCTCCTGCATCTCGGCCTCGAATTGCTGGCGCACGATTTCGTCGCGCAGCCACATCGTGATTTTCTGCCGGGCGACCGTGTGCGGGAGATGGGCGAACGTCGGCGCCGTCAGCGGCCGGCTGAAATGCACCGTCACGCGCGGGAACCACTGCGTCCAACCCGGGTGCCGCACCCACGGCACGCGGACGGCGTTGCGCAGGTAGGCGGTGACGACCTTGGCGCCGCTGTGGTTCACGAGAAACGCGGTGCCGTCGTAGATGCGCATCAGCGAACCGGTGGCGGAGATGCGGCCCTCGGGAAAAATGACGAGCTTGCCGCCCGCCGCGAGGTAGTCGGCCATCGAGCGCACGGCGTAGGACGAGGAGTTGTCCACCGGAAACGTGCGGGAGTTGATCATCATTCGCCGGTGAATCCAGGTCGCCTGCGCGGTCGTGGAGGACGCGACGAACTTCCACTCCTTGCCGAGCGGGAGAAGGATGAACAGCCAGTCGAGCCACGAGGTGTGGTTGGGGCAGAGCACCATCGGCCCCGGACCGGCGAGCGCCTCCGCGCCGAACACCCGGTAGCGGTAGAGGAGCTTGGAGAGGAGGCGCAGCAGAAAGATCATGCGGACGGGTGGGGGGCCGGAGTGTGCCCCACTCAACCCCACGGCGCACCCCGCCGCAAAGCAAAAACCAAGGGCGGGAGGCGGGCTCCGGCTGACAGGTTGTTCGACGCTTTCCTTGGGGTGCGAAATTAGCGGGCTTGGAGGGGCGACCTCCGTGTCGTCCGCCGCCGAACCGAGGACCGGACGGAGCCGCGGTCCCTCCACCCACGCCAAGCCGAAGCGACCCTGCGGTGCGGGCGGCCCTCGCGTCCGCCGTGTGTTGGCGCGGAATCCGCCGCGCCGTCTAAGATTTGTCGGCCCCTTTGGTCTTCCGGCGCGGCGGGGCGCTGGTAGATTCGGCGCCATGAAATGGCGCTCCCTCGTTCGCCCGCTGCTGGTGCTCGCTCTGTCCGGGCCGGCGTTGCCCGCGGAGGAGACGAGGGATTTCGCGCGCGAGATGGCGCGCCCGGCGCCGGCGTGGGTGCGCGACGCCGTCATCTACGAGGTGTTCCCGCGGCAGTTTTCCGCGACGGGTGATTTTTCCGGAGTCACGGCGAAGCTCGACGAGCTGAAAGCACTCGGCGTCGACGTGCTCTGGCTGATGCCCATCCACCCGGTCGGAAAACTCAAGGCGAAGGGCCGCCTCGGCAGCCCCTACGCCGTGCAGGACTACTACGCCGTGAATCCCGACTACGGCACGAAGGAAGATTTCCGCGCGCTCGTCGCCGCCGCGCATGCGCGCGGGCTGAAGGTCATCATCGACCTCGTCGCCAACCACACGGCGTGGGACAGCGTGATGATGAGGAACCCGGCGTTCTACCGACGCGATGCCGCGGGCAATGTCCTCCCGCCGCATCCGGAGTGGGCCGACGTCGCGGGGCTCGACTACACGAATCCCGAGACGCGCCGCTACATGGGCGCCATGCTGGAGTATTGGCTCCGCGAGTTTCACCTCGACGGTTTCCGCTGCGACGTGGCCGGCGAGGTGCCGACGGGTTTCTGGGAGGAGGTGCGCCCCGCGCTGGAAAAAATCCGCCCCGGCCTCCTGATGCTGGCGGAAGCGAGCCAGCCCGACCTGCTCGTGCACGCCTTCGACGCCGACTACGCGTGGCCGATGCTCGCCACGCTCAACCGCGTGCTCATGCAGGGCGCGCCGGCGAGCGAGCTGGCGAAGACGTGGGCGGCGGACGAGCGCGCGAAATTCCCGCGCGGCGCGCTGCACCTGCGCATGAGCGACAATCATGACGAGCCGCGCGCCATCGCGCGCTTCGGCTGGCCCGCGGCGCTCGCGGCCAGCGCGCTGATGTTCACGCTCGACGGCGTGCCGCTCCTCTACAACGGCATGGAAGTCGGCGACACGAGCGAGAGCGGCGACCCGGCGCTGTTCGAGCGCGTGCCGATTTTCTGGCAGCCGAAACAACGCGGGCATTTCCGCGAAACCTATACGTTCCTCGCAGCGTTGCGGCACGCGCACGCGGCCTTCCGCAGCGACGACGTCGAGTGGCTCGCCAACTCCGCGCCGCAAAACGTCGTCAGCTTCGTGCGCCGTGACGCGGCGGAGGAATTCGCCGTCGTCATCAATTTTTCCAACCGGCCGCAGGCGGCCGAGGTGACGGTGGCCGACGCCGCGCAGTTCGCGCCGGTGCCGCGGCCCGGGCAGCGAGCGGACAGCGTGCCGGCCGGTGTGGGGCGCGTGGCACTCGGGGCGTTCGAGTGGCGCATCTACCGCCGGGCGAAATAGGCGGCGGCGACGGCGCGTCTTTCCGGTTTGGTTTCCTCAGTGTGGGCCAGCGCGCTTGCGCGCGCAGTTTGGCCCGCGCAGGCGGTGACCCACGGGGGAACCGTTCGCACGAGCAACCGGAAAACCATGCTGGACCCGCGCTGCGGACGGGAAAGCGCCCGCTCCGGGAGCAGGCGTGTGATCCGCGAAGAGGGCCCCGGGCGAAAACAAAAAGGCCGCGGAACCGTCCGCGGCCTTGGCGCGTTGAAGTGAGGCGGGAGTTAGAACTTGATCCTCACCCCGGCCTCGAGGGAAACGTCGTCGCCGACCCGGGCCGCGACGCCGAACAGGTTGGCGTCGCCGATCCAGAGGTAACGGGCACCCAGCGTGAGGGTGGTGGACTCCGTCGCCTTGTAGGTCAGCCCGGCGAAACCTTGGTAGCTGAAAGCCGAGTCGGATTCGCTGAAGGAAAAGACGTTGATCTTGACGCGGGAGGCGCCGGCGCCGGCCCCGAGGTAGGCGCCGAATTTTCCGGTCGGCGCGAACTCGGCGCGGTAGTTGACCATCACCGGCACGATATCGAGCGAAGCGGGTCCTTCGGAGTCGTGGGTATAGCCGATCTCGAATTCTGCGAAATGGGCGATGCCGGGGTTGGCCGACTTGAACTGATGGGCGATGTGCGCGGTGTAGTAGCCGGTCTTGCCATCCACCAGATAGCCGGCGGTGGCGCCGACGGTGACGGCCCGCGCGGAGACCGCGAGGGTGGTTGCGAATAATGCCAGGGTTACGATTTGCTTCATTTGGTTAGGTCCCTCGGCCCGTGAGGAGAGGGCGACAAGAGAGCGAGATCGAAGCCGGCCGACAAGTCTTTCCGGATGCGGCGGGGGATTTCCGAAAAGAAAGCACGGGGCAAACTGGCGCCGTGAAGGCCGGCGAATAACGGGCGGCGCCGCGGAAAAATCGCGCCGGACCGATAGCGGGAAAACGAAGACCGCGATCGGGCGCGGGCCTTCCGCCACGGCGGCAGACGGAAAAGCCGCGGGGCGCCCGTGCCAGTTGCGCGGGCGAGATTGAGACGCGGCGACCAGGCACGATGGCGCCGGTGAGCACCTCGCTCGCAGGCCGATCGCCGTCGATGGGGTCGCGGTGGGTCGCGGTCCGGTCGGCAGGCCTCCCGGTCCGGTTGGGCAATGTTGCCGTCGGGCTCGGTGACCACGGCGGGGCGGCCGGGCGGTTGGCCGGCGCATCGTGCAACGCCGCGTTCGCGGGGTGCTGCTCGACGCGCTGGCGACGAACGGGCGGGATGGCGGCCAGCCTCGCGTGGCGGAGCGCCGCTGGCGACCTGCTCGTATGGGCCGGCGAGACGGCCGGGTTCGGGGACCGCGATGATCTCGTGAAAACGCCGGTCCGGCTGGCTCGGGAACCGACCTCGTCTTTGAACGCCGGGAGAAATTGGCGCCGAGCGTGGCGGAATCTCGCCGGAAGTTCGCGCGCCCAATCAGCGATGCGGCTCCGCCGCGCTCGCGGCAAGGTTTCCAGAACTACAAGCCGCCCATAGGACGAGTCTTGACCAGCGTTCTGAGGAACGGGCCGGCCGCCCCCCGAGGTTTCCGATCCTCCGGGTCCACCCAGGTCGCGATTTCGGACGACCCGAGCTCGCTCCCGGCCGGCGTTTCGCTGGGGCAAGTTCGGTCACGCGGTGAATCAAGACGATGACGGGAAGAGGGTTGACTTCCGCGGTTCGCGGCGGCTTTTTTTCGAAAAGAGTTCTGGCAATTCGATTGCGAATATCCCAGCTTAGCCAAACTAAACCCTCCCAAGTCATGAAAATCTCTTTCCGCTCACTGCTCACTGCCGCCTTGGTGGCGTTTTCTGTTTTCACTGTCACTGCACGCGCGCAGGACGCCGCCTTGACCGACGAGGTGAAGAGCCAGGTCGACGCGGCCGTCGCCTCGGGCGATACCGCCACGCTGCAAACGCTCGTGTCGAACAACCCCACGATGGCCGCCACGATCGCCAACACCGTTGCGACGGCGGCCCTCGCGTCGGTGCAGGGCACGCCGTCCGCAGCCACGGTCAACACCGCCGTCACGCTCGCGCAGTTTGCCGCCAATGTCTCTTCCACCACCGTCAACACGGCCGGAGCGAGCACCTCGTCTGTGACACTCGCCGCCGGGGCCGCTTCGATCGCGGCGCAGGTCGCCGCGACCCCCGCGGTCATGACCAACGCTCCCGCTGCTGCCGCGGCCATTACGAATACGGTGGTGCAGGTTGCCGCCGTGCCGGCCGTCATCGCGGCAGCTCCGCAGGTTTCACTCTCTATCGCGTCCTCCGCCAACACGGTTACTTCCAATACCGATGTCCAAGCGGCCGCTCCCGCCGTCGTAGCGTCAATCAACACGACCGTCACGACCGTCGTGTCTGACCCCACCGTGCAGGCGGTGAATCCTGGGCTTGCCACGCAGATCGCGCAGAACCAGCAGACGTCCCAGCAACAGAATCAGCCGACTGACAACACGACTCAGCAGCAGCCGCAAACAACGGACACCCGCAGCACGGCCTCGCCGGGCAACGGCTAATCTCCCCGCGATTTGCTATTACGACGCCTTCCGGGTTCCGGAAGGCGTTTTTGTTTTCCCGCTAAGACACCAAATGTCCTTGCGGAATTCCGGCCTCCGTATCCCTTCGCCGGCTTCAGTCGTGCTGACCACACGGCGGTCGGTTCCAGTTCGCTGCAACTTTCGCCCGTCCTGCGGCGTAGTGGAGTCGACAGGAACATTCTTCCCTTCCGGCGCTCTGACCCAGTGCCGGTTCACCCAGCAAATGATTTTTTCCGCCATCACCCTCGCCCTCCTCTCGCTTCTCGTCGCCACCGACCCCGAGCCCCGCAGCTCGACGGAGGCGGAACCGCCGGCCGAGCCTCCTTCCCGCCCGGGCAAGCCGGGCGACAAATGCAGTTCGCCCGGGCAGAACCGGTGGGCCGCCTGAGCCGATCTTGGCCGCGGCCGGAAGGCGCGGCGCATCCGCCGCTCCCGACCGCGCGTAGCTGCTTTGTGGTTGGCAGCGGCCGACCGCTCTTGTTCAACCGTGCCCCGCACCCATGCCCTCTCTCCGCCGCCTCTTCTCGTCGCTCGTGCAATGGATCGACTCCGACTACTCCACCGAGTCGCCCGAGGCCGTCCGCGCCCGGCCCGACGGCGTCAACCTCGTCCGTTGCCTTCCGTTCGTCGTCCTTCACCTCGGCTGTCTGGGCGTGCTTTGGGTTGGCTGGAGCTGGTTCGCCGTCTGGACCGCGGTCGCGCTCTACTTCGGGCGCATGTTTGCGGTCACCGGAATTTATCACCGCTACTTTTCCCACAAGAGTTACAGCACCTCCCGCGTCGGCCAGTTTCTCCTCGCGGTCTGGGGCGCCACCGCCGTCCAACGCGGGGCGCTCTGGTGGGCCTATCACCACCGCCACCACCACCTGCATTCCGACGACCCCGAGGACGCCCACTCGCCGCACGTCCACGGCTTCTGGTGGGCGCACATCGGCTGGATCACCAGCCGTCGCAATTTTCCGACCGACTACTCCAAGATCAGGGACCTCGCCCGCTACCCCGAGCTCGTCTGGTTGAACCGTTTTGACATCGTCGTGCCCGTGCTCTTTGCCTCCGGTCTGCTGGGCCTCGGCGATTTCCTCGCTCACGCCGCCCCCGCGCTCGGCACCAGCGGCGCGCAGCTCCTCGTCTGGGGTTTCTTCATCAGCACGACGGCGCTCTTCCACGGCACTTCCTGCATCAACTCCCTCGCGCACCTCATGGGCGGCCGCCGCTTCGAGACCGCCGACGATTCCCGCAACAGCCTCGTTCTCGCCTTCATCACGCTCGGCGAAGGCTGGCACAACAACCACCACCGCTACATGTCCGCCACGCGCCAGGGATTCTATTGGTGGGAAATCGACCCGACTTACTACGGCCTGAAACTCCTCTCGTTCACCGGATTCATCTGGGGCCTCAAACCCGTGCCGGCCTCCATCTACGAAGAAGCCGCGCAGCTCGCGCATCGCGACACCGTCAGCCGCTTCTCCGTCTCCTCCGTGCAGCAGGAGATCAACACTCTCCGGCGCGTGGTGCCGACCGCCGCGGCCCTCGCCATCGCCACGGTCAATTCCGGCCAGGCCGTCCTGCCCAAAAAGGCCGACGGCCCCGCGTGGCACAAAGACGTCAGCGGCGAATTGGTCGGCGGACGAACGCCCGCGCCTTCCCCGTCAGCCACCCCGCCGCCCGCGCCTCCCGCCCCGCCGCCCGCCGCCTGACGCCCGCGCCTGACGCATCCGCCCCGCCCGCCCGCCCGTAGCTTGCTCGATCACCGGCGACCCCGCGCCGGCTCTCGGCCTCCTCCCTCCTCGTTACCCCGTCATGGATCGCCTCGCGATCGTCGGCTCCGGCATCGCCGGTCTCGGCTGCGCCCACTTCCTCCACCGGTCTTTCGACGTCACGCTCTTCGAGCAACACGGCTACACCGGCGGCCACACTCACACCGTCACCGTGCGCGAGCCCGGCACCGGCCGCCCCGTGCCGCTCGACACCGGCTTCATGGTCTTCAACTACCAGACCTACCCGCACCTCACGCGCCTCTTCGCCCGCCTCGCGGTGCCGGTCAAGCAGACCGACATGTCCTTCAGCGTCCGCGACGAGGCGTCCGGCCTGGAATTCTGCGGCTCCTCGCTCAACCACCTCTTTTGCCAGCGCCGGAATCTTTTCCGCCCCCGCTTCCTCCGGATGCTCCTCCGCATCGACCGCTTCAACCGCGAAGCCGTTGCCGCCCTCGACGATCCGGCCTTCGCCGAGATCAGCCTCGGTGACTACGTTAAACACCGCGGCTACGGCACCGACTTCCTCGACCTCTACCTCGTGCCGATGAGTTCCGCCGTCTGGTCCACGCCGCCCGACCGCATG
>JACQFT010000109.1 GCA_016199925.1 Opitutia bacterium | reverse complement strand
GGCAGCGCGAGCGCCGGCGGCGGCGGCAACGCGGGCGCAGCGGCGCGCGGCGCGGCCGCGGCCGGAGGCGGCGGGACGACGGGCCGCGGCGCCTCGAAAACTTCGGCCGCCGGCGACGGCGGCGACGCCGGGGCCAGTTGCGTCCGCACGCTCGCGCGCAGGCGCGCGAGGGTCTCGTCCGCGACGGTCACGGTGCGGGCACCGGCCGCTTTGCGGCGGCGGAGTTCGTCGGTGAGGGCCAGCAGTTGTTCGCGCGTGTCCATCGGAATCAGGCGGGGCGCGGCGGCAGCAGTTTCTCGACATACTTTGCCAGCAGGTCGACCTCGACGTTGAGTCCGGAGCCGGTGCGTTTCTCCCGAAGATTTGTGGCGGCGAGAGTATGCGGGATGAGCCAGACGGCCAGCGAGTCGCCGGCGACTTCGGCGACGGTGAGGGAGATGCCGTCGAGCGCCACGCTGCCTTTCGCGACGAGGTAGCGTCCGATCCCGGCCGGCAGTTTCACGCGCAGGTAATGGTCCTTGCCCCGCGGCTCGAAGACTTCGACGGTGCCGAGCGCGTCGATGTGGCCGGTGACGAAGTGCCCGCCCATCCGGCCGGAGGGCTGGAGGCTGCGCTCGAGGTTAACCGCGGCGCCGACGGCGAGTTCGCGGAAGTTCGTGAGCCGGCGCGTCTCCTCCAGCACGTCGAACCCGAGCTGGTCGGCGTCGAACTGCGTGACGGTGAGGCAGCAGCCGTTGACGGCGACGCTGTCGCCGCGCGCCAGTCCGCTCGGCACGAGTCGGGCGGCGATCCGGAGACTCCACGCGGCGGCGCCCGGGGCGAACGCCGCGACCTGCCCGACTTCCTCAATGATGCCCGTGAACATGGCTCAGTTCAGTTTCACGCGGAGCACGGAGGTTTCGCCGCCGCGGCTCACGAGCATGACGAACTCGGCGCGCGACTTGTCGGCCTCGATCGCGGCGAGCTTTTTCGTGGCGTCGGCGTAGGTTTTCATCTCCACGCCGTCGATCTCACGGACCCAATCGTCGGGGCGCAAGCCCGCGGTGGCGGCCGGGCTGTTGGGTTTCACGAAATGCACGACCACGCCGCGGCCGTCGGCGGGCTTGATGCGGTGCGCGATGCTGTCGTTGTAGAGGAATTCGCGCACGGTGAGACCGAGGCGCTCGAAATACTGGCGGTCGGCCTCGCGCACCATCTTGGGCTCTTCGCCGAGGGTCACCTTCACCTCGAGCTGCTCGGTGCCGCGGCGCACGGTGAGCGCGAGGACGTCGCCCGGACGGCGGCGCAACACCTGCTGGCCGAGATAGACGACCAGCACGCGGTCGGGCTTGAGGTGCGGGAACGGCCGGCCGTCGACGGCGAGGATGATGTCGCGCTCCTTGAGGCCGGCCAGCGCGGCGGGGCTGCCTTCCATGATGTCGCTGACGACGACGCCGGACTGGTGTTCGAGGTGGAGGAATTTCGCGACGGCGGGGTCCATCGGCTGGAGCCCGTAGGCGCCGAGCCACGCGACGGGGCGGCCGGAGATCGCGTGCGGGATGCGTCCGAGGTTCGGGAGCACTTCCTCGGCGAGCAGCGCGATGCTGCTCTCGTCGACGTTCACGAGGAGGATCGGGACGCCGTTCTGCGCGCGCGAGAACAGCAGGAAATTTTGCCCGAAGGAATTGAGGGCGAGGCCGGCAAACTCGCCCCGGGCGTTGAACACCGGGAGGCCGGGGCCGGCGACATCGGCGGTGAGGATGGCGGTTTTTTGCGGGAGCCGGGTGATCATGCCGACGTTGCCCAACTGGAGGTAGGGCGCGAAATCCTCGTCCTTGTTGCGCAGGCCGATGCCCCAGAGTTCTTCGCCGAGCGCCGGCTCGGTCGCGGCCGCGGGAAACGCGGTGATGGGCGTCAGCAGCGCGCGCGCCTTCTCCTCGACGCGGAGGAAGTGCCAGCCGGTGAACGGGTCCTGCCCGAGATACTCCGCGGTGAACGGCTCGCTGGTGCCGGGGCGATAGACCTTGAAGTCCTTGAGCTGCGCCGGCGCCAACTGCGGGGCGATGGCGCTGCCGGGCAGGATGATCGTGCCGTTGGCATCGGCGACCGTGCCGAGGACGACGACGGGGCGCCGCTCGATTTCCGTCTGGACGAGAAACTCGACCGCGACGACGGACTTCAGGCGCGCGGGAAACAGCTCGGCGATCGTGGCGGCCCGGGCGCCGGCCAGGGCGGTGACGAAGAGGAGGAGGAGGGGAAACGTTCTCATGGTTTGAAAATGTAGAGGGAGATGCGGCGGTTGCGCTGCGCCTCGATCAGCAGCGGCTCCGGATGCGCGGTGTAGGCGTCGTAGATTTTCCGCAGTTCGGCCAGGTCGGTGATGGCGGTGTTCGCCGCCTTGGTGATGATGTCGCCGCGCGCGATGCCGGACTCGGCGGCCGGGTAGCCCGGCTGCACGCCGAGGACGATGACGCCGGTGTCGTCGGGCAGTTGGTTTTCGCGGGCGTAGGTGCGCGAGACTTTGCGGACCGTCAGGCCCCACGACTCGAAGGCCCACTCCTCGCCGACGCGGCTCTCGAGTTTCTCGGTCACGACGGTGAAGTCGAGCAACTGCGCGCCGCGCTTCACGCTCAGTTTCACCCGCGACCCGACCGGCAGATTTGCGATGGTGTTCTGGATCGGGGGCAACTGCTCGGGGAAACGTCCGTCGACTTTCACGCCGTTGAGGGCGAGGAGGATGTCGCTCGCCCGCAGCCCGGCGCGCGCGGCGGGCGAGCCGGGATCGACGCTGTTGATCAGCATCCCGGTGTTGCTCGCGAGCGAATAGAATGTCTCCAGGTCCCGCAGGAACCCGGGCACGAGGCCGATGTAGCTGCGGGTGACGCGGCCCTGTTTCACCAGCTCGGCGGCGACGCGGCGGGCGACGCGGGAGGGGATGGCGAAGCCGAGATTCTCGGCGCCGATGTAGGTGCGGGAGTTGATGCCGATGACGAGGCCGTCCTCGGTGACGAGCGGGCCGCCGCTGTTGCCGGGGTTGATCGCGGCGTCGGTCTGGAGCCAGGTGTTGAAGGCGCCGGTCTCGTAGCCGCGCACGCCGCGGCTGTCCTCGAAGTAGCGGCTCTTGTTGGAAATGATGCCGCGGGTGACGGTGCGGGTGAGCCCGTGCGGCGTGCCGACGGCATAGACGGTCTGCCCGGGATAGAGCGCGTCGGAATCGCCGAACTCGGCGTGGGTGAAGGACAGGCCGCGCTTCTTCACGTCGGCCAGATCGAGCCGGATAAGCGCGAGGTCGGTCCAGTGGTCCCAGCCGACGAGCCTGGCGCTGACGCGCTCGAGGCTCGCGAGGGTCACGGAAATCTCGACCGCATGGGGATCGGCGACGTGCGCGTTGGTGAGGATCAGGCCGTCGTCGGAGATGATGACGCCTGAGCCGACGCCGGCTTCGAGGCGTTTGGTGCCCTCGTCAAAGGTGACTTCGCGGACGTCGATGCGCACGACGGCATTGAGGAGGCGGTTGAAGCCGCGGCTCATCGCCGCCGACGCGGCCGGGAGGAGGGTGGCGAAAAATAGTCCGGCGAGCAGGAGGCGCATGGTTGACGGTGCGGTGGATTGGCTCAAGGTGCTGGGTTTCACGTGAAGGCAACTAATTCCAAAGACTACGACTTTCTCACGATTGAGCCGCATTGGCAAACCTTCTGGGAGCAGGACAAGACTTTCCGGGCGCCGGACGATTTCCGCCGGCCGAAGTTCTACGTGCTCGACATGTTCCCCTACCCGTCCGGCTCCGGCCTGCACATCGGCCACCCGGAAGGCTACACCGCCACCGACATTCTCGCCCGCTACAAGCGCGCCCGCGGCTTCAACGTGCTGCACCCGATCGGCTGGGACGCCTTCGGCCTGCCGGCCGAGCAGCACGCGGTGAAAACCGGCACGCATCCGGCGAGCAACACGCAGAACAACATCGCGAACTTCCGCCGCCAGATCAAAGCGCTGGGCTTTTCCTACGACTGGGACCGCGAGATCGACACGACCGACCCGAAGTATTACCGGTGGACGCAGTGGATTTTTCTCCAGCTCTTCAAACAGGGGCTCGCCTACGTGGACGAGCGCCCGGTGTGGTGGTGCCCGGAGCTGAAGGCGGTGCTCGCGAACGAGGAAGTCGTCGACGGCAAATCCGAGATCGGCGGCCATCCGGTCGAGCGGCGGAATCTCCGCCAATGGGTGCTGCGCATCACGGCCTACGCGGAGCGGTTGCTCGCGGATTTGAAGGACGTCGACTGGCCGGACTCGACCAAGCGCATGCAGGAGGCGTGGATCGGCCGCAGCGAGGGGGCCGAGGTGGCGTTCAAGCTGGCCGAGCCGGCGCAGGGGGAGCTCAAGGTCTTCACGACGCGCCCGGACACGCTTTTCGGCTGCACCTACATGGTGATCGCGCCGGAGCACCCGATGGTGGCGACGTTGACGGTGCCCGGCCAGCAGGCCGCGGTCGCCGTGTATCAGAGGCAAGCCGCCGCCAAGAGCGACCTGGAGCGCACCGATCTGGCGAAGAACAAGAGCGGCGTCTTCACCGGCAGCTACGCGATCAACCCGGTGAACGGCGCGCGCGTGCCGGTGTGGATCGCCGACTACGTCGTCATGGGCTACGGCACGGGCGCGATCATGGCCGTGCCGGCGCAGGACCAGCGCGACTGGGATTTTGCAAAAATCTACGCCCTGCCGATCGTCCGCACGGTGCAGCCAACGGCCGACTTTGCCGGCGAGGCTTTTGTCGAGGACGGTCCGGCGATCAACAGCGCGCACGGCGATCTCAACCTGAACGGACTCCGGATCGAGGCGGCGAAGGCGGCGATCATCGCGTGGCTGGAACGCACCGGCCGAGGCGTGCGCAAGGTTAATTTCAAACTCCGCGACTGGCTGTTCTCCCGCCAACGCTATTGGGGCGAGCCGGTGCCGGTGGTCTGGGTGAACGCCGAAGACTACGCGCGCGCGAAAGCGAAGCTCGGCGCGGCGCTCGGCAAGAACGAAGTCAGCTACGCGGCGAACGGCGTCACGCATTACGCGCTGCCCTTGCCCGACACGGCGCTGCCGCTGACGCTGCCGGAGGTGAAATCGTATCTGCCGTCGGGGGCGGGCGAGAGTCCGCTCGCGAATGCGACCGAGTGGCTGGACGTGTGGTATGACTTCGAGACTGGCGCCGCGGTCGCGACGACGGAGCCGCGCCCCGCCGGCGAGTCGTGGGTGCACGGACGCCGCGAAACCAACACCATGCCGCAGTGGGCCGGCTCGTGCTGGTATTATCTGCGCTACCTCGATCCGCAGAACAGCGAGCGCTTCGTGGCGCCCGAGCTGGCGAAATACTGGAGCTCGCCCGATCTCTACGTCGGCGGCGCGGAGCACGCGGTGCTGCACCTGCTCTACGCACGCTTCTGGCACAAGGTGCTCTTCGATCTCGGCCACGTGCCGGACCACGAGCCGTTCCGCCGGCTCTTCCACCAAGGCATCATCCTCGGCGAAGACGGCGTGAAGATGTCGAAGACGCGCGGCAACGTCGTGAACCCCGACCATGTCGTCGCCGGATACGGCGCCGACACGCTGCGGCTCTACCTGATGTTCCTCGGGCCGCTCGAGGCGATGAAGCCGTGGAACCCGAAGGGCATCGAAGGCGTCCACCGGTTCCTGCGCAAAGTCTGGCGCGAATGCATCGACCAGGACGGCGCGGTTCATGCACGCATTTCAGCCGACGCAACCTTGCCACCGGACGCCGAGAAGCTGCTGCACGAGTCGATCAAGAAAGTCGGCGAGGATTTCGAGGCCCTGCGGTTCAACACGGCGATCTCGACGCTGATGATTCTCCTGAACGCGCTGCAAAAGCTGCCGGCGATCCCGCGGTCCACGCTGCTGGACTTTTTGCGGATGCTCGCCCCGCTCGCTCCGCACCTGGCGGAAGAACTGTGGGTGCGCCTCGGCGAGCGGCCCTCGATCATGGCCGCCGGCTGGCCGGTGTTCGACGCCACGAAGACCATCGCCGACACCGTCACGATGGTTTTCCAAGTGAACGGCAAGTATCGCGGCGACGCCGTGGTGCCCGTGGCAGTCACCGAGGCCGAGCTGCTCCAACTGGCGAAAGACCACCCCAAAGTGGGCCCACACCTCGCGGGCAAGCCGGTGAAGAGGGCCATTTGGGTCAAAGGCAAACTCATCAACTTGTTGGTCTAACGACGGCTTGGGGTTGTCCTCAAAGTGGAGAATTAGTCTTGAAATAGGGGTTATACCCTAATTTATTGCTGAAAACACCGGAACGCCGGCGCGCCGGCGCCCGAAAACCCTCCAACCAAATCTGCTCTGACCATGAAAACTACCACCCAAGTTTTGATCGTCGCGACCGCCCTCGCCGTGGCGTTGTCGCCGGAGGCTCTCGCTCAGCGCCAGCTCGGCAAGAAAAAGGGGCCGACGAGCAAGCTCTACCTGGCCGAGACCAAGGGCGAGGGGCAGATTCAGACCGAAGGCAAGGTTTACGAACCGAAGCAGGCGACCGCGTTTGACGCGCCCGGCACGATCATCGAAACGAACGACGACTCGCACCAAGCCTTCGTCTACTCCAACGGCACGGGGATGTATGTTGACCAGAACACCCGCGTCGAAGTCGACCGCTTCGTGCAGGAGCCGTTTCAACCCGACCGCAACTCGACCAGCAACGAGCCCTCGATTTCGCAGAGCGATGTCTTCGTGTCGCGCGGCTTCGTGGCGATCTGCACCTCGGCGTTGGTTTCGGGCACGACGATGAACTATTCGACGCCCAACGGGTCCGTGAACATCCGCGGCGGCAAAGTGGCCATCGACACCAGTCCGAAAGAAACCACCGTCTATCTGCTCGAGGGCGACATCACCACCCGCAGCGGTGGCAAAGACATCGGCGGCACGATCCTCCGCCCCGGCGAGAAGGCGACGATCCGGCCCGGCCCGACCGGGGCGCCGCCGTCGATCACGGTCTCGCCGATCGAACCGGAAATCATGCAATCGCTGGACGACCGCACGGCCGTCGCCTGCAACGCCAAGAAGACCGTCACTTTTGAAGTGATCGAAAAGAAAGCTGAGATCGGCGCCGGCGGCCCGGAGGAGACCGTCACCCCGGGGGCGGCGCCCGGGACGACGACCACGACGACGGAGACGACCCCCGAGATCGTGGCGACACCGACCGTGCCCGAACAGCAACCCACCAACATCACGGTCAGTCCCGACCGGATCCAGCCGGGCCCCGGCGGCGAGTAACCGCATCGCGATCCGCCGTGGGCACCCCGACGTTCAGCAAGCTTTTTTCTTTCATTGCGCTTGCCATGCTCTTGCCGCTCCAGGCCTCGCACGCCCTGCTGAACATCGACGGCACCCGCAACCAGGTTTTCGTTTTCGGGCACGTCGCGTTCGGCTTCAGTTCGAATATCTTTTCCAGCAACGGCGGCGCCGGCGACTACAGCGTGAACGCCTCGGTCGGCGCCGAACTCAAACGCCGCGCGGGCATCATCTCGGTGAACAGCACCTTCACCCTCGACTACGTCCAATACGCCAAGCTCACCGACCAGTCGTCTTGGAATCCGCGCTTCGCCCTCGAGCTGAACAAGACCATCGGCCGCACCACCGGCGCTTTTACCCTGAACGCCTTCCGCGAAAGCCGCGCCGACACGGCGGTGAATACCCGCACGACCTCGTGGAATTTTCCGCTCGGCTTGAACATCAAATATCCGGTCAGCGACCGTTTCTACGCGACGTCCTCCACGGGCTACCTCAGCCGGCGCTATGGCAGCGGCAGCAATCTCATCAATCTGGCCGACTACTCGGAGGGCCTCGACGCGTTCTACGTCTTCACCTCCAAACTCGACTTGCTCGGCGGGTTCCGCATCCGCGTCAGCAAGACTTCCAACAACGGCCAGACCGTGGACAACGCCTTCACCCTCGGGGCCACCGGCGGCTTGCTGCCGAAAATCAACGGCACCGTCCGCTTCGGCTACCAGTTCCGGAAAGTGGACGCGACCCGCGAAAACTTCAGCCAGATCACCGCCTCGGCCTCGGCCACCTGGATCGCGACGCGAAAGTTCAACGTCACCGGCACCCTCAGCCGCGATTTTTCCACGACCGCGACCGCGCAGTCGGTGGACGCCCTCGGGGCTTCGGCCCGCGCCACCTACGTGTTCACCCGGCGCTTCGAGGTCGACGGTGGCGTCGGCTACGGCCGCAATATCTTCCTCGGAAACTCGTTCCCCTTCCGCCGCGACGACAATTTCTCGTGGGACGTCGGCGCCCGCTTCTCCTTCAACGAACACCTCCGGATCGGACTCAATTACAATTACTATCGCAACTGGTCGACGGCCAGCTTCTCCG
>JACQFT010000106.1 GCA_016199925.1 Opitutia bacterium | reverse complement strand
TCGTCTGCTTCGTGCCGATGGCCGACGCCACCCGCCGCCGCGCCATCACCATCTGGAACGTCATCGGCTTCGTCGACATCCTGCTCGTCGTCGGCACCGCCGCCCGGCTCGGTCTCGCCGACCCCGCCCAGATGCGCGCCCTCACCTACCTTCCCCTCAGCCTGCTCCCCACCTTCCTCGTGCCGCTCATCATCGCCACGCACGTCATCCTCTACGCGCGGCTCCAGCGCGCCGTCGCCACCGCATGAGAGTCGAGCTGAAATACGGCCTCGTCGCCGGCCTCCTCATGAGCGCCTGGATGCTCGTCGAGCACCTCTTCGGCGTGCACACGGTGCATCTCTCCGCCGCCCCCTACACCGGCATCGTCGGCGACCTCATCCCGGTCGTGATGCTCCACCTGCTCCTCCGGCACCAGCTCGCCGCGCTTCAACGCTACTGGCTGCCGCTCTGGGAGGGCGTGCTCTACGGCGCCGCCGCCAGCCTCGCCGCCGCACTCGTCTTCTACGTTTTCCTCAACGCCTACAAATTCTTCCTCAACCCCGGCTGGGTCGATCTCCAGCTCGAATGGCGCGTCGCCGAGCTGCGCGCGGCGGGCGCCCCCGAAGCGCAGATCCGCGAAAAACTCGTCGGCCTGCGCGCCGCGTTCGGCCCCGTCGGCCTCGCGCTCACGATCCCCCTCTACGTCCTCGCCGGCGGCGCCGTCTCCGCCCTCCTCACCCTCTGGTTAAACTGGCGGCACAAAGAGATCCCCCGCGCCGACTGACGCCGCGTCCGCCACCGCATGCGGCGGCAACTGCGTCTTGAACCACGTCCGCTGCTTCCGCACGAGCTGCCGCGTGTTCTGCGCGATCATCGCCGCCAGTTCGCTCTCGGGCAAACGTCCCTCGAGAAACTCGACCGTCTCGCGGTAACCGATGGCCCGCGCCGCACTCGGATTCTCCTTCAACCCCAGCGCCACCAACCCGCGCACTTCGGCCACGAGCCCGGCGCTCAACATTGCCTCGACGCGCGCCGCGATGCGCCGCTCCAACTCGTCCTGGTCGCGCCCGAGTTCGCACAGCCGCACCTCGCAGTCCGCAAACGGCGCCCGTTGCGCCGCGAACTCCGCCTGCAACGCCGCCAGCGGGCGCCCCGTCGCGAGGCAACGCTCGAGCGCGCGCGCGACCCGCCGGGGGTTCTGCACGTCGAGCGCGCCGAGCCCCGCCGGATTCAGCCGCCGCAACTCCGCCACGAGCGCGCCGAGCCCCGCGCCGTCGAGCCGCGCCCGCACCGCCGCCCGAATCTCCGCCCCCACCTCCACGCCGTCGGCCACCGGCGCGAAAAAACTCTTCAGGTAAAATCCGCTCCCCCCCGTCACCAGCACCGCCCGCCCCCGCGCCTGGATGTCCGCCACCGCCGCCCGGGCTCTTGTAATATATTGTGTTACATCCATCGGCTCGGTCACGGCCCGGACATCGACCAGGTGGTGCGGCACGCGGGCGAGTTCGGCGCGCGTGGGCTTGGCCGTGCCGAGGTCCATCCCGCGGTAGAACAGCAGCGAGTCGCACGACACGATCTCCGCGTTGTTGGCCTCGGCCCAGCGCAGCGCCAGCTCGGTCTTGCCGACCGCCGTGCAACCGGTGAGAACATGAATGACTCGCGCCATGGTGGAATGTCACCATTGTCGCCGTCCTTTCCCGCGTCACCTTGAAAATCCGTTTCATCCTCAACCCCCGCTCCGGCCACCTCCGCCGCCGGCCCGGCGCCGCCGGCGAAATCCGCCGCTTCATCGCGGCGCACCGGCTCGACGCGGCGCTCGCGCCCACCGAACGGCGCGGGCACGCGACCGAGCTCGCCGCCGCGGCGCTCGCCGAAGGCTGCGACACCGTCGTCGCCGTGGGCGGCGACGGCACGATGAACGAGGTCGCCCGCGCGCTCGTCGGCTCGCCGGCTGCGCTCGGGCTCGTGCCCTGCGGCTCGGGCAACGGCCTCGCGCGGCACCTCGGCATTCCGCTGGCTTTTTCTGCCGCGCTCGACCACCTGCTCGAGGGCCGAGTCCGCTGCATCGACACCGGCGTCGCGGCCGGGCACCCGTTTTTCTGCGCGGCCGGCGTCGGCTTCGAGGCGGAGATTGCGGCAAAATTCAACCAGCTCACCCGCCGCGGCTTCATCAGCTACCTGCGCACGAGCTTCGCGGCCTACTGGAATTTCACTTCGGCAAACTACGGTATCGAAACGACCGACTGACGCCGCGACGTGACCGCGTTCACCCTCGTCGTGGCCAACTGCTGCCAATACGGCAACAACGCCTTCATCGCTCCCGGCGCCCGCCTCGACGACGGCCTGCTCAACCTCACCGCCGTGCCTCCGTTCCGTCTGCTCGCGGCGCCCGCGCTGGCCTGGCGGCTCTTCCGGAGCACGCTGCGACAAGCCACGAACGTCACGATGTCCGCGGGGGAAAAATTCACCGTGCACCGCGCGAGTGCCAGCCTGCTGCACACCGACGGCGAAGTGCACAACGCGCCGGCCGACGTGGAATTTTCCGTGCGCCCCGCCAGCCTGCGTGTGATCGCGCCGCCGGTGTCGGACCTGACTCGGTAGGTAGGGCGAACCCTCCGGGTGAGCCGCGGCTCGGCGAGACGCCTCGCCCTACCCGCTCAAGTCTCCACCACCGGCCGCACCACCTTGCCGTCGGCGGTCACGATGCGGTTGCGGCCGGCTTTCTTCGCGGCGTAGAGCGCCTTGTCGGCCTTGGCGAGCAACTCGGCGGGACTGCCGGCGTCCGACGGCATCGCCGCCACCCCGGCGCTCAGCGTCACGGGGATCGTCAGATTTTTCTCGGCGATGACGCACGGCGTCTCGGCGAGCAGGGCGTAGAGCCGCTTGAGCGCCTCGACCGCCTGCTTGCGGTCGGTCTCGACCATCAGCAGGGCGAACTCTTCGCCGCCGTGGCGCGCCACGCGGTCCACCGTGCGCACCTGGCCGGCGAGCAAACTCGCGACGTGCCACAGGACTTCGTCGCCGACCTGGTGCCCGTGGGTGTCGTTGATGAGCTTGAAGTGGTCGAGGTCGGCGATCACGAGCGCGAACGGGTGCTGGAAGCGCTGCGCGCGGCGCCACTCCTCGTCGAGCACGCGCTGAAATTCGCGGCGGTTGATGATGCCGGTGAGTTCGTCGTGCGTGGCGAGCTGGCGCAACTGACTGAGCGTCAGCCCGAGTTTGAGCGCGTAACGGATGGCGCGTTCGAGCAGGCGCGGCGTGATCTCGTTCTTGACGAGATAGTCGGACGCGCCCGCCTCGAGGGCCGCGACATCGACCTCTTCCGAGGTCTCGGCGGTCAGGAAAATGACCGGCGTCTCGCAGCGCGCCGCCTGCGCCTCGCGCAGCAGCGCCAGGCCGTCGCGCTCGCCGAGCCGGTAGTCGAGCAGGCACACGGCGTATTGGCCGCCGAGCAACTTCTTCAGGCCGGCCGCGTAGGTTTCCGCAGACTCGAGTTCCAGCGGCGCGCCGCGGAAATGTTTCACCATCTGCTGCACGATCCGGTGCTGCAACCGGTCGTCGTCGATCAGCAGGAGTCGGGGCAGGCGGGCCATGCGGACATCCAACTACGGGCGCACGCCGGCCGCAAGCGCGGCGGTGGCCGCTTGCAGGCGCCCGGGCAAACCGGCGCGGTCCGCGAGCTGGGCGGCGACCACATTCACGAGGGCGCTGCCGACGACGACACCGTCGGCGGCGCGGGCGACTTCGCGGACTTGCGCGGGCGTCGAGAGGCCGAAGCCGACCACGACGGGCAGCTCCGTGTGCGCCCGGATGCGCGCGACGGCGGCCGGAATGTCGGCGGCGACTTGGTCGCGCACGCCGGTCACGCCTTCGCGAGAGACGTAGTAGACAAAGCCGGTCGCGGCGGCGCAGAGGAGCGGCAGGCGCGAGTCGGGCGTCGTCGGCGCAACGATGAAAACGGTCTTGAGGTCGTGCTGCGTGCAAGCGGCGAGCAGCTCGCCCGCTTCCTCGGGCGGCAGATCGAGGGTGAGCAGCCCGTCGGCGCCGGCGGCCTTCGCGGCGCGCACATAGTTTTCGACCCCGTTGGAAAAAACGAGATTGTAGTAGGTGTAGAAAACGATCGGCGCATCGCTCGTCTCGCGGAGGCGCCGCACGAGTTCGCCGGTGCGCGCGGCGGTCATGCCGCCCTCGAGCGCGCGTTGCGCCGCGAGTTGGTTCGTCGGGCCGTCGGCGAGCGGATCGGAGAACGGCACGCCGAGTTCAAGGAGGTCCGCACCGCCCGCCAGCACGGCGCGGCAGGCCGCGAGCGAGGTGTCGAAATCGGGATCGCCGGCCGTCAGGTAGGCGACGAAGGCGGCGCGATTCTCGTGACGGGCGCGGGCAAAGGCGGCGGCGATTCGGTCCATGGAAGCGACGGACTTGAACGAGAACGGCAGGCGAGGCAAACGTCGATTTCCGCGGCGCTCAGAGCGAGAATTCGGCGAGCACCGGCCGGTGGTCGGAGAGCATGCTGCGGACGACCTGCGCCTCGGGTTTGGCGCAGCCGGCGGGCAGATAGATGTAGTCGAGCGCCCGCTGCGGCCAGACCGACGGGAAGGTGTGCGCCTTGGCGCCTTTGGGCAGCAAGGTGTAGTCGGCGTGCTGCTCCAGATAGCCGAGGAGCGTCGCGGTGGCGTCGGGTTGGTGGGCGGGATTGTTCATGTCGCCGCAGAGGAGCGGGAGCGCGCAGCACCGCGCCGCGCGCAGGCGCCGGTGGGAGTCGAGAAACTCCATCACGCGTCCGGCTTGCTTCAGGCGTTGCGCCCGCGAGCGGTGGTTGAGGTGGAGATTCAACAGCGGCAGCCGGCCCTGCGGCAACTCCAGCTCGCAATACATGAAGCCCTTCTCGCCGACTTTGCGCGGGCCGAAGCTGTGGCTCTCGACGTTCGTGATCGGGAAGCGCGAGAGGACCGCGTTGCCGTAGTTCAGATGGTAGCGGCCGACCCGCCGGTTGGTGATGCCGAAGGCGACGTGCGGCATCCCGGCGTTCTCGGCGAGGCACGCGAGGTGGTCGAAGCTGCCGCTCCAGCTCGAATTCTCGTCCACCTCCTGCAACGCCGCGATATCGACGTCGAGCCGGGTGATGAGGCGCCCGATCTTGAGGAGCTGGGCCCGGATGGCGGACTCACGGCGCAAACTCTGGTGCAGCGTCAGCCCGCGCCCGTGCGCGATATTGTAGGTCAGCAGGCGGAGGCGTTTCATGGGAGGGCGGGAGTGGCTCCCATCAATATGCGCACTCGGCGCGCAGTAGCCAGCTTGGCGGTCGAGCGGAGCGAAGCGAAGGGAGACCGGCGAAACCGGCCGCGGCGCCGACCCGGGCCGGGGAGCTTGTCCGGCGTCGCCTTGGTCGAGCCGGCAAGGTGGCAGTGAAACCGTCGGATGAGGTTGTCAGACCGACCCGCAGCGGGGCGTCCGGTTTGCAGACCCGCGGGAGGTAGACGAACTATCCGCGTCCAAAAATGGGGCGGCCAACGGGACTCGAACCCGCGACCCCAAGATTCATTCTGCTGGCCAGCAGAATGCTCTAGCCAAGCTCAGCGAAGTGCTTTCGGCCGGCGGCAATCAGCCTTTGTTTAGTGCGATAGCCCGAGCCGGCTTTATAGTAGTGCTCGCGCCGTATCGCGTCGGCGCGGGTCGAACAGACTTCCCAATGGACGATCACCGGGCTGGGCAGCTTGTCCCGCGTCGTCTTGGTCGAGCCGGCAAGGTGGCAGTGAAACCGTCGGATGAGGCGGTCCGTCCGACCCGCGGCGGGGCGTCCGGTTTGCAGACCCGCCGGGAGGCAAACGAACTATCCGCGTCCAAAAATGGGGCGGCCAACGGGACTCGAACCCGCGACCCCAAGATTCACAATCTTGTGCTCTAACCAACTGAGCTATGACCGCCGTAGGGCCTGCGAACTTCGTAACCGCCCTCCTCCCTGTCAACCTCTTCTTGCGGCGGCGCAATCCGAAGCCTGTTTTCCCGAGTTGCCTCCGGGCGACCGCGGCGGAATCCCGCCGCGAACCGGGCCGTGACCGCCGTGAAGCGGGCACGCGCGAGCGCCCCGGCCAGTCCGCCCGCGGCAAACCCTGCTCCTCGCCGCGGGAATTGTGACGATTCGGAAAATTTCCCCTCGCCTCACCGTCTCGCTCCGGTAGCTCTCGGGCATGCTATCCCTCAAGAAATTGCTGGGCAAAGAGGACAAATTTTTCGACCTCCTGGAGGCCAGCGCCGAGGAGGCGCGCGCGAGTTCCGCCGCCCTCGCCAAGATTCTCCAGACCGAAGGCAGCGCCCAGTCCGCCAACATCCACGACGTCGTCCAGACCCGCCGCAAGGACAAGCGGATCACCCAGGAAATCACCGAGGAACTCTGCAAGACCTTCGTCACGCCCTTCGAGCGCGAGGATATCGAGGCGCTCTCCATCGCCCTCTATCGCATCCCCAAGACGGTCGAGAAAATCGTCGAGCGCCTCAACATCTGCCCGGCCCGCATCCCGCGCGAAAATCTCCTGCGCCAGGTCGCGCTGCTCGAGCAAGCCGTCGATGCCGTCGTGGCGATGGTGGGCCAGCTCCGCAAAGGCACGCAGCTCGACAAGATCAAGCATTCCAACGACCGCCTCCAGTTCGCCGAGAGCGAGGCCGACAAACTCATGCTCGCCCACGTGAAAGACCTCTACAACGGCCCCTATGACGCCAAGGAAGTTGTCATCCTGATGGAGCTCTATGATCTCTGCGAAACCGCGGTCGACCGCTGCCGCGACGCCGGCCAGGTGGTCTTCCAGATCGTCCTGAAATACTCCTGAGCCCCGGCCCGCCCGCCGCCACCCGCCGAGCGCGAAGACGAAACGCCATGACCATTTTCCTGATCGTCCTCCTGACGGCGCTGATCTTCGAATACATCAACGGTTTTCACGACGCCGCGAACGCCATCGCGACCGTCGTCTCCACCAAAGTCCTCACGCCGCGCCAGGCGATCACGATGGCCGCTTTTTTCAATCTCACCGGCGCGCTCACCGGCACCGCCGTCGCCAGCACCATCGGCAACGGTCTCGTCGACACCAGCTTTGTGACGATGACGACGATCTTCGCCGCGCTCCTCGGCGCCATCACGTGGAATCTGCTCACCTGGTGGCTCGGCCTGCCGTCGAGCTCGAGCCACGCGCTCATCGGAGGACTCTGCGGCGCCGCGCTCGCCTCGGCCGACGGCGACTGGGCCGTGCTGAAATGGGCGACCGTCAACGCCAAAGGCGCCGCCGCCGGCCTCTGGCCCAAGGTCGTGCTGCCGATGCTCGCCTCGCCGATGGCGGGATTTTTCGGCGGCGCGCTGCTGATGTTCCTGTTGCTCCTCTTCGTCAGCCGGCTCACGCCCCGCACCGTCAACGGCGTGTTTGGCAAACTCCAGTTGGTCAGCGCCGCCTTCATGGGCCACAGCCACGGGGCGAACGACGCGCAAAAAACCATGGGCATCATCGCCCTCGCGCTGTGGAGCGGCACCAAGGCCGGGGCGTTCCGGGACGCGCCGGAGTGGCTCCACTTCCTCCGCACCCCCGAGTTCAAGATCGAGCCGTGGGTCGTGTTCACCTGTGCGGCCGTCATGGCCGCCGGCACCGCGGCGGGCGGCTGGCGCATCATCCGCACCATGGGCCACAAGATGGTGAAGCTCCAACCCGTGCACGGCTTCGCCGCCGAGACCACCGCCGCCATCATCATCCAGGTCGCGACCACGCTCGGCATCCCCGTCTCCACGACGCACGTCATCTCCACCTCGATCATGGGCGTCGGCGCCATGAAAAGATTCAGCGCCGTCAAGTGGGGCGTCGTCGAGCGCATCGTCTGGGCCTGGGTGCTCACGCTCCCCATCACCGGCCTGATCGGCTACTTCGCGCTCCGCGCCTGCCGCTACTTCGGGATGCACTGAGGCGGAGGTTAAAAGCTCCAAGCTTCAACATCCAAGCTCCAGTGAAGCAAAAAACCGGTCAGGCCAAAGCGCCATCTATTCAATGACGCTGCGCCCGGACCTTCAGAAGCAGCGAGATTTCGGCGCAATGTTTCCCAAGCTTTGCCGGGTTGGTTCGCTGGAGCTCGGAGGTTGGAGCTCAGGCCGCGCGAGCGCGACCCGGATCACGCCGCCGGCAGCTTGAAGTAGAACGTCGTGCCGCGGGCTTCGGCGCTTTCCACGCGGACATCGCCGCCGTGGGCGAGCACGAGATTCTTCACGATGGCGAGGCCGAGGCCGGTGCCGCCTTGCGTGCGGGCGCGGGCTTTGTCGACGCGGAAGAAGCGCTCGAAGACCCGCTCGCGCGCCTCGGCCGGAATGCCCGGGCCGTCGTCGCGCACGGAGACTTGCAGCCAGCCCGCGCCGAGCGAACTCGCGCCGATCTGCACGCGCCCGCGCTCGCGGCCATACTTGATGGCGTTGTCGACGAGGTTGGAGAGCACCTGCCGCAGACGCCCGTCGTCGGCCCGCGCCCGGAGCACCGCCGGCACCTCGTTGTCGAGCACGACGCCCTTTTCCTTCGCGGTGAGAGCGAAATCCTCCAGCACCTCCTGCACGGTGTCGCGCAACGCCAGTTCCCGCACGTGCAGCTCCACGCGGCCGGAATCGAGCGCCGACAGCAGCAGCAAGTCCTCGATCAGCAGGCCGAGCCGGCTGGCGTGCCGGTCGATGATGCCAAGGAATTTTTCCAGGGTCGCGGCGTCGTCCTTGCCGCCGTCGAGGAGCGTCTCGGCCGCGCCCTTGATGAGCGAGAGCGGCGTGCGCAGCTCGTGGCTGACGTTGGCGACGAAATCCTGCCGCATCAGCTCGAGCTGGCGGAGTTTCGTGAGGTCGTGGAAAACCAGCAGCGCTCCGGCCGACTCCGGGAGCGACACGGCGTTGACCTCGAGGATGCGCGGAGCCGGACCTTCGAGGCGGATCTCGTGGCCGAGCACCTCGCGTTCGCCCTTCAGTCGTGCGGCCACCGCGGCGACTTCGTGATGGCGCACCGCCTCCAGCAAGGTGCGACCCGCCGCAGGTGCCATGAAATCGAACAGCCGTCCGGCCGCACGGTTCGCGAGCCGGATGCGCCCGTCGGCATCGACCACGATCAGCCCCTCGATCATGCGGTCGAAGAGCGTCTCCAGATGCAGGGAACGTTCGCGCAGCGCCGTGGCGTGGCGGCCCTCCTGCTCGGCGCGCTCGCGGCGGTGGGTGTCCTCGGCGTCGAGACGGCGCCGGCGTTCGCGCCGGGCGAACCAGCCGAGAGCGGCGGCGAGAGCCAGCAGCGCGAGAATGACGATCGTCGTCAAGGGATCAGGGAGTCGCGCTGAAGCGGTAGCCCACCCCGCGCACGGTCTCAAGGTAATGCGCGGCCGCGCCCAGTTTTTCGCGGAGCCGGCGCATGTGGGTGTCGACCGTGCGGGTGTCGATCGGGTTCTCGTAGCCCCATACGTCCTGCAACAGGCGGTCGCGGGTCTGCACGCGGCCGCGGCGGCGCGCGAGCAGGTCGAGGAGCTTGAACTCCGTGGCCGTGAGGGTGAGCGGCACGCCCTTCACCTGCGCGACGTGCCGCGCGGCGTCGATGTCGAGCGGGCCGATGCGGAGGTGCGCCGAGGGATCGTCGGCCTTCTGCGCGCGGGCGAGGAGTTTCTTGATGCGCAGCACGAGTTCGCGCGGGCTGAACGGCTTGGTGACGTAGTCGTCGGCGCCGAGCTCGAGGCCGACGATGCGGTCCATCTCGGCGGCGCGGGCCGTCAGCATGAGGATGGGGATCGACGCCGTGGCCGGATCGCGGCGGAGGATCTTGCACACCTCGAGGCCGTCGACTTCGGGCAGCATCAGGTCGAGCACGACGAGGGCCGGGCGCTCGTCGCGCACGGCGGCGAGGGCGCGGGTGCCGTCTTTGGCGAAGACGGGCGTGTAGCCCGCCTCGCGCAGTTTGAAGCCGAGCACTTCGAGGGCGTCGGGCTCGTCGTCAACGACCAGGATTTTCGGCTTCATTGGGTTTGGACTTGGAATGGCGGATGTCGCGCCCCTCGTAGAGATAGACGACTTCCTCGGCGATGTTGGTCGCGTGGTCGGCGATGCGCTCGAGGCTCTTCGAGATGACCATGAGGTGGAGGCAGCGGGTGATGGTGGTCGGGCGCTCGACCATGTAGCTGGAGAGTTCGCGGTGGAGCTGGCGGTTGATGTCGTCGACGTCGCGGTCGCGCGGGATGACGGCGCGGGCGAGGTCGGGTTTGCGTTCGACGAAGGCGGTGAGGGTGTCGCGCAGCATCTCGAGCGCCATCGAGCACATGCGGGGCAGGTCGACGTAGGGCTTGAGCTGGGGCTCGGCGCTGAGTTCGTGCGCGCGCTTGGCGATGGCGCAGGCCTCGTCGCCGACGCGCTCGAGGTTCTGTGAGATTTTCATGGCGACGGTGATGAAGCGCAGGTCGGTGGCGAGCGGCGCCATCGAGAGCAGGCGGATGGCGAGGTCGTCGACTTCGATCTCGTATTGGTCGATCCGGTTGTCGTCGGCCTTGACCTGGAGGGCGAGCGCGTCGTCGCGCTCGACGAGCGAGCGCATGGAGCGCGCCACGGCGGATTCCGAATGGCTGGCCATCGCGAGGATGGTTTCCTTGAGCCGGTTGAGGTCTTCGGTGAAGTTGGTCATGGCGGAAAAAAGGGCGGTCAGCCGAAGCGGCCGGAGACGTAGGCCTCGGTCTGCGGGTTGGCGGGGTTCATGAAGATGGTGCGAGTGTCGGCGTATTCGATGAGCTGGCCGAGATAGAAGAACGCGGTGCGGTCGGAGACGCGCGCGGCCTGCTGCATGTTGTGGGTGACGATGACGATGGTGTAGTCGCGTTTCAATTCGTGGATGAGTTCCTCGACTTTGGCGGTGGCGATGGGATCGAGCGCGGAGCAGGGCTCGTCGAGCAGGAGGACTTCGGGGCGGACGGCGATGGCGCGGGCGATGCAGAGGCGTTGTTGCTGGCCGCCGGAGAGGCTGGTGCCCGGCCGGTCGAGGTGGTCCTTCACCTCGTCCCACAGCGCGGCCATGCGCAGCGACTGCTCGAGCCGCTCGCGCAGGAGGGGCCGGTCGCGGACGCCGTTCAGGCGCAGGCCGCAGAGGACGTTTTCGGCGATGGTCATCGTCGGGAACGGATTGGATTTCTGGAAGACCATGCCGATCCGCCGGCGGACCATCGTCGGGTCGATCTGGGGCGCGTAGAGGTTCTCGCCGTTGAGGCGGGGTTCGCCGGCGATGCGCACGCCGGGGCTGAGTTCGTGCATGCGGTTCAGGGCGCGGAGAAAGGTGGACTTGCCGCAGCCGCTGGGGCCGATGATCGCCGTCACTTTCTGGCGGGGAATCTGGATGGTCACGGCGTCGAGGGCCTGATGGGCGAAATACCAGAGGGAGAAGTCGCGGATGTCGAACGCCACGTCCGCGCCCGGCGGCGGGGGGCGGACCGGCGCGGCGGGCCCCGGAGCGTCCGGGCGCGGCGACGGGAGCGGGGAGGTGAGACGAATCGGGTCGGCCATGGCGCGGGGGTCAGTTGAATTTGCGGTCACGGGAGATGATCCGGACGAAGACATTGAGGACAAGAATCATCGCCAGGAGCACGAGGGCGCCGGCCCAGGCCTGCCGGTGCCAGTCGTCGTAGGGCGAGATGGCGTAGGTGAAAATCTGGAGCGGCACGGCGGCGATGGGCTCGGCGAGGTTGTGGTTCCAGAAATTGTTGCCGAGGGCCGTGAAGAGGAGCGGCGCGGTCTCGCCGGCGACCCGGGCCAGCGCGACGAGGACGCCGGTGATGATGCCCTTGAGCGCAGTGCGCACGACGATGACGGTGATCATCCGCCAGCGGGCGATGCCGAGGGCGAGCGCCGCCTCGCGGTAGCCCTGCGGGACGAGCAGGAGCATCTCCTCCGTGGTGCGCATGACGAGCGGGATCATGATCAGGCCGAGGGCGACGCCGCCCGCGTAGGCGGAGAAGGATTTGAACGGCACGACCAGCAGCGCGTAGACGACCATGCCCCACACGATGGAGGGGATGCCGTTGAGCACGTCGGCGGCGAAACGGATCCAGTAGTTGGCGCGGGCCGAGCCGTATTCGGCGAGGTAGATGCCGCCCAGCACGCCGAGCGGCACGCCGATGGCGGCCGCCATCGCGAGCAGGACGAGGCTGCCGGTGATGGCGTTGGCCATGCCGCCGCCGAGTTCGCCCGGGGGTTTCGGCAACTGGGTGAAAAAATTCCAGTCGACGGCGCTCGCGCCCTCGTGGATCAGGAAATAGAGCACCAAGAACAGCGGCGCCATGACGAGCAGGCAGCACAGCAGCATCACCGCGCCCATGCCGCGGCTCTTGAGCTGCCGCCACGCGTGGCCCGGCGGGGCGGTTTGCAGGGCGGAAGCGGCGGCCGCGGCGGGGTTCATTGGACTTTGCCCGTGCCGCCGCCCGCGAGCGAGCGCAGCATCAGTTGGGCGACGACGTTGACGAGGATCGTGACCACGAGCAGCACGAGCCCGAGCTCGAAGAGCGCGCTCAGATACATGTCCGTGGTCGCCTCGGTGAACTCGTTGGCGATGACGCTGGCGAGCGTGTAGCCCGGGGCGAAGAGCGAGGCGCTGACCTCCGCGCGATTGCCGATCACCATCGTGATGGCCATCGTCTCGCCGAGCGCGCGCCCCAGGCCCAGCACGGCCGCGCCGAAAATGCCGCGGCGCGCGTAGCTGAGCACCGCGAGGCGGATCACCTCCCAGTGGGTCGCGCCGAGCGCGTAGGCGGCCTCGCGCTGGAGGTTCGGCACGGAGCGCAGGATCTCGCGCGAGACCGAGGTGATGATCGGCAGGATCATGATCGCGACGATGATGCCGCCCGCGAGCACGCTCACGCCGTAGATCGGCCCCTGAAAGAGCGGGAGAAAGCCCAGCCATTTCTTCAGCCAGACAAACAGATTGTCGCGCAGCCACGGCACCAGCACGAACACGCCCCACAATCCGAAGATGACGCTCGGCACGGCCGCCAACATCTCGACGACCATGACGAGCGGCTGGCGGATGCGGAGCGGGGCGATCTCCGTCAGGTAGAGCGCGGTGCCGACGCCCAGCGGCACCGCCAGCAGCAGCGCGATCACCGACGTCACCAGCGTGCCGAAGATGAACGGCCACGCGCCGTAATCGTCGGCGACCGGGTCCCAGACGGAATGGTGGAGAAAATTGACGCCGAACTTCATCACCGCCAAGTGCGCGCCCCGGTAAAGCTCCCAGCCGACGAGAAAAATCAGCGCGACGATCGTCGCGGCGGCGAGCAGCGCCAGCCAGCGGAAGGACACGTCGGGCCAGCGGCGCGGGGGCGCGGACGGGACGGCGGCGGGAGCGGCGGGAGCGGCGGGCATGAGAGCGGAGCGAACGAAAACGGAGGGTGTGTTCGCACACCCTCCGCTGACGAATCATATAATGTTACAATCAGGTGAACGGGGCCGCTCAGTATTTGATCTCGCCGATCCGCTGCAGCACGCGGGCCTGCACGTTGGCGGGCAGCGGCGCGTAGTCGAGCGAGGCGGCCATCTTCTCGCCCTCCTGATAGGCCCACTTGAGGAACTCGACCAGCTTGCGGCCTTTCGCGGCGTCCTTCTGCCGCGCATAGACGAGCAGCCACGTCGTGCCGGCGATCGGGTAGGCGTCGGCGCCCGGGGGATTGACCATCGAGAACCGGAAGTCATCCGGAATCTCCGCGGTGGCGAGCGCGGCGGTGACGGAGTCGATCGAGGCCGCGATGTAGTTCCCGGACGAGTTCTTGATGTCGGCGTAGGGGAGCTTGTTTTGCTTGGCGTAGGCGAGCTCGATGTAGCCGATGGCGCCGGGGGACTGCTTCACCTGGCCCGACACGCCTTCGTTGCCCTTGCCGCCGAGGCCGACGGGCCAGTTGACCGAGGTGCCCTTGCCGACTTTGCTCTTCCACTCGGGGCTCACGCTGCTGAGGTAGTCGGTGAAGATGTAGGTCGTGCCGCTGCCGTCGGAGCGATGCACGACGAGGATGTCCTGGTCGGGCAGAGTGACGCCGGGATTCTGGCTGGCGATGGCTGGGTCGGACCACTTCCGGATCTTGCCGAGGAAAATGGCCGCGACCGTCGGGCCGTCGAAGCGGAGCTTGGGACTGCCCGGCAGGTTGTAGCTGACGACGTCGGCACCGGCGACCGTCGGGATGTGCAGGAGTTTGCCGGGCGCTTTCGCCAGGCTGTCATCGGACATCGGGCCGTCGGAGGCGCCGAAGTCGACCGTCTCGGAGAGGATCTGTTTCTGGCCGCCACCGGAGCCGATGGACTGGTAGTTGAAACGCACCGAGCCGTCGACTTTGGTGTATTCGTTGAACCATTTCGAATAGATCGGATAGGGGAACGTGGCGCCGGCGCCGTTGATGAGCATTTGCGCCGGGGCGGCGGTCACGGCGAGGAGACCGGTCAGGCCGGCGAGGAGGATTTTTTTCATAGCGGTTGGATTTTGGTTGGAAGAGTGATGGCGGGCAGCGGGGCCCGCCGGAGGGTTGGGTTCGGGAGGGTTAGAAATTGAGCTGCATCATGCTGCGCACGCCGTCGGTCGTCGCCTTGGCGGCGGTGCCGGTGACGGTGTCCTTCGACTCGCCGTGGACGTAGCCGATCTGCCACTTCACGTCGTTGCCGCGGATGTAGTAGTTGAGGCCGGCAAACCACTCGGTGAGTTTGTCCATCGTGCCGCCCGAGGGGGCCGAGCGGATGAGGTCGCTGGTGGTCAGCCCGCGGCCGTCGGAATCCACCGAGCTGAAGCGCACCACATACTCGAGGTCGCCGACCCGGTAGGCGGGCTGGATCGAAAACGCGCTGCTGGAAGAATTCCGCGTGGCCGAGACGCCCTGCTCGTTGCGGCTGCCGAAATACTCGAGCTGCAGATCAAACGGTCCGCCGGTGAACTGGGCAAAGGCGTTGTAAACCGTCAGGTCGTGGCCGGTGCCGAGCGTCTTGCCGCCCTGGTCGGGCAAAAAGCCGACCGAGCTGCTCAGCGTGAGGCTGCCGCCCGCAACTTTCTGCGCATAGCCGACGTTGCCCCAGTAGGAGAGCGAGTTGGTCGCCGCCCCGCCCTGGCTGGTGACGCCCGCCGCCGACTCGTCGCGCTCGGGATTGGTCAGCGCGACGTTGTAGAAAAAGCCGCTGGGATTTTTCCCGCCGAGGAAGATGCCGGTGCGGTAGCTGCCGGCGCCGAGGCGGCGGCCGTTGTTGCCCTCGACGAAGAACCGCGTGCCCGGCGAACGCTCGATCGCCCGCAGGTTGCTGCTGGAGGTGAACCATTCTTCCAGGCCGAACGGCACCTTGCGGAACCCGACGTCGAGCACCAGTTGGTCGCTCTGTTTCCACTGCACGAACGCCGCGTCGAAGGTCGAGCCGGCGAAATCGTAGTTCAGATTGCCCGACCAGCCCTGGCCCAGATCGGCCTTG
>JACQFT010000102.1 GCA_016199925.1 Opitutia bacterium | reverse complement strand
CTGGGACTACGCCGAGCGCGACGCGGAAATCTACCGCGACGAGGTCCGCCTCACCTATCTCCACGAACTCGGCCACTACCTCGGTTGGGACGAGGAGGAGATCGCCCGGCGCGGCCTCGAATAGTCCGCCCGCCAATCTTCGCTTTCATTCCCCCGCCGAATCTGTTTATTCCTCTCCTCGAAAAGCCTCGCCGCCACTGCGGCGCCCGCCCGCCGCCCCTCACCATGAAGCAATTTCTCACCGCCCTCCTCTGCCTGGCCACCGTCGCCGTGCTGCCCGCCAATGCCGCCGTGCCCCGCGACTCCCTGATCAAGCGCCTCGATACCTGCGAGGCCATCCTCCAAGACCTCCAGGCCAGCACCAAGACCGCGATCCCGGCCGACGTCCTCCGCCGCGCGAAGGGCATCGTCATCATCAACCAGTTTCAGGCCGGCTTCGTCTTCGGCCTGAAAGACGGCTACGCCATCGCGATGGTCCGCCGCCCCAACGGCAAATGGTCTGTGCCCGCCTTCCTCAAGGCCGGCGAAATCAGCTTCGGCCTCCAGGCCGGCGGCCGCTCGACCAACACCGTCATGCTGCTCATGGACGACACCGCCGCGCGCCTGCTCTTCAAGTCGCGCTTCAACTTCGGCGCCGAGGCCAAGGCCGCCGCCGGCATCCGCTCCGCCGAGCGCGACGCCGTCACCAAGCCGCTCCCCAACGACGCCAACGTCCTCGTCTACTCCCTCTCCGAAGGCTACTACCTCGGCGCCGCGCTCAAGACCGGCTATATGCAGCCCGACGAGGCCGCCAACCGCACTTTCTACAACACCAACAATCGCATGCCCGAGCTCCTCTACAGCGATTGGGTGCAGCCGCCCGCCGAGGCCCGGTTCCTCATGGACTACCTCGCGCGCCTCACGAACTGATTTTAGCCCCGGTCACGTCACCACGCAAAACCCGCCGCGCTCAGCGGCGGGTTTTTTGCGCCCGGAATTCCCGCAGATACTCCACGAGTTCGCGCAACACCGTGTCCGCCACCGCCGCCTGCATCTCCACCCGCCCCGCCCCGGGAAACTGCACCAGCCCCGACGCCACCGCCGGCCGGCCGCGCCGCCGGTGGTGCAACGCCCACCACGCAACCGGCATCGAGCAGCTTCACTTTTTCCTCCAGCGCATACGCCGTCACCCCGCCCAGAAAATAGCCCGAGGCCCCCGCCGCCTCGCCGATCCGCGCCTGCACGTGCCCGCACGTCAAACTCTCCGCCACCGCCAGAGTCAGCCGTGGCTCCCGCAGCAACAGTCGCTTCAACTCGGTCGAGGGGTGCATCCGCCCGCGAGCATGCGCAATCCCCGCCCGAAGAAAAGCCCGCGTTGCGCCCGACCCACGCTCCGCACTTGCAGCACCCCCGCCGCTGCGCTCTGCTCGCCCCCGGGCCAAACACCATGCCGATTCCCCCGAGTATTCTCGAACGCATCGAGACCTTCCGCCGCAACCTCGATTCCTACCTCCAGCCCGACTACAAGGAGGCCCGGGTCCGGCAGGAATTCATCGACCCGTTCTTCGCCGCCCTCGGCTGGGATGTCCGCAACGAGCAGGGCTACGCCGAGGCCTACAAGGACGTCGTCCACGAGGACACCCTCCGCCTCGCCGGCGCCGGCACGACCGCGCCCGACTACTCGTTCCGCATCGGCGGCACGCGCAAATTTTTCGTCGAGGCCAAGAAACCTTTCGTCCGCCTGCGGGACGACCCCGAGCCCGCCCTCCAACTCCGCCGCTATTCCTTCTCCGCCAAACTCGCCCTCGGCCTCGTCACCGACTTCCAGGAATTCGCCATCTACGACACCCGCCTCCGGCCGCGCGAAGGCGACAAAGCCTCCGTCGCCCGCCTCTTCTACTGCACCTACGAACAGTTCGCGGAAAAGTGGGACGAGATCGCCGGCATCTTCTCCCGCGAGTCCGTGCTCACGGGCTCCTTCGACAAGTTCGCCGCCACCAACAAGGGCAAACGCGGCACCTCCGATTTCGACGGCGAGTTCCTCAAGGACATGGAGCACTGGCGCGAGCTCCTCGCGCGCAACCTCGCCCTCCGCAACGCCACCCTCTCCGAGCGCGAACTCAACTTCGCCGTCCAACGCATCCTCGACCGCATCGTCTTCCTCCGCATCGCCGAGGACCGCGGCATCGAACCCTACGGCCAGCTCCAGGCACTCACCGCTGGCGCAAAAATCTACCCGCGCCTCGGCGAGATTTTCGAGCGCGCCGACTTCCGCTACAACTCCGGCCTCTTCCACTTCGCCACCGAAAAAGGCCGCGCCGAGTCGCCCGACAAACTCACCCTCCGCCTCACCCTCGACGACGCGCCGCTCAGGGAAATCATCGGCGCCCTCTACTGGCCCAAGAGCCCCTACGCCTTCGCTGTCATCCCCGCCGACATCCTCGGCCACGTTTACGAACAGTTCCTCGGCAAGGTCATCCACCTCACGCCGGATCACCGCGCGCGCGTCGAGGAGAAACCTGAGGTCCGCAAAGCCGGCGGCGTTTACTACACGCCCACCTACATCGTTGACTACATCGTCCGGCAAACCGTCGGCCCGCTCGTCGAAGGCAAAACCCCGAAGCAGATCGAGAAAATCAAGGTCCTCGACCCCGCGTGCGGCTCCGGCTCCTTCCTCCTCGGCGCCTACGACTATCTCCTCGACTGGCATCTGCGCTACTACCTCGACCACGACCCCGCCGCGTGGGCGAAAAAGAAAAATCCCCCGGTCTACGAAACCTCGCCCAACGCCGGACGCGACTCGTTTGGCCAGCCCCTCGCCTCCCACCTCTCGCCTCCGGCCCGGAACTGGCAGCTCACCACCGCAGAGCGCAAACGCATCCTCGTCGCCCATCTCCACGGCGTCGACATCGACGCGCAGGCCGTCGAGGTCACCAAGCTCTCGCTCCTCCTCAAGGTCCTCGAGGGCGAGGCCCGCGAACTCCGCGGCCGGCAGCTCGACTTCCACCGCGTCCTCCCCGACCTCGGGCAGAACATCAAGTGCGGCAACAGCCTCATCGGTTCCGATTTCTACGCGCAGGCCGACCTCCCTGCCTTCGACGACGAAGCCCGCCGCAAGATCAACGCCTTCGACTGGGCCCACGAATTCAAGTCGATTGTGGTAGAAGCCGGCGGCTTCGACGCCGTCATCGGCAACCCGCCGTATGGTGCAGACATCGAGAGCGCCTGTCACGACTATCTCAGGTCTCACTTCGCCGCAGTCACCAATTCATTCGATTCTTTCATTATGTTCATGGAGCAGGCGGGCAACCTGCTAGCCACGCGAGGGCGCCTAGGCGTGATCATTCCGTCAGGCTGGGTTTCGACGCCATCGTCTCGGAAGCTCCGGCTTAGATTCGCTGAGCAATACAAACCTGAAGCGTTCGCTTCGCTCCCTTACGACGTTTTCGCCGGAGCTTACATAGACACAATGATCGTCGTCGCGAGTCGCATGAAGCGCGCGGAGAATTGGAAATTATTGTCCGACGGCAGCGTCTCGCTTGTCGTATTTCCGGTCCGGCACAAAGTAAACGGACCGGACGACTTTCGCGCGTTTGCGAAAACAGGAGATTTCACGAGTTGGGTGGATTCACAAAATTCAGAGTTTCTGGTCTTGTCATCTCGCGACGAAGCTAAATTGGTCGCGAAACTGCGCGCCGCGCCAACAACGCTTCAGGCCTTTGCGGAGGTGATGCGCGGCGTCGAGGTCTTTCACCCTCGTCCTCGCGCCGAATGCAAGTCACCGAGACGGGCGTTCAACGGCGACTTGCTACGCTATCGCTTCGATCTGGGACCGCCGGCGTTCGAGAGCTTCACACCTGAAATCGAAGAAGCTAAGCCCCTGCGGTTTTTTAGCGGGCCACGGATCCTTCTTCGTCAACTGCTGAGTCGAAAGTTTCGCCTCCAAGCAATCTTCACCTGCGACGAATTCCTAACCAATCAGTCCGTTCAAAGCCTTGTTCCCCGTGGCGAGTTTCCTGACGCTCGCGCGCTTCTCGGAATCTTAAACAGCAAGCTTCTCTCTTGGTATTTTTGCCAAATCAACTTGGTCGCACGACGTGATGATTTTCCCAAGACCATCATCAAGCAAACTAGGGAGCTGCCATTCCCCAGAATTGACGCAGCGACAAAGCTCGCGAGGGCCCAGCACGACGCGCTCGTCGCGCACGTCGAGCGGATGCTGAAGCTCCACACCGACCTCGCCGCGGCCAAGTCGTCCGACGCCCAGACGCACCTCGCCCGCGACATCGCCGCCACCGACCGCGCCATCGACGCCCTCGTCTATCAGCTCTACGGCCTCACGCCCGCCGAATTCCAACTCGTCGAGCAAGCCACCGCCCCCGCGATCGCCCCGGCCGACGCCCCCGGCCCCGCCGACCCGCCCGCGCTGAAGCCGCCGCCCCCCCCGAAACCGCCGCCCGCCGACCGAACTCCGTTCCGCTATCTCACCCCCGCCGAATTCGAAGCCCGCGACATCGACTTCGGCGTGCAAGAAGACCCACCCCGCGCGTCACCCGGCCACTTGTAATACATTATATTACACAGCCGTCCCACAGCGGGTGGTGATTTAGGGCGGAAAGAGAGCGGCTCGGTTGCGTGAGTTCCGATTACCTGCCAGAGGGCAGGGATGAAAAAAAG
>JACQFT010000095.1 GCA_016199925.1 Opitutia bacterium | reverse complement strand
GGCATGTTCGCTCTAGAGTGCATTGCCCAGTCCAAGTTTGCGGCAATCGTCCTCGAACTCGATTTCGTCGAGGAGCGCCTAACTCTTGATCCAATAAATCGACTCTATTTAGCCGATGATGGCTCGATGGGCGCAAAAGCCGCCGAGCTTGCGGTCCATCGCGTCAGAACCGCCCTCTTCATGAATGGCATCCTCGAAGTATGGAATGCGGAAACGGGTGGCACCCTTGGGCGGACTGCACCTTTTCTTCCAGTTAACATGCGCTATGACCACAACGCCTCGGAACGGGAGACCAAAAGACTGACGCACGAACTCCTTGAGAGATCCGCGAACGATGGAGGAGCGAACAGGGTCTGGCTTTGTAGTTTGTAGTTCATGCCGGGTTTTTCGGGCGGGCCGGAGGAGACTGGCGGTTCCAGGCACCGACGAGGCGGCGGACTGTCGGCGCGGTCGTTGCCGCGGTTTAGAACTTGATCGACGCCCGACTCCAGGCGCAAGCGAGGTGCCGTGCCCGGCAGTTCAACCGCGTCCCGGCCTCCGTCAACCACACACTACAAGGCCAAGCCCTGTTCGCGCTGCTCCGAGGACTGCCGCCGTGACCCGCAGGCGGGCGGGCGCGCTTCGGGCGCGAGCAAGCTCGCTGACCCACCGGCACCGGGTTTGAAGACGTGCACCGGACTGGAAAAAATCAGTGTCGCCTGTTCGCTGACACTTCCCCGGCCCGGGTTCGGCGCGGGCGTCACGGCGCCAGCGCACGCCAGGGCGCCGCGGCGCACCGAACTCGCCGCCCGCGCGCCGCCAATTTGCTCCGGCGCCGCTTTGCGGTAGATTCTTCGCCGGAAACTGCTACCACAGCGCCAACCCGCTCCGCCGCATGAACCCAAACACCCATCCCGAGACCACGACGCAGGACGGCAACGATCCGCGCTGCATCCCGCACAAGCTGACCGGCCCGCTGCCCGTCGGCGCCGAGTGCCCCTACCCGGCCTACACCGCCAACGAGCAGGACGTGTGGAAGACGCTCTACGCGCGCATGGAGACGCTCCTGCCCGGCCGCGCCGCCGACGAGTTTCTCGTCGGCCTGAAGGCGCTCGATCTCGAGCGCGACCGCATCCCGTCGCTCGCGAGCGTCTCCGCCAAACTCCAGCAGGCGACCGGTTGGCAAGTCTGCCGCACGCCGGGCCTGCTCGATGCGCGCGATTTCTTCACCTATCTCTCGCAACGCGTTTTCCCCTCGACCGACTACATCCGCGGCCGCAGCGAACTCGACTACACGCCCGCGCCCGACTGCTTCCACGACATCTTCGGCCACACGCCGATGATCGTGCACCCGCGCTTCGCCGATTTCTACCAGAAGATCGGCCAGGCCGCGCTCGCCTGCAAAGACGCCGCCACCGAGGAGGGTCTGACCCGCATCTACTGGTTCACCGTCGAGTTCGGCCTGATCAAAAATCCCGGCGGTCTCCGCATCTACGGCAACGGCATCATCTCCTCCTCCGGCGAGACGCAGCACTCGCTCACCGACAAGGTGAAGAAGATCGCCTACGCGCCCGAGACCCTCGCGGCGCAGGCTTACGACATCTGGCATTTTCAGGACCCGCTCTTCGTCATCGAGTCGTTCGACCAGCTTGAGACCGAGTTCGTCCGCTGGGCCAAGGAACGCTCACTCCTCTGAGTCAGGTGCGGCTCACCTCTGTCGCCCCAGGCCGTTGGTCACTACAGACACATCTCCGGACGATGGCCAGGAGGTCGTTTTGTTTGACCACAGATTTCTCGGATGGAGGCGCATCGATCACGGAATCTCGGCGGACACTGTCGGGATTGTATCCGTCCCAATCCGTGGAATCCGTGGCAATATCGACGCGACCACGCGGCGCGCCGTTGTCGCAACAAGGGCGGGCGCCGGAGTTTCGCCCCAGACAAATTTTCCCTGCCTGCTTCGACCCGAACACTCCACCCCACTGATCCCATGAAGTCACTCCTTCGCTCCACGACGCTCCTGCTGGGCGCCGCCACCGCGGCCTTGTCCGCGCAGACCACCAAGGACGCCGTCGTCGCCCGCATCGACGAGACGAAGGCCGCCTTTGAGACGACCGCGCTGAAAATCTGGGGCTTCGCCGAAGTCGGCTACAAGGAAAAGCAGAGTTCCGCGCTGTTGCAGGAACAACTCAAGGCCGCGGGCTTCACCGTCGAGGCCGGCGTCGCGGGCATCCCGACGGCGTTCACGGCCACGTTCGGCCGCGGCTCGCCCGTCATCGGCATCCTCGGCGAGTTCGACGCGCTGCCCGGCGTCTCGCAGGCCGCCGTGCCCGAGCGCTCGCCCATCGCCGGCCAGAACGCCGGCCATGCGTGCGGTCATCATTTGTTCGGCGCCGCTTCCGCCGAGGCTGCCGTCGCCGTGAAAGAGTGGATGATCGCCACGCACCAGGCCGGCACGATCCGCTTCTACGGCACGCCCGCCGAGGAAGGCGGCTCGGACAAAGTCTACATGGTGCGCGCCGGACTTTTCAACGACGTCGATGTCGTGCTGCACTGGCACCCGGGCGACGCCAACGCCGTCACGATGACGCCTTCGCTCGCCAACATCTCGGGCAAGTTCCGTTTTCACGGCATCGCCTCGCACGCATCCGCTTCGCCCGAGAAAGGCCGCTCCGCGCTCGACGGGGTGGAGGCCATGGACGCGATGGTGAACCTGATGCGCGAACACGTGCCGCAGGAGACGCGCATCCACTACGTCATCACGCGCGGCGGCGAGGCGCCGAACGTCGTGCCCGCGTTCGCCGAAGTCTATTACTACGTCCGCCACCCGAGCCGCGAGCAGGTGAAGTCCATCTGGGAACGCGTGACCGATGCCGCCCGCGGTGCCGCGCTTGGCACGGGCACGACCGTCGATTGGGAAATCACCGGCGGCACCTACGACCTGTTGCCCAACGAAACCCTCGGCCGCCTCATGCACGCCAACCTCACGCGCGTCGGCGGCGTGCCCTACACCGCCGACGAAAAAAACTTCGCCGCGAAAATCAACCAGACCCTGCTCGACAAACCCCAACCCGTCGAGAACGCCAACGTCATCCAGCCGTTCCAGCCTGTGCTGCCGCCCTCCGGCGGCTCGACCGATGTCGGCGACGTCAGTTGGGTCGTGCCGACGGTCGGCCTCGAGACCGCGACGTGGGTGCCCGGCACGCCGGCGCACAGTTGGCAGGCCGTCGCCGCCGGCGGCACCGCCATCGGCCTCAAGGGCATGGTCGTCGCCGCCAAGGTCATCGCTCTGACCGCCGTCGATCTCTTCACGCAGCCCGCGACCATCGCGCAAGCGAAGGCCGAACTCGCGAAGCACCGCGGCCCCGACTTCAAATACGCCCCGCTCCTCGGCGACCGTCCGCCCGCGCTGAACTACCGCGACTGAGCGGATGCGTGTCCTAACTGTAGGAGGGGCTTTATGCCCCGATGGTTTGCCGGATCGCGGCGCAAAACCGCTCCGACAGCCGATCAAAGAAGGCGACTCAACTCGTGGGCCGGCGCGCTTGCGCGCGCTCCTCGGGTGGATTCACTCCGTCAGTCCGCGGCGCGCCAGCTCGAGGTTCACGGCGATGATGTAGCGGCGGGCGGCGGCCATCTTCTGGCGCAGGAGTTCCCGGTCGGTGTCCGGGCCGAATACGATGAACGGGCTGTCGCTGAAGCGCGCGAGCACTTCGCCGGTCAGTTTGCGGTTGGCGCGCCGCTGCTCGATCTTCACCGGAGCGAGTTCCCAGCTCCACCCGCGGCGCGCGGCTTCGAGCGGCACTTTGACGATGAGTTTTTCGCCGGCGCGATGGGTCAGCGCCAGCAACGGCGGCAGCTCGGGCGCCTCGCGCAGAACCGGCGTCTGGGCAAACCAGCCGTGCTTGAGCACCCGGGCCCGCGCCTCGGCGAGGCTCTGCCGCAGCTGCAGATAGGGCTGCGCCCCGTTCGAATCGGCCCGGGCATAGAGGTCGGCGGCGAGCCGCAGCGTGACGACGACGTCATACGTGGCGCGCCGCGCGATCTCTTCGGTGAACAGCACCGGCCGCGCCGATTCGAGCCGCAGCGGTTGCGCGGGTTTGCTGGTGAGCAGCAGCACCTGCCGGCCGATCTCGGCGCTGCGGTCGGCCAGCAGGGCGGGCGCCGGCGCCGGATTGAATATCCGCGAGGCCACTTCGTTGCCGGCCCCGACGAGCGCGACGGCCAGCACCGCGAGCCCGGTGAAGCGCCACACCCGCAGCGCGTCGCGGCGCTTCCGGGTCTCGGCCTCCGCGGCGGCGCGGCGCATCACGGCTTCGTTGGTGAATTCAAACTCCGGGCGGGTCTCCCACGCGATCTTCGGCGCGGGCGCGGTTCCACCCGGCGGGTCCGCCGGGCGGGCCAACGGCGGAGCGGACGGCGGGCGCGGCAGCGGCGGAGCCGAGGCCGGGCGCGGCAGCGCGTCCGCCGGGCGCGGCGCCGGGGCGACGGGCTCCTCCGGCGGCACGACCACCTCGCCGTTCGCCGCCACTTGCATCATCGGCGGCCGGGTGCGGCCGCGCGTGGCGTAGTGTTTTTCCCAAGGATCGTTGGATTCGGGCGGGTTCAAGCAGGGGGGAAAGTCTCTCCGGCGGACGGCGCGGGCGGGCCGGAATAGATAAAGCTTAAATGAAAATCGCCCGCGGACGGCCAGCCTGAACAACGGCCTTTGACCGGCCCCGACAAATCGGTTCACTCGCGTGGACAGTATGAAGACCGCGCCCGCCTCCTTCGTCCCCCGACCGGCCCGCCCCGGGCGCGGGCGCCGCGGCATGACGATTCTCGAAGTGCTGATCGCCGCGGTGCTGCTGACCTTCGTCGTCCTCGGCGCGCTCGCGGCGGTCTCCCGCGCGCTGAACCTCACCAACCACGCGCGCATGCTCACCCTCGCCAGCCAGGTGCTCCAGTCGAAGGTCGAGGACCTGCGGCTGAAAAACTACGCCCAGATCGCCGCCTACGCCGCCCAGACCCAGCCCGTCGATTTCACGAGCGGCATCACCGAAAATTTGCTCAACAGCAATTTCACCAGCACGATGACGATGGCGGCCACCTTCACCACCACCTACGCGTCGTCGGCCACCCAGGTCGGGTTGACGAGCGTCGTCGTGACGCTGAGCTGGACCGAGGGCAGCAGCACCTACTCCCGCTCGTCGCGCACCTATTTCTGCGAGAAGGGTCTCTCGGACTACATCTATGTGGGCTTCTGAAAAAACCGCCGCCCGCCGCCGCCACGCCTTCACCCTCGTCGAGGTGATGGTCGCCACGTCGCTGCTCGCCATTCTCACGGCGGCGGTGCTCTCGTCGTTCATCTTCATCCTGCGGGCCGAGCGCTCGCTCGCGAACTACGCCGAGATGAACACGCAGGCGCGCCGTTTCCTCGAGCTGCTGGGCCGCGACGCCCGCAGCGCCACCGATGTCACCAACACCACCGCCACCGCCATCACGATGAGCGTGCCGGCGAACCTCAGCGGCACGACGCAGGCCGTCACCTACGCCTACGACGCGTCCGCCGGCACGGTCACGCGCAGCGTTGCCGGCGTCGCCACGGTTCTGGTCAAAAACGTCAGCACGCTCACGCTCAACTTCCTCAACAGCTCCAACACCGCCACGACGTCGCTGGTCGAGTTGAAACAGGTGCAGGTGTCGATGCACATCCTCCGCACCGTGCAACAGGCCACCACTTCCGAATATGTCATCTCCGCCCAATACACGCTGCGCTCCAAAGCCGTCTCGCACTGAGCGCGGCTCGGCCCTGATCACCGTCCTCCTGCTCGCGGCGGTCATCTCGCTGTTCGCCGTGCACCTGCTCCAGCGCGCCGTGCTCGAGGAGCAACTCGCCGCGCGCAGCGTCGCCCAGAGCGTGGCCGGCAACCTCGCCGAAGGCGGGATCGAGGACGCCCTCTTCGCCGCCAACAACGGCTATTTCAACTCCACCTACGGCTGGACGACCGCCTCCGACAGCGCCGCGGCCAAGGTCAAGACCACCACCGGTCTCGCCGTCACCCAGGGCTCCGGCGAAGTTTTTCTGCGCGTCGACAACTACGCGTCCTCCTCGCCGACGATCATCGCGCTCGGCGTCTTCCGGCCGCTGACCGGCGCGCCCGTCGTCAAGCAGCTCCGCTGCGGCATCGTCCGGCGTTCCACCTGGTCCAACGGCATGGTTTCGAAAAGCGTCATCACTTTCTCCGGCAACGCCACGGTCGACAGCTACGACTCCTCGCTCGGCGTCTACAACGCCAGCACCAACCGCGGCGACCAGGCCACCGTCGCGAGCAACAGCACGGCGCTCGATTCGCTCGTGCTCAACAGCAACGCCGTCATCTACGGCTACGCGGCCACCGGCGGCGCCGCGCCCAACGTCAGCAGCAACGGCCGCATCTACGGCGCCACTTCACCGGCCAATCCGAAAGTCGATCCCTCGCGCGTGCGCACCGATTTCAACCAGAACATCCCCGACGCCACCGCGCCGACGGTCGCGGCCACCAGCCTCGGGTCGGTCAGCAGCGGGACCACGCTGCCCCGGGTCGGCGACTCGCCCGGCACCGACGGCCGTTACCACTACACGGCGACGAGCATCAGCCTGGCCGGCAACAACACGCTCAGCGTCACCGGCCCCGTCGATCTCACCGTCACCGGCAACCTTGCCATCAGCGGCAACGGCCAGATCAGCATCGGCGGCTCCGGCTCGGTCAGCCCGTCGCTGAACATTTACGCTGCCGGCTCGGTCGCGCTCGGCGGCAACGGCATGCTCAACCAGACCAACGTGCCCGGCAACACCGCCCTCTACGGCACCGCGCCCAGCGGCACCACGCAGAGCATTTCCGTGACCGGCAACGGCGAATTCATCGGCGCCGTCTACGCGCCCAACGCCAACGTCAGCCTCACCGGCAACGGCGCCGTCAACGGTGCCGTCATCGCCAACAACATCACCCTCGGCGGCAACGGCACTTTTCACTACGATGTCCACCTCGCGGTCGCCGGCACCACCACCAGCAGCACCGCCGACCGCTACTACCGCCCCGACACCTGGATCGAACTCACCGACAAAGCCGGCACCGGCGCCGCCTTCGCCCGCGACAACCGCCCGCCGTTCAACGCCGTGCTCTGAGCGCGCGCGGCGCGGCAGCGCCCCGTTGAAACTCCGAGCCCCAACGTCCAGGCTCCACAGAAAATTCTCGCAAAAATCCCGGGGACGACGGGCCCCAACGTCTTCAGAATTTTCCGCCGGTTTAACATTCACTGGAGCTTGGAGGTTCGATTTTGAAGTTTTGAGAAAACACCTCCGGACTTGATCTCCGTCAAGACATGGGGCCGCGTCATCGATCATAGTAAGATCATGACCGCGCCTTCGCCCACGCTCCCGTCCCTCCTCCTGCCGAAGGAGCACGGCAGTTGGTCCCTCGCGTTCGAACCGCTCGCGCTCGGCCTGCTCGTCGCGCCGTCCGTCGGCGGTCTCGGCCTCGCCGCCGCGATGACCGCGGGATTTTTCCTGCGCCGGCCGCTCAAGCTCGGCGTCACCCTGCCCGCCGCCGACCCGCGCCGCACTCCGGCGCGCCACTGGGCGCTGCTGCTCGCCGTCGCCGCCCTCGCTGCGCTCGGCTTCGCCGCCGGCCGCAGTTCCATCGCGGCCCTGTGGCCGCTGCTCCTCGCCGCGCCCTTCGGCACCGTCTTCCTCGCCCTCGACTTGCGCCACGATATGCGCGCCGCCGCCGCCGAGCTGGCCGGCAGCGCCGCGTTCGCGGTCTTGCCCGCCGCCTTCGCCACGCTCGCCGGCTGGTCCGCCGCGCCCGCCCTCGCCCTCGCCGCCGCCATGCTCGCGCGCTCCCTGCCGACCGTGCTCACCGTCCGCACCTATCTGTGCGCGGGCAAAGGCCAGCCCGCCGGCGCGGCGCTGCCTCTCGCCGCCGCCGCCGCCAGCCTCGCCCTGCTCGCCGCCCTCGCCGCCCGCGGCCTCGCGCCGTGGCCGGCCCCGGTCCTCGCCGCGCTCCTGCTCGCGCGGGTTGTTTTTCTCGTCACGCCGCTGCGGCCGCAGTGGACCGCCCGCCGCCTCGGCCTCTGCGAAGCCGTGCTCGGCCTGTTGTGCCTCGCGACGCTCGCCGTCGCCTACCGTCTGGCCTGACCGCTCCGCGGCTTGACGCAGCTCAAGGCCCGCCCGCCGCCCCGGTGGTAGACTCGCTTCGCCGCCGAATGACAAACCATGCGCCAACCCGGTCAAAATCCGCCCTGAACCCTCGGCCCCAATCCTCTAAGCTCCGCCCTCGTTCCCGATGAAAAATCCACGCCCCCTCACCGCTCTCGCGGTGGCCAGCCTCGCGCTGGCCGCTGCTCTCGCCACCACCGTTGTCCTTCGCGCCAGCGAAGGCCCCTCCGACCTCAAGGGCCCCGTCGTCCTTCCGCCCGCCGCCGCCGCGATGCCCGTCGAGCAGGCCATCCTCACCGCACCGCCCTTCGTGCCGCCGCCGATCAAGCGCAAGTTCGCGGCGCGCGTCGTCGTCAACCTCGAGGTCCGCGAAGTCGTCCAGAAACTCGCCGACGGCGTCGAATACACGTTCTGGACTTACGGCGGCAGCGTCCCCGGTTCCTTCATCCGCATCCGCGCCGGCGACATCGTCGAGTTCCACCTCAACAACCACCCGTCGTCGAAACTCCCGCACAACATCGATCTTCACGCCGTCACCGGCCCCGGCGGCGGCGCGGCCAGCACGTTCACGGCGCCCGGCCACAGTTCGCAGTTCACTTTCAAGGCACTCAACCCCGGCCTCTACGTTTATCACTGCGCCACCGCGCCCGTCCCGATGCACATCGGCAACGGCATGTATGGCCTCATCCTCGTCGAACCCGAAGAGGGGATGCCCGCCGTCGACCGCGAATACTACGTCATGCAGGGCGACATCTATACCACCGGCAAATACGGCGAGGAAGGCCTGCAATCCTTCGACCTGGCCAAGGCCATCGACGAGCGCCCGACTTACATCGTGTTCAACGGCTCCGTCGGCTCGCTCGTCGGCGACAAGGCCATCACCGCCAAAACCGGCGAGACCGTCCGCATCTACTTCGGCGTCGGCGGCCCCAACCTCACGTCGTCCTTCCACGTCATCGGTGAAATCTTCGACAAAGTCTGGCCCGAGAGCGGCACGAAGTTTGTCCAGGAAAACGTCCAGACCACGCTCGTCCCCTCCGGCGGCAGCACAATCGTCGAGTTCAAGGCCGACGTCCCCGGCACGTTCATCCTCGTCGATCACTCGCTGACGCGCGCGTTCAACAAAGGCGCGCTCGGCATGCTCAAGGTCTCCGGCTCCGAGGACCGCATCATTTATTCCGGCAAGGAAATCGACTCCGTCTACCTCGGCGCGCAATCCGACGAAGGCAGCGAAGCCGCCAAGCGCGAAGCCGAACTGAAGAGCCGCATCGCCGCCGAGATCAAAAACAATCCCGCCATCGCCGGCCTCTCCAAGGAAGCCCAGATCGAGAAAGGCAGCCGCGTTTACCTCGGCCTCTGCTTTGCCTGCCACCAGCCCGACGGCAAGGGTCTGCCGATGGCCTTCCCGCCCCTCGCCGGCTCCGACTATATGCTCGCCGACCGCGACCGCGCCATCCGCACCGTGCTGAAAGGTCTCTCCGGCCCCGTCACCGTCAACGGCACCACCCTCAACAGCGTCATGCCGCCGCAGGAAGCCATCCTCACCGACGGCCAGATCGCCGACGTCCTCACCTACGTCTTCAACGCCTGGGGCAACCAGGGCGACGCCTTCACCGCCGACCACGTCAAAGCCATCCGCAACGAAACGCACTGAGCTTTAGGTAGGGCTGCCGCTTGCCGGCATGCCGCTCCTGAAATAGTGGGGCGACTCTGCTGACCAGCAGAGCGCCGAGCCGCGGCTCACCGAGACGGTTCGCCCTACCATCCCCGCCGCCGCCATGTCTTCCCCGCCGCCAACCCGCAGCCTCCACGCCAGCGCGCTCGCACTGAGCCTGTGTCTGCTGTTGTCCGCGGCGGGGCTGCATGGAGGCTCGCCCGCTTCAATCGAAAATCTTCGCCCGGCGCCGGCCGGGACGAACACCGGGCCCGCAGCAGCGGGCAACGGTGCCCAGTCGAAAATCGAAAATCCCGCCGCGCCGCACGGCGCGGCGCTCATCCCCTCCGGCACCTACCTGCCGCTCAACCGCTCGCCGAAGGATCTCGAGAAGATCCCGGTCGCCGCGTTCTGGCTCGCCGAGCTGCCCGTCACCAACGCGCAGTTCCTCGACTTCGTCCGAGCGCATCCGAAATGGCAGCGCTCGAACGTCAGCCGCCTCTTCGCCGACAGCTCCTACCTCACGCACTGGGCCGGCGACCTTGAACTCGGTCCCTCCGCGCCGCCCGCCGCTCCCGTCGTCCGCGTCTCGTGGTTCGCTGCGCGCGCCTACGCCGCCGCGCTGGGCCAGCGCCTCCCGACCACCGCCGAGTGGGAACACGCCGCCGCCGCCGGCTACACGTCCGCCGACGGCAAGAACGACGCCCAACTCAACCGCGACCTCTACGCCTGGCTCGCGCGTCCGACGCCCGACGTCGCCCCCGATGTCGCCACCGCGAAAGCCAACTTCTACGGCGTGCGCGGCCTGCACGGTCTCGTCTGGGAGTGGGTCGACGATTTCAACACCGCGCTCGTCACCGGCGAATCCCGCGGCGACTCCGGCCTCGAACGCGATCTCTTCTGCGGCTCCGGCTCCGTCGGCGCCAAAGACACCTCCGACTACGCCGCGTTCATGCGCTCAGCCCTCCGCTCCTCCCTCCGCGCCAACAACACCACCAGCTCCCTCGGCTTCCGCTGCGCCGCCGACAACAGACCCACGACTCCCTACCTGTAGGAGCGGCTTTACGCCGCGATACTCCACAATCCATCGCGGCATAAAGCCGCTCCTACATTCCAAACCATGAAAACCAAATTCCCTTTCCTCGCCCTGCTCGCCGCCGCTTTCGCCTTCGCCGACGAACCCGCCAAAAAACCCGACGCCTGCTGCGAGGCCGCTGCCGTAAAAGCCATCGAGAAAAAAGACGCCTGTTGCGAGGCCGTCGCGGCTTCGCCAATCGAAAATCTTCGCCCGGCGACGGCCGGGACGAACACCGGGCCCGCAGCAGCGGGCAACGGTGTCGAATCCAAAATCGAAAATTCCCCGGCTGCTTACAGCCGTGAATCCCTCTACCAGCTCGACGGCCAATTCGTCACCGACGCCGGCCAGCCTTTCTCCCTCGGCGAACTTCGCGGCCGGCCCGTCGTGCTCACGATGTTCTTCGCCTCGTGCGGCTACGCCTGCCCGCTCATCGTCACCGACATGCTCGCCATCCAAGGCCGCCTCCCCGCCGAGCTGCGCGACAAAGCCGTCTTTGTCCTCGTCTCTTTCGACACCGCGCGCGACACCCCCGCCGTCCTCGCGCAATACCGCATGAGCCGCAACCTCAACGCGCACTGGGTGCTCCTCCACGGTGAAGACGCGCCCGTGCGCGAACTCGCCGCTCTCGTCGGTGTGAAATACAAGCAGGAAGCCGACGGCATGTTCGCCCACTCCAATCTCGTCACGATCCTCGACGCCGCAGGCGAAATCGTCCACCAGCGCGCCGGCCTCAAAGGCGGACTCGATGAAGCCGCCGACGCCCTAGCCACCGTCCTCCGCAAGTAATCGTGGAGGGCCCGCGTCCCCGCGGGCCGCTTCTTTTCCGACGTAGCCACAGGCCTCCGTGCCGGTGGAATTTCCGTTTTGTTGTAGCAACGGCCCTCTGCTTACCCGCCATAGCTTCCAGCGACGGCGGGCTCCGGCGCACACCTCCGCTCTT
>JACQFT010000094.1 GCA_016199925.1 Opitutia bacterium | reverse complement strand
GCTCCGCACCGGCTACCTGAGCGCGCAAAAGCCGGTGCCCGGCGCCGGCCACGCGGTCACCCTCGTCGGCTACCAAACCGCGACCGGCCGGATCGAGGACGCCGTTTTCGTTTTCAAAAATTCCTGGGGCGCCGAGTGGGGCCAGGGCGGCTACGGCACCGTGACCTACCATTACCTCAACCGGCACCTGCACGACGCCGTCATCCTCGAAGTGCAGGCCGGCCAAACGTCATGACCCTGCTTTTTCTCCACGGTCCGCCGGCGGCCGGAAAATTCACGGTCGGCGGCGAACTGGTCAAGCTGACCGGCTGGACACTCTACCACAATCACGTCGTGGTGGACGAGGTGCTCAAGCGGCACGCGTTTGGCACGCCCGGCTTTGTGAAGATGCGAGATCTGCTTTGGCGGGAGTATTTCACGCGCCTCACCCAAGAGCGGCCACCGGGAGTCATCTTCACTTTCAGCCCCGAGAACTCGGTCCCGCAACTGTTCGTCGACTGGCTCTTTCACTCGCTGCCGAACGCCGGGGTCCGCCTCTTCTCCGTCGCGCTGACGGCGAGCGAAACCGAAATCGAAGCACGTCTGGCCGCCACCCAACGTCAACAGTTCAAGAAGCTCACCGACGTGAACTTTTACCGCCAACTGCGGACGGCGGGGAGCTTCGCCTCGCCGCTCGTGCCCCGCACCGATCTGACCATCGACACGGGAAGGCACTCTCCGGCCGAAAGCGCCCGGCTCATCGCGCGGACGCTGCGGCCGCAATGAGCTCCGGCGCCAAGGAGCAGGCGAGTCCTCCGCGCCGTGCGGCTTGCCGGTTTGGTTTCGCAAATGGGGGCCCGCGCGCTCGCGTGCGCCAAACGCGCAGGCCACGGGGGAACCGTTTGCGCGAGCAAACCGGAATGCCCTGCTCCGCGCCGACCGACTGCGCTTCCGCACTTCCGTGTCCGCGCGATTTCTGACTGATTGGGCGCCATGCTGCCCGACTTCAACGGACGACTCCGCGCCGCCGCCGAGGTGATAGCGCGCGTCGGCCTGAATTTGCAGCGGGGCCAAAGCCTGCTCATCGCCGAGCCCTACGAGCTGCAGGGCGTCGCGCGCGGAGCCGAGGTGATCGTCAACGCCGTGCGCGCCGCCGCCGGTGCCGCCGGTTGCCCCGAGGTCGATGTGATCTGGGGCGACGGCGCGCGCCTGCGGCAATTCGCCGAGCGCGGCGACGAACGCGGCTTCGCCAAACTCGTCTCCGCCCACGCCGCGAAAATGCAGCGCGCCATCGCCAGCGGCACGGCGCTGCTCTTTCTGCAAAGCAGCCAGCCGCGGCTGATGAGCGGTCTGCCTGCCGACCGCGTCAACAGGCAGCAACGCATCGCGTGGGAGCATTTCGGTCCCGTCGCCCAGCAACTCGTGCAAGGCGCGACCAACTGGACGGTCGCGCCCGCCCCGATCCCCGCGTGGGCGCAGAGCGCCTATGCCGATTTGCCCTCGGAGCAGCGGCTCGCCGCGCTGTGGAATGATGTCTTCGCGGCCTTGCGGGTGGACGAGGCCGATCCGGTCGCCGCGTGGGCCGCGCACCTCGCCGCGCTGCTCGCGCGCCGTGATGAATTGAACCACCGCCGCCACACCTCGCTGCGCTATGCCGGCGACGGCACCGAGCTCACCCTGGCGCTGCCGCCCGAACACGTCTGGTGCACGGCTTGCCTTGCGACGAAGTCCGGCGTGCCGTTCGTCGCGAATCTGCCCACGGAAGAAATTTTCACCGCGCCCGACAAAGACTCCACAAGCGGCACTGCACGCGTCGCGCGGCCCATCAGCTACGGCGGCGCGGTCATCGAAGGTATCGAGCTGGAATTTAACCGCGGTCGCGTCGTGCGCGCGGTCGCTCATGTCGGCGACGATCTGCTGCAACGGCTGCTCGACACCGACGACGGCGCGCGCCTGCTCGGCGAAGTGGCTATTGTTGGAAATGTGGGAGGGAGTTTATCTCCCGACTTGGGGTTGTCGGGGCATAAAGCCCCTCCCACGGGCTGGCGAAACCCCGACCGGCTCTTCCATCACCCGTTGCTCGACGAAAATGCGGCCAGCCACGTCGCGCTCGGTGAGTCGTATGGCTTCACGTCGTCGCGTCCCTCAGCGCCGGCGTTGAACCGCAGCCTCGTTCATGTCGATCTGCCGCTCGCCGTGCAGACGGAACTCACCTGACGCAGCCCTGTCCCCAGCCTCCGTGTCCGCCCCCACCCCGCCCTCCGCCGAAGTCGATCCCGCGCTCCTCGGGCGGGCGCGCGCCGGCGACGAAGCGGCCTTTGGTGCGATCATGCGCGCGCACTACGAACGGACTTTTCGGCTCGTGTATGCCATCGTCCGTCACGAGCACGACGCCCGCGACGTGTGCCAGGAAGTCTGGCTCACGGTCTGGCGCGAGCTGCCGAATTTCCGCGGCGACGCCCAATTCACCACCTGGCTGCACCCGATCGCCACGCGGCGTTCGCTCGACCACTTGCGCAAACGCCGGCGCTGGTTCGACCGTTTCCTGCCCATCGCCGTCGGCGACGACGCGGTCGAGTCTGCGCCCGAACCCGCCGCTCCCGACGACACGCGCGGGGCTTCGGAGCGCACCGACCGCCTGGCGCAGTTGCGACGCGTCCTCGATTCTCTGCCGCCGAAGCTGCGCGTCGTGCTTGCCTTGCGCGAAGTAGAAGGGCTTTCCTATGACGAGATCGCCCGGGCGACCAGCATTCCCACGGGCACCGTCATGTCCCGACTCTATCACGCACGCCGCCTGCTGGCGCAAAAACTGAAGGACCTCCCATGAAAACTCATCGCCTCCTCTTCCCGTTCGTCCTGCTCGCCGCCGCCTTGAGCCTCGCTCCGACCGCCCGCGCGGAAGGCCGCGTCTCCGTCGAGGGCATCCTCCTCACCGCCTCGGACGCGAAGGGTCCGACCGACGGCCGCCTCGCGCCCTATGCGCCGACGTTGCGCCGCATCCTGCGGTTCGAGAGCTACCGCTTCGTCGGCGACGGAGCCGCAACGATGGCGGTGCCCGGCGACGGCGCGGCCTCGCTCGGCGACGGCCACGAACTTGAGATCAGCGCCGAGCGGTCCGACGGCCGAACGGTCCACGCCAAAGTCCGCTGGGTCGCCGGCGGCCGCACGCTGATGAGCACGGGGCTGGTGTTGCGTCCCGGCGTGCCAGCCGTGCTCGGCGGGCCCTCCACCGGCAAGAAGGGCGAAGTTTTCGCCGTGATCGTGATCGTCCGCTGAGCGCGGGTAGGGCGGGACTTCCGAATCCCCCCTTTTGTTTCGCGACGGGCCGGCGACCTCGGACGCGCCACGAGAGCGAGCGCGAGCAAGCGCGCGGCCCCACACCGCAATTCCTGCGATCTCGCGGCGGCGTCATGCTTGCCCGCCGGGCCCGGGCGAAGGAGGGCGACCCCGCCCTGCATCGGAAAACGCGATTTCTTAGAAAAAATTGAATACGCCCGCCGGGCGCTTCGTCCCAAGGGATGAACCCAACCTTCGAGGACCTATGAAAACCAAACTCACCGCACTCGCTCTTCTCGGCGCCTCCGCCTTCTCCCTCGCTCCCGCGCCGGCCCAGGCCGGCGACAAGGAACTCGCCCTCATCGGCGGGCTGATCGGCGGGGTCATCATCGGCAGCTCTCTCCATGAGGGCCGTCACCACGACTACGACTCCCGCCGCACCGTCATCGTCGAGCGGCGCGACTACGACCATTGCGATGCGCCCGCAGGCCGGTGGGACGAGGTCACCGTCCGGGTCTGGGTGCCCGGCTGCTGGGTCGAGGAACGCGGTCACCACGGCCGCATCTACCGCAGCTACGTCCCCGGCCACTACGAATACCGCACCGACCGCGTCTGGGTGAGCTACGACCGCCGCGACCGTCGCGACCGCGAAGTCGGTTACGGCTACGGCCGCCGCCGCTGATTCGCTAACCAGACCAACCACAAATGAACACTAATCCACACGAATCCGCTCCGCTTCAGGTCCCTTTCAAAATTCGCGTGTCTTCGTGTCTATTCGTGGTTTCACTTTTCTGACTCTGACTCCGCCATGAACTGCCGCGACATCGAGCCTCTGCTTCTTGCCGAACGGGACGGTGTGCTGACCAAGGAACAGCATGCCGCGCTCGCCGACCACGCCGCGACCTGTCCCGCCTGCCGGCAACTGCGCGCTGAGTTGACCGCGGCGGTTGAAGATTTCCGCTCGGACGCCGCGAAGGCCACGCTGCCGAACATCGACGAAGAATGGCGCACGCTGCGCGCACAGCTCCACAGTGCCGAAACCAAGCCGACCAAGAAACGGCCGCTCGCGCCAGTCATCTGGTTCGGCGCCTCGCTCGCGGCCGCCGCTGCTGTGGCGTTCGCGTTCATCGTCGGAAAACCAACGTCGCAACCGGCCCCGCTTGTCGCGCAGACCACCGTCACCGCCAGCGCCGACTTCGTCGAAGCCGCCGACACCAACGCCTCCACGATGGTCTACGTCGACAAAGACAGCGGCTGGCTCGTCGTCTGGGCCACCGACACCGCCGCGCCGGCGGGCGGGTAAACCAGAAAGCTTTCCCTCTCAGGTCCGGCTGTTACGAGGAGTCAATCTGATCAACTGCTCCGTCGATGGTGGCAGGTCACTGCGGACCGCGCGCACAAAGGTTAAGACCGTCTGCATGAACTCAGTTGCCTCGCGCTTTTTCGAGAAAATCGCCAGGTCACCAAAGAGATTATTACTGAGCGAAGGTTGGTCCCTAATCGCTTTGATTTTCCAAGTATCCGTCAAAGGGACGTGCCGACCCTCGCGATCTTGCCCGCGTTCATAAACAATCACCAGTTCGTCACAGGCATACCCAAACGAAATCGGGATAAAGTGGAATAATCTGATACCCTTTATGACTTCAATCCGCGCAACTCGATTCTCCAACCGAACCACTCGAGAAAAAGCCAGATACATGAAGGCCCCCGCGAACATGAGATATACGACTGCTTTCAGCAGGTAAAATCCCTCGGCAGAAAGGTCCCAAACCGCATCCAGTTTCCGTTCGACTAAAAATGCGACTGTGCCTGCTGCGGCGAGAAGCAAACCTTTGAGCAACCCATCCGTCGCAAACGGCAATTCCAGATAGTCTGGACCTAGCTTGTGCTTAAGCGAGCCCATCACAATCTCACGGCAGCCACGGAAACTTCTCTACCTTCGGTTTCCGTTTCTCTTTCTGCGCGGTCATGAACTCTTTCGCTTCGTCGGTCATGTAGTAAAGCATCGTGGCGTTGCCGGCGAGTTCCTGGATGCCGCTCTGGCCGTCGAGCTCGGCGTTGAACGCGGCCTTCAGGCAGCGGATGGCGAGGGGGCTGCGCTGCATGATTTCCCTCGCCCACGCGATGCCCTCGGACTCGAGCTGCGCGACGGGCACGACCTTGTTGACGAGGCCCATGTCGAGCGCTTCCGGCGCGGAATACTGCCGGCAGAGAAACCAAATCTCGCGGGCTTTTTTCTGGCCGACCAGGCGCGCGAGGTAACTTGAACCGAAGCCGCCGTCGAAGCTGCCCATCTTCGGGCCGACCTGGCCGAAGACCGCGTTGTCGGCCGCGATGGTGAGATCGCACATCACGTGGAGCACGTGGCCGCCGCCGATGGCGTAGCCGGCCACGAGCGCGATGACGACCTTGGGCATCGAGCGGATGAGCTTCTGCACTTCGAGCACGTTGAGGCGCGGCACGCCCTTGCCGTCAATGTAGCCGCCGTGACCGCGCACGGCTTGGTCGCCGCCGGCACAGAACGCGTATTTGCCATCCTTGGCCGGACCCGCGCCGGTGATGAACACCACGCCGACCGACTGGTCTTCGCGCGCGTCGAGCAGCGCCTCGTGGATCTCGCTCACGGTCTGCGGGCGGAACGCGTTGCGTTTCTCCGGCCGGTTGATGGTGATTTTGGCGATCCCGTCAGTCTTTTGGTAGAGGATGTCGGCGTATTTCTTGGCGGTCTTCCAATGCGTGCGCATCCCGGCACGGTGCGGCAAAGCCTTTTCGCCGCAACCGTTTTTCCCCGTTCGCGGCGCCGGGCACAACGCCTCTCAGTTTTTGCCATTGCTCGCGCCGAGCCTGTCGGGCCGCCGCTCGGCCTGCCCGCCATAGCCTTGGCGGCGGCGGGTCGCCGGGAGCAGGGAGTCGTCCCGCCGTGCCGGCAAGCGGCAGCCCTCACCCGGCGCAGAAACTGGAATGCGCCCGGCGACGGGAAAGTCCTCTCCGGGAGCGGACGGCGTAGCGGCGGGCGTCCCACCCTGCCGGCATGGACGGAGAAGCGAAACCCGCGGTCAGCGATGCCCGGTGCCGCGGACGGGGTCGCCCGGTCGCACTCGAAGAGATTTTCTCGCCGCCAACCGGACCGGTCGCCGGACCGTCCGCCGTAGGATGCGACGGCGGGGTCAAGCAGTTTTCCCCTCGTTTCGCGAAACTGCTTGGAGGAACGCCTCCCATGCCCAACATTCCCCGGTTCGATGCAAGCGAACGCCCAGAAGATCACCAAGGCCGCCCGGCTGGCCCTCACGCTCGGCGCCCTCGGCGTGGTGTTCGGCGACATCGGCACCAGCCCGCTCTACGCCTTGCGCGAATGCCTCAACGCCCTGCCCGCCGGCGACCGGGCGGCCGGCATCTTCGGCGCGTTGTCGCTGGTCTCCTGGGCGCTGGTCCTCGTCGTCTGCATCAAATACCTGACGTTCGTCATGAAAGCCGACAACCGCGGCGAGGGCGGCATCTTCGCGCTGCTGGCGCTGAGCCATGTCGAGCGCCAGAAACAGGGTCTCGGCCTCGGTTTCTTCACCATTCTCGTGCTGTTCGGCGCCGCGCTTCTCTACGGCGACGGCGTCATCACGCCGGCCATCTCCGTGCTCGGCGCCGTCGAGGGGTTGAAGAGCTTTGATCCCCGTTTCACGCCCTACGTCCCGGCGATCGTCTGCGTAATCCTCAGCGCGCTGTTTCTTTTCCAGTCCAAGGGCACCAAAACCATCGGCGGCATCTTTGGCCCGGTCATGCTGCTCTGGTTCGTCGTCATCGGCCTCATCGGCCTCTGGCACATCGTCCAGGAACCCGCCGTGCTCGCGGCGCTCAATCCGCTGCACGGCGTCGATCTCCTCACTTCGCATCCGCTCCACGCGACGGCCATTCTCGGCGCCGTCGTGCTCGCGGTCACGGGGGCCGAGGCGCTCTACGCGGACATGGGCCACTTCGGCCGCAAATACATCGCCGCCGCCTGGTATGCCGTCGCGTTCCCCGGCCTGCTGCTGAACTACTTCGGCCAGGGCGCGCACGCCATCGACCATCCCGAGAGCATCGACAACCTCTTCTTCGCCCTCGTGCCCGAAGGCGTGCCGCGCCTCCTTCTCGTCGGCCTCTCGATCGCCGCCGCCGTCATCGCCAGCCAGGCGCTGATCTCCGGCACCTACTCGCTCACGCGGCAGGCGATCCAGCTCGGCTATTTTCCGCGCCTGAAAATCCTCTACACCAACCGCGACCAGGCCGGCCAGATCTACCTCCCGCTCGTCAACGCCGCGCTCGCCTTCGGCTCCCTCTACGTCGTGCTGACGTTCCGCTCGTCCGACAAGCTCGCCGCCGCCTACGGCATCGCGGTCACCGGCACGATGCTCGTCACCACCCTCGCCTACTGGAAAGTCGCCCGCGTGCGCTGGCAGTGGCCGCTCTGGAAAATCTTCGCGCTCTGCTCCGTCTTCCTCGCCGTCGAAACCGTCTTCTTCGGCTCCAATCTCCACAAGTTCTACGACGGCGGCTGGCTGCCCATCCTCATCGGCCTCGGCCTGCTCGCCATCATGCACACTTGGAAAATCGGCAAGGCCGAGATTTTCCGCCGCATCTACGCCAACGAGATCACCGAGAGCGAACTCAACGCCATCGCCTCCAGCGACCGGATCACCCGCGTGCGGGGCACCGCCGTCTTCATGGCCGGCAACCCCCGCTGCACCCCCCTCGTGCTGCTCCACCACGTCAAGGCCAACAAGGTGCTCCACGAAACCGTCGTCCTGCTCAGCATCATCACCGAGGACGTCCCGAGCGTGGAGGAGGCGGACCGCCTGCAAACCGCCGGCATCGGCAACGGCGTCTGGCGTGTCATCGCCCGCTACGGCTACATGGAGTCGCCCGACGTCTCCGTGCTCATGGAGCGCGTCCGCGACAGCGGCGTGCCGGTGAAACTCACCGAGGCCACATACTACTTCAACCGCGAGATGATCATCACCGGCGGCGACGCGAAAATGTGGAACTGGCAGAAACGCTTCTATTCGCTCCTCAGCCGCAACGCCCGGCCCGTGCGCGATTACTACCGGCTGCCGCCGATGCAGATCATCGAGGTCGGCCTGCCGATCCAGCTCTGAGCATTTTGTAGCCCCGGCCATCGTGGCCGCGCCGTTGCGTTTTCCGGCGACTGCCGCGCAGGCAGCGTTCTCCCGCCGTTTCTCCCGCGGGTTTCACGGATGACGACGGACAACGACACCGTGCTCGCCAACCTTCAGCCGTGATTGATCCGCCTGAATCCGTGCAATCCGTGGCAAACCAAAACCCTCCCGGTCAACCTCCGCCGCGTGTGCCGCGAGCCGCCGCCGCACTTGCTCCGCGCCATTTCGCCCGCTACATCTCACCCCCCGATGGACATCCTCTCGCACCGCTTCCTCAGCCACTTCCCCGCCGCCCGCGGCGCCGAGCTCGCCCGCGCCGCCCGCAGCATCCGCTTCCCCGACCAAGCCGTCATCTTCGAGGAAGGCGCGCCCTCCGACGCCATTTATCTCATCCTCACCGGCCGCGTCCGCCTCACCAAACGCGGGGCCGGCGGCGCCCACCAGACCATCGCGCGCCTCGGTCCCGACAACTATTTCGGCGAACTCGGCGTCCTCGACGGCAGCGGCCGGAGCACGCGCGCGCTCGCCGAGGGCCCGGTGCAGCTCGCGCGCATCCCGCACAAACCGTTCGTCAAGGCGCTCAGCCAGTCGCCGTGGCACACCGTCCTGCGCCTCTTCAACCACATCAGCGAAAATCTCCGCACCACCAACGACCGCTACGTCACCGAAGTCACCCGCAAGGAGAAGATCACCCTCATCGGCGAGATGGCCAACGGCATGATCCACGACTTCAAGAGTCCGTTCACCACCATCCGCCTCGCGGTCGAGAGCCTCGCCATCGAGCACCACGACCGGCGCACCCAGGAACTTTGCCACACCGTCAGCCGCCAGATCCGCCGGCTCGCCGGCATGGTCGAAGAGGTGCTCGAATTTGCCCGCGGCGAAACCCACCTCACCAAGCGCACCGTGCGGCTGCAGGCGCTCTTCGAGCACGTCACTGAAACCAGCGCCGACTCCCTCCGCCAAACCAAAACCAAAGTGGCCGCCCGCCCCACGGCGCTCCTCGCCACCGTCGACTTCGACCGGCTCGCCCGCGTGCTGCTCAACCTCGTGACCAACGCCGCCGAGGCCATCGGTCCCGCGCACCGCGGCCGCATCACCCTCGCCGCCACGCGCCGTCACGGGCAGTGCGAAATCACCGTCACCGACAACGGCCCCGGCATCCCGCGGCTCATTCGCGACACCCTCTTCGAGCCGTTCGTCACGCACGGCAAACGCGGCGGCACCGGCCTCGGTCTCGCGATCGCCAAGTCCGTCGTCGACGCGCACGGCGGCAGCCTCGCCTTCCGCTCCTCCTCCCGCGGCACGACGTTTGCCATCCGCCTCCCCGCCGCCGGCTGAACCGCCGGCGCGGCGCCACAACGCGGCCGCGCGGGCCGCCCGGTCCGGTCGCGCGCCTTCCTCGGAGATTGCGCACCTCAGCCCGGGTTTGACGCCCCGCGCGAACGCTGGCTCACTGCGGGCGCTTTCCGGCCCCCCGCCCCGAACGCCCGCATGAGCCGATTCTCCATCGACCCCGACATCGCGCAGGCGCGCACGCTCGACACCGCGTTCTACACCGACCCCGCCCTCTTTGCCGAGGCCCGCGAAAAATTGTTCGCGAACTCATGGCAGTTCATCGGCGACGAGTCCGCCGTGCCTTCGCCCGGCTGCGCACATCCCTTCACCCTGCTCGAAGGTTCGCTCGACGAACCGCTCGTGCTGACGCGCGCCGACGACGGTGCCATGCGCCTCCTCTCCAACGTCTGCACGCACCGCGGCAAAGTCGTCGTCGAGCACGCGTGCCACGCCGCCCATCTCCGCTGCCGCTACCACGGCCGGCAGTTCAAACTCGACGGCCGGTTCGCCTCGATGCCCGAGTTCAAGGAGGTGCGCGCCTTCCCCTCGGCGTCCGACGATCTCGCGAACCTGCAGCTCTTCGCGTGGAAGAAACTCCTCTTCACCTCGCTCGGCGACCGGCCGCACGCGCCGTTCCTGCAGGACATGATCGACCGCCTCGCGTGGCTGCCGGTCGAGGATTTCGTTCCGCGGCCCGAGCTCGCGAAGGACTACACCGTCAAGGCGCACTGGGCGCTCTACTGCGAGAATTACCTCGAAGGCTTCCACATTCCTTTTGTTCACGCCGGCCTCAATGCCGTCATCGATTTCGGGAACTACACCACGGAACTCTTCCGCTACTCGAACCTCCAGCTCGGCATCGCGAAGGACGACGAGGACTGCTTCGACCTGCCGCGCTCCTCGCCCGACTGCGGCCAGAAAGTCGCCGCCTACTACTGGTTCGTGTTCCCGAACCTCATGTTCAATTTCTACCCGTGGGGCCTCTCGATCAACGTCGTGAAACCCGTCGGCCTCGCCGAGACCAAAGTCTCGTTCCTCACCTACGTCTGGAAACCCGAGAAGCTCAACACGGGCGCCGGCTCGGGTCTCGACACCGTCGAGCTGGAGGACGAGGACGTCGTCGAGAGCGTGCAGCTCGGCGTCCGCTCGCGTTTCTACGGGCACGGCCGCTACTCCGTCACGCGCGAGCAGGGCACGCATCACTTCCACCGGATCATCGCGGAGCTGATGCCCTGACCGCATGTCCGCGAACCCGAACGGCGTCCGGTTCGTGCGTAGGGGCGCAGTCTCGCTGCGCCCTCCCGTCGCAAAACTCTTTTGGGCGCAGCAAGACTGCGCCCCTACGTCGATATCCCGCTCCGCTCGATCTCCCTCTTGACCGCCCCCGATGTCCGCCCCGCAACTCCAGCGCAAGCTCGGCCTCTGGTCCGCGATCTCCATCGTCGCCGGCTCGGTGATCGGCAGCACGATCTTCATGAAGCCGGCCACGATGGCCGCGCAGCTCGGCTCGCCCGTCCTGCTCCTGCTCGTGTGGGTCGTGGCGGGCGTCGTCTCGATCTTCGGCGGCATGATCAACGCCGAGGTCGGCGCCGCGCTGCCCGCGACCGGCGGCCAATACGTTTACTTCCGCCACATGTATGGCGACTTCTTCGCCTACCTCTTCGGCTGGGCCGGCTTCATCGTCATCAACACCGCCTCCATCGCCGCCGTCGCCTTTGTCTTCGCCCAATACGCCGAGTTTTTCGTCCCCTTGCCGCGCTTCTCGCCCGAGATCGAGCGGTCCTTCTGCGCCTCGCTTCCGTTCCTCGGCGATTTCTACCCGCTGGAAAACATCGGCCTCAAGGGCCTCGCCATGCTGTTGATCGTGCTCACCACCGTGATCAACGTCCGCAGCGTCCGCGCCGGCGGCTTCGTGCAGGTGCTTTTCACCGCGCTCAAAGTCGGTGCGCTGCTCCTCCTCGTCGGCGCGATCTTTTTCTCCCGCCGCGGTTCCCTCGCCAACCTCACGACGGTCTCCGCGACGCTCGACCGCTCGTTCTGGCCCATGCTGCTTGGCTTCGTCGCCGCCACGACGGGCGCGCTCGCCGCCTACGACGGCTGGAACAACCTCGGCTTCGTCGCCGGCGAGATCAAGGACCCGCAGAAGAACATCCCGCGCGGCCTCATCATCGGTCTCGGCCTCTGCGTCGTGCTCTACGTCCTCACCACCGAGGCCTACCTCTATATGCTGCCGGTCGACGCGATGAAAAACTCTCCGCTCGTCGCCACCGACGCCCTGCAACTCGCCATCGGCGGCGGCGCGGCCGGGCTCATCGCGCTCCTCGTCATGCTCTCCTGCGCCGGCGCCACCAACGGCTCCGTCCTCCCCTGCGCCCGCATCACCTACGCCATGGCCGAGGAAGGAAATTTCTTTCGGTGGCCCGGCCGCGTGCACCCGAAATTCTTCACCCCCGCCAACGCCCTCTGGCTCCAAGGCGCGTGGACGTGCCTGCTCATCCTCATCGGCTCCTTCGACATGCTGACCGACCTGTTCGTCTTCGTCACGTGGTGCTTCTATTTTTTCGCCGCCTACGGCATCTTTATCATCCGCCGAAAAATTCCCGCCGCCGACCGCCCCTACCAAATGTGGGGCTACCCTGCGCTGCCGCTGATCTTCCTCGCCTTCGCCGCGCTCTACGTCGGTCTCACGCTCTACACCGACATCGACAACTACCTCGCCGGCAAGACGCCCGTCATCAACTCCGCGCTCGGCCTCGTCCTCACCGCCGCCGGCATCCCGATTTACTGGTGGCTGAAACGGCGCCGTGAGTCTGCCCGCCCGTAGCCGCAGGCCCCCGTGCCGGCGGAATTTTGGGCCGCGCGGTGAACCGGCAAGCCCGGACTTCGGCCGCCACGTTCGGACCAATCCGGCGCCCCGGCCCGCCGGGTAAAGTAGGCCGGGAGCGCAGTGGCGGAGCTTGAACTGACCGCAGTTGTCAGTGCTCCGCGGCGCTCCCCGCCCCCTATCGAACCGGACGGGCGGATTTCCCGCCTTCGGTTCTCGACGACAAGGAACCTCCACGGGCCGTGGCCACAGGCGAAACTGTCCGGGGTGGCGCGCGTGGGCGACCAACCCCTACCGGCTGTGCGTGCAGCCATACTTCTGCCACGGTCGCGAGCGGAAACATTTCCGCACCAAGTCGCCCGGCCGCGCGCCCGGCTGGTGATTCCGGCCGTAGTGAAAGTAGCGGCTCCAGCCGCGCATTCTGCCGGCCCGCAGCACGGTTGACGCTTCGCCCCGTCACCGTGCTGCGGCGATGTCGCGTCCTGCGGGTCAGAACCCGCCGCACGTTCACCCGCAGTTTGTGCCGCGCCTTGCGGCCGGGCCGCTTGGACCCGGCGTCGACCGGGCTCGCAGTCGTTGCGGCCTCTCCAGCTCGTCGCAGGGTTTGCCTTCGCCCGGTCCTGACAACCTTCGCGGCGATGCACAGCGGCTCGGCTCCACCGTTTGCTTTTCTCGAGGCGCATCAGACGGGGTTCGCCCAGGCTACGGACCGCACTGCTTGCCTTCGGCCGCTCTCCACCTCCCCTCGCGGGGACGCCGTAGCCGGGCGTTCGCGAACGAACGACCTGATTCCTCGGACGAACACTTTGGTTTTCCTGAAAGTCCGGGTTTCGGGATCGCACGCGCCTCTCGGCTTCTTGCAATCGGTCGCCCGAGCCTGCAGGGCTGGCGCGGCCTTCCGGATTGGTTTCGCTAGTGTGGGGCAGCGCGCTTGCGCGCGCGGTTTGGCATGCGCAGGCGCGCTGATGACCCACGGAGCCCGGTCGGGCGCAAAACCGAAAGCCCCGCCCCGGCCGCCCCCTCGCTGCAAAATGGTTGATCCGCTCCGTCGCGGCGTCAGCCTCGGCAAACGTTTGTTTTTCCCCGCATGAAATCCTCCCCCCTTCTGCTCTGTTTTCTCATGGCCGCCACCACCGCTCTCGCCGGATTCGACCTCGCCACGCCCCGCGCCCCCGTCGCCGCCAAGAAGCCGCACGACGTCACCGTCCACGGCGACAAGCGCATCGACGACTACTTCTGGCTGCGCGAAAAAGGCAGCCCCGCGGTCGTCAGCTACCTTGAACAGGAAAACGCCTACACTGAGGCCGTGCTCGCGCCCGCGCAGGAACTGCGGGCCGCGCTCTATCGGGAGATGGTCGGGCGCATCAAGGAGGACGACACGAGCGCGCCCGTGCCTTACCTCGGCTACGCCTACTACACGCGCACCGAAAAAAACAAACAGTATCCGATCTACTGCCGCCGGGCCGACCGCGCCGGCGCCGCCGAGGAAATCCTGCTCGACCTCAACGCGATGATCGGCGCGCACACCTACATCGCCGTCGGCCACTACCGGGTGAGCGACGACGGCCGGCGCCTCGCCTACTCCGTCGACTGGACGGGCTACCGCCAATACGAAGTCTTCGTGCTGGACCTCGCGACACACGCGCTGGTGCCGCAGCACATCGGCAAAGTCGCCGACCTCGAGTGGGGCGCGGGCAGCGACGTGCTCTACTATGTGACCGAAAATGACGCCAAGCGCTCGGACCGGCTCCACCGCTGGACGCTCAGCGCCGCGAAGCACGAGCAGCTCTACGAGGAGAAAGACGAGCTCTACAACCTCGGCGTCCGCAAAACCCGCGACGGCCGCTACCTGCTGTGCGAGGCGGCGAGCAAGATCACCACCGAGGTCCGCGCCTTGCGCGCGACCGACGCCACCGGGCAATTCAAGATCCTCCTCCCGCGCGAGGAGAATCACGAATACCACGCCGACTTCCGCGAGGGCCGGTTCTACTTCGTGACGAACCGCGACGCCAAGAACTCGCGCGTCATGACTGCACCCGAGGCCCGGCCCGCGGACTGGACCGAACTCGTGCCGCACCGTCCGGCCGTGAAAATCACCGGCCTCGAGCTATTCAAGGATTACCTGGTGCTCGCCGTGCGCGAAGACGGTTTGCCACACCTGGAGATTTTCGCTTTCGCCACCGGCACGCTCAAACGCCTCGAAATGCCGGAGACAGCCTACGAGGTCGAACCCGACCGGAATTGGGAATACGACACCCCGGAGCTGCGGTTCAACTACCAGTCGCTGGTGCGGCCGCCGACGGTCTATGCCGCGAATTTCGCGACCGGCGAGCGCCGCGTGATCAAGGCCACCGAGGTGCTCGGCGGATTCGACGCCAAGAACTACCGCTCCGAGCGGGTCTGGGTCGCGGCGCGCGACGGCGTGAAGGTGCCGGTCGATCTGGTTTACCGCGCCGAGCTTGACCGCTCCAAGCCCCAGCCGTTTTACCTCTACGGCTACGGCTCCTACGGCGTGAGCATCCCCGATTCGTTCAGTTCTGCCCGCGTGAGTCTGCTCGATCGCGGCATCATCTACGCCATCGCCCACGTCCGCGGCGGCGGCGAACTCGGCGAAGAGTGGCGCGAAGCCGGCCGCATGGAGCGAAAGATGAATACTTTTAACGACTTCGTGGACTGCGCCGCTTGGCTCGTGCAGCACGGTTGGACTTCGCCGCAGCAGCTTGTCACCTCCGGCGGCAGCGCGGGCGGCTTGTTGATGGGCGCCGTGCTCAACCAGCGCCCCGATCTTTTCCAGGCCGCGCTTGTGCAGGTGCCCTTCGTCGATGTGCTCAACACCATGCTCGACGCCACGCTGCCGCTCACGACCGAGGAATACGTCGAGTGGGGCAACCCCAACCTCAAGGAACAATATGGCTGGATGCGCGCCTACAGCCCTTACGACAACCTCAAGCCAGCCGCCTATCCGCACCTGCTCGTGCTCGTCTCCTACAACGACAGCCAGGTGCCGTATTGGGAAGGCACGAAGTATCTCGCGAAGCTCCGCACGGTGAAGACCGGCGCGAACGCCTTGCTGCTCCACGCCACGATGGGCGCGGGCCACGGCGGCGCCGCCGGCCGCTACGACGCCCTGCACGACGTCGCGCGCAACTACGCATTCTTCCTAACTGCGCTGGGGATCGCCCGGTGAACAAGACCGCCGTCCACACCAAGATCATCGCCCGGCTCGCGGCCGAACTGGAACTGCTCACCCAGACCGCGCTCGCGACCCACGCCGAGGCGACCGACGAGGAGAACAAAGCCGAGGACAAATACGACACCCGCGGACTCGAGGCGTCCTACCTCGCCCTCGGCCAGTCGAAGCAGGACGAGGAGACCGCGCTCGCGCTCCAGCAGTTCCAGTCGCTCGCGCTGCGCGACTTCGCCCGCGGCGAGCCCATCAGCCTCGGTGCACTCGTGGCCCTCGAGGCCGGCCCGGCGCGGAACTACTATTTCGTCGGCCCGCGCGCCGGCGGCACGGAGGTCCGCGACGACGGCCGCGAAGTCATGGTCATCACGCCCCAGTCTCCGCTCGGGCGCCAGCTCGTCGGCAAAAAACAGGGCGACCCCGTGCAACTCGAACTCGGTGGCAAGCGCAGCGAGTTTCGCGTCGCGCAGGTGAGCTGAGCCGGTCGTTTTGTAGGGCCGGCCCTGGTGGCCGCGCCGCGAATGGGAAACGGCATGGCGACAAGCGCCAGCCCTGCACTCTCACACTTCCGACCGCGACTGCTCTTTCTCCGGTCGCACCTGTTCGCGCCAGCGGAACCGCGCCGCCCACGGGTTTTCCTTTTTCTCCGTCACGTCGGCGATCAGTCCGCCGAGCACCGGGGCGAACTTGAAGCCGTGGCCGCTGTCGCCCCCGGTCACAATCAGACCCGGCCGGTGCGGGTGATGGTCGATGAGAAAATGGCCGTCGGCGCTGTCGCCATACCAGCACTGGCGCGTGGCGGCGAGCGGCGCGGCGGCCAGCGCCGGAAACGTGTGTCGCAAAAAATCCCGGCACTCGGCCACTTCCGCCGCGGTGACGACCCGCTTCTGGGCGGGCGAGCGCACCGCGGTGCCGCTGCCGTGATGGCCGATCTTCACGAGCCCGTCGGCGTTCGCCGGAAACCCATACCATCCTGTCCGCGCAATATCGGCGGCCCAGACTGGAAAGCGCGGCGCGAGAAACCGCTGCGGATCGGCCGGTTTGAGCTGCACCACCGCCTGCCCGGTCGCCCGCAACAGTCCGCCCAGCTCGGGCAACAGGAACGCCGTCCACGCGCCGACCGCGAGCAGCACGTGCCCGGCGCGGTATTCCGCCCCCGCCGTCGTGCGCACGCCCCTCACCGCCGGACCGTCGCCGAGAAACCCGCCGAACGGCGCGTTCTCATGCAACGCGACGCCACGCACCGTGGCCAACCCGGCGAGGTGCGCGACCACCGCGCCGCTCTCCGCCCAGCCGGCCCGCGGATTGAAATAGCCGTCGCCGTAACCCGCCGCGTTCCACTCCGGAAAGTCGCGCGCGAGATCCGCCCGGCGGACGCGCCGCAACGGGTGCCCGCGTTTCGTCAACGCGGCGAAGCTGGCCGCCTCGAAACTCTCCGCCGGCATCGTTTCGTCGCGGGTCATCAGCAGAAAACCGTCGGCGTGGAAAAACACGCGGTCCCACTCGCGGTTCCATTTCTCCCAGCCGTCGACCGCCCGCTCGCCCATTTCAAGGTAGAGTTCGTCGGTGCCGTAATCCATGCGGATGACTTTGCTGATGTCGGTCGACGCCGCATCGGGGTGCGGCACCCGGCCCTGGTCGAGCACCGTCACTTCCCAGCCGCGCGTCCGCAGCTCGAGAGCCGCCACGAGCCCGACCACCCCGGCGCCGACGATCACGATGGATTTTCCCGCCATGCACCGAGGATCGTCCTTTTCGCCAACGCGCCAATGCGGAAATTTCTTGTGGAGGCAGCCACCGTCAATTGCCGGGTGGACCAGCGGGCTTGCCCGCGCTCTGCTCGGTGCGTGTCACGGTCGCCGGCCAGGTCACGGCCCGCGCGACGGGGCGTCGCTACACCCCGGCCGGTGCATGGTTCGCGGCAAACGCGCGGGCGAGTGCGGCCTCCAGCGCTTCTGGCCGGAGCGGCTTGGAGAGATAGTCGTTCATGCCGGCGTTGCGCGCTTCCTCGCGGTCGGCCGCACCGACCCCGGCGGTCAACGCAATGATCCAAAGGCGGGCCGGGGCGCCGCTCGCCGCTCGTATTCTCCGGGTCGCCTCGAATCCGTCGCACTCGGGCATCTGTCCGTCCATCAGCACGACCTCGAACTGGCCCGCCAACACGGCGACCACCGCATGCAGACCGTTGCTGACCATCGTGGCGGCGTAGCCCAACCGCGCGAGTTGCCGGCGCGTCACCATCTGGTTCATCAGGCTGTCCTCCGCGACGAGGATCTTCAACGGACAGCGGGCGGCCGCACTCGCCCGCGAAGCCGCGCCGGCCGCTCGCGCCGGGCTGGCGGCCGCGTCCGCCGGCGGCGGGGCCGAAAGCCCTCCGGTCCCGCCGTCTCCCGCGCAAGCCGGAGCTCCCGGCCCCGCTCCGGACTGGCACACGGGGTCGGTCGCAACGACGATTCGGCATCTTGGCGGAGTCAACCTCCCTCCTCATCGGTCAATCGCCGGAAAACTTGACGACGATCCGCGGTGACGGGCTGTTCCTCCGCCGGCCGCTTGGCGCTCCTTGCTTGTCTCGCGGCCCGCGACGCGTCGTTGTGGGCCGATGTCCACGCCCGCCGCACCGCTCGCGCCCTTGCCGGGATCACCCGGTCCCGCCGCGGTGCTCGACGCCTTCCTCGCGGCGATGGCGGCGCGCGGCCTGACGCTCTACCCGGAACAGGAGGAGGCGATCCTCGAGCTCTTTGCCGGCCGCAGCGTCATCCTCAACACCCCGACCGGCTCCGGCAAATCCCTCGTCGCCGCCGCGCTGCACTTCAAGGCGCTCTGCGCCGGCCAGCGCTCCGTCTACACCTGCCCGATCAAGGCCCTCGTGAACGAGAAATTCCTCAGCCTCTGCCGCGACTTCGGCCCCGAGAATGTCGGCATGATGACCGGCGACGCCTCCGTCAACCCGCGCGCCAAGGTGCTCTGCTGCACGGCGGAGATTCTCGCCAACATCGCGCTGACTCGCGGCGAGCACGCCGAGGTCGCCGCGGTGATCATGGACGAGTTTCATTACTACTCCGACGCCGAGCGCGGTTACGCGTGGCAGGTGCCGCTCCTCGCTTTGCCGCAATCTCGCTTCCTGCTCATGTCGGCGACGCTGGGCTCCACGGATTTCTGCGAGCGCGAACTCACCCGCGTCACCGGCGCGCCGAGCCTCACCGTGCGCAGCGACCGCCGCCCCGTGCCCTTGTCCTTCGAATACTCCGAGGTTCCCCTGCCCGAGCGCGTCGCCCAACTGCTCGCCGCCGAGCGCGCGCCGGTCTACCTCGTGCACTTCACGCAACGCGCCGCCGCCGAGGCCGCGCAGTCGCTGATGAGCCTCAGCATCTGCTCCAAAGACGAAAAGGCCGCGCTCGCGACCGAGTTGGAAAAAGTGAAGTTCAACAGCCCTTACGGAAAAGACATGAAGCGCTGGCTGCGTCACGGCATCGGCGTCCACCACGCGGGCCTGCTGCCGAAATACCGCATCCTCGTCGAGCGGCTTGCGCAGCAGGGTCTGCTCAAACTCATCTGCGGCACCGACACGCTCGGCGTGGGCATCAACGTGCCGATTCGCACGGTGCTCTTTACGCAGCTCTGGAAATACGACGGCAAGAAGGCGGCCATCCTCGCCGTGCGCGATTTCCGGCAGATC
>JACQFT010000101.1 GCA_016199925.1 Opitutia bacterium | reverse complement strand
GTATGGCCCCCCCACACGCGATCGACACGAAGAATCCGGCGGCCGTCGCGCAAGCGGTCACGCAATGTTTCGCGGGCATGGGCGCACCGGGCAGCGGGCCGCTGCTCGAGCGGCTGATTTCCGGCGTGACCAGGCTGTTCGCGGGCGAACACGCCGGGCTGTTGCCGATCGACATGTTTTATCACAACTACGAGCACACTCTCCAAGCGACCGTGTGCGCCGTGCATATGCTCGTCGGCCGGCACCGCGCGCAGACGGCCCCCGTGCTCAGTGCGCGCGACGGCGAACTGACGGTGATGGCCGCGCTGATGCACGACACCGGCTTCCTCAAACGCACCGACGACCGCCAGGGCACGGGCGCCAAATACACTTTCGTCCACGAACGCCGCAGCGCCGACCTCGCGCGCAGTTTTCTCCCGCCGTTCGGGGTGGCGCCCGCCGAGCTCGACGACATCGCCACCGCCATCGGTTGCACGGGGCCGGCGAACCGCATCTCCGGCGCTACCTTCCGCCGCCCGGAGGCCCGGCTCATCGCGTGCGTGCTCGTGACCGCCGACTACCTCAGCCAGATGAGCGCGCCCGACTACGTCGACAAGCTGCCGGTCCTCTATCGCGAGTTCGTCGAAGCCTACGACTTCGAGGAGCTCCCGGCCGACAAGCGGTTGTTCCACAGCTTTCGCGACCTGATGGAACGCTCGCCGGCGTTTTGGGAAAAATTTGTCCGCCCCATGCTCGATACCGAGATGGGCGGCCTGTATCGCTTTTTGGAAACCACGGGCCAAGCCAACCCCTACCTGCAAGCCATCGAGGACAACGTCAGCGAAGTCCGACGTCGCGTGCAAGCCGGGCTGGTCAACGTGTAACCTCCCCCCGATCTCCCGCGCATGTTAGCCACCATCTGGTCGGCGGCCCTCGCCGGCATCGACGCCGTGCCGGTCCAAGTCGAAGTGAACACCAACGAGGTGGGCGAACCCGGCATGACGCTGGTCGGCCTCCTCGACACCGCCGTCAAGGAGTCCAGCCAGCGCGTCTACTCCGCGCTCGGCAACTCCGGTTTCCGCGCGCCGCACACCCGCACCACCATCAACCTCGCGCCCGGCGACCTGCGCAAAGAGGGGCCGTGCTACGACCTGCCCATCGCGCTCGGCCTGCTCGCCTCCACCAACCGGCTCACCTGCGACCACCTCGAGGACTACCTCATCGCCGGTGAACTCAGCCTCTCGGGAGCGACCCGCCCGATCAAGGGCGCCCTCGCGATGGCCCTGCTCGCCCGCCAGCTCAAAAAGCGCGCCGTGCTGCTGCCCGCCGTCTCCGCGCGCGAGGCCGCGCTCGTCGAAGGCATCACCGTTTACGCCGTCCACTCGCTCGACCAGGCGGCGCGCTTCCTCAACGGCGAACTCACCCTCCCGCCCGTGCGCCTCGGCCCCGTCGACCGGGCCGCCGCCGCCGAGGACGCACCGCCGGACTTTGCAGACGTGAAGGGCCAACATGCCGTGCGCCGCGCCGTCGAAGTCGCCGTCGCCGGCGGTCACAACGTCATCATGATCGGCCCGCCCGGCTCGGGAAAATCCATGATCGCCAAACGCCTGCCCGGCATCATGCCCGCCGCCACGCTCGAGGAGTATCTCGACGTCCTCCGCATCCACTCCGCCGCCGGCCAGACCATCGCGGGCGACCTGCATTTGCTCGAGCGCCCCGCCCGCGCCCCGCACCACACCATCTCCGATGTCGGCCTCCTCGGCGGCGGCGCCATCCCCGGACCCGGCGAAATCTCCCTCGCCCACCAAGGCGTCCTCTTCCTCGACGAGTTGCCCGAGTTCAAGCGCTCCGCCCTCGAAGTCCTCCGCCAACCGCTGGAGGACGGCCACGTCACCATCTCCCGCAGCGCCGGCAAGATCACCCTCCCGTGCAGCTTCATGCTCGTCGCCGCCATGAATCCCTGCCCCTGCGGCTATCTCGGCGACGCCCGGCACGAGTGCCGCTGCACGCCGCCGCAAATCCAACGCTACCGCAACCGCATCAGCGGACCGCTCCTCGACCGCATCGACATCCACATCGAGGCGCCCGCCCTCTCGATCACGGAACTGCGCAACACCCGCGCCGGCGAAACCTCCGCCGCCATCCGCGCGCGCGTCGAGGCGGCCCGCGCCCGCCAGCGCGCCCGGTTCGCCGGCAGCCGCGCGACCGCCAACGCCCGCATGTCCACCGCGCAGCTCAAGAAATACTGCCCGCTCGACCCGACCCTCGGCGATCTGCTCCAGCAGGCGATGGAGCAGCTCTCGCTCTCGGCGCGCGCCTACGACCGCATCCTCAAAGTCGCCCGCACCATCGCCGACCTCGCCGGCGCCGACGCCATCGCCGCGCCGCATCTGCTCGAAGCGATCCAATACCGCAGCCTCGACCGCAACGTCTTCTACTGAACACCGCGCTCCGCCGAGCGTTCACCCTCGCCGTGCGCGCGGCGACTCGCCGGCCACCCGACCGCTTCCGCAGGCGCCGCCAGCCTAGACCTTGGTCAGTTGCAACGCGCGCGACAACTGCGTGGTCAGGTCCGGCAGGTGCGAGAGCACGTCCTCCGCGGTCAGATGGATGAGGCCGAGGATCTCCGCGTCCGCCTTGATCTCCACCACCGGCGGCTGGCGGCCATAGGCCGTGCTGAGCAACCGCGCCGCGTAGAGAATCGCCGCCATGCGGTCGTAGGCCCCGGGCGTTTCCAGCGGCGCGTATTGGTGGGCGATGGGCTCGACGACCGCCGGCGCAAAGCCGAGCTTGGTGAGCATGAGCGCGCCGGTGTCGGCCTGGGTGAAGCCCAGCAGCGCGAACTCCGCGCCGCTGTGGTCGTGCGGAAAACCTTCGTCGGTGAGCACCCGCGTCGGCGCCTTCGCCGCCTGGAGATATTGGTTGATCGGCAGGCGGCCGATGACGTGCAGCAAACCCATCATGTAGGCGCCGGGCATGTCTTCACCGAGCCGGTCCGCGAGCAGCTCGGCGGCGAACGCGCCCGCGACCGACTCGCGCCACGTCGCGAGCGCGTTGCGCCCGTAGGCCGTGAGCGGCTGCGAGACGAGCGAGTCCGACGCCACCACGCCGACGATCTTGTAGACTTCGCGAAAACCGACGCGGTTCATCGCCTCCGCGATCGAAGCGCACGGCAACCCGCGGCGATACCAGACGCTGTTGCTGATTTGGATGATGCGCGTCGTCAGCGCGGCGTCCAGGCGGATGAGCTCGGCGATGTCGTCCAGGCCGGAGTTCGGATCGGACAGCAGCCGCTGCAGGCGCGCGAGCACGTGCGCGACCGGCGAGAGCGGCTTGAGGTCGGTCACCAGACGCTCGGCGGTGACGGCTTCGGAAAAATCTGGGGGCGGACTCATACCATTTACGTAGCACAATTAGATTTTAGATTGGAACGCCAGAGTTTGTTTGATTCAGCAACCAACCCGCGCCGATGAGTTGCGCGACGCGCGCCCCACTGGCGCGCAGCGGCTCAAGTTCAGCGAGGATCGCCGTCTC
>JACQFT010000100.1 GCA_016199925.1 Opitutia bacterium | reverse complement strand
CCGGCCAACGTCGCCAAGGCGTTGAAGAAAAAATTCGCCTAGTCATTTCGCCGCGGGCACGCAGCCCGCGCGCCGCGCAAAATCACCGCTCATGAAAATCTGCGTCATCGGCGGCGGCAGCGTGGGCGTGGCCGTCGCCCGGCGGCTCCACACGAGCCATCCCGGCGCCGAAGTTTCGCTGGTGGAAAAGGAGCCGGGCTTCGGCCGCCACCAGAGCACGCACAACAGCGGCGCGCTGCACGCCGGCCTCTACTACCGGCCCGGCTCGCTGCAGGCGCGGCTCGCCGTGCAGGGCATCCGCCGCCTGGTGGCCTTTTGCCGGCAGCACGGCGTCGCCCACGATATTTGCGGCAAACTCGTCGTCGCGACCACGGCCGAGGAAGTGGCGCGCCTGCGCACGCTGCTCGACCGCGGCACCCAGAACGGCCTGCGCGGCCTGCGCTGGCTGGAGCCGGATGCGCTGCGCGAGATCGAGCCGCACGCCGCCGGGCTCGCCGCCGTGCAGGTGCCGGAGGAAGGCATCGTCGACTACCAGGGCGTCTGCACTGCGCTGGAGCGCGAACTCGGGCGGCAGGGGGTGACGGTGACCGCCAACGCAGGCGTGCGCCGCGCCGAGCGCCGCGGTGCGGAATGGATCCTCCACACGGACGCCGGCGAGATCGCCGCGGATTTCATCGTCAACTGCGCCGGCCTGCACAGCGACCGCGTGGCGGAGGCGGCCGGCGAAACGCGCGCGGCGCGTATCGTGCCCTTCCGCGGCGAATACTACCAACTGCGCGCCTCGGCCCGGTATCTCGTCCGCCATCTGATTTACCCCGTGCCCGATCCGGCGTTCCCGTTTCTCGGCGTGCATTTCACGCGGATGATCGCGGGCGGGGTCGAGGCGGGGCCGAACGCCGTGCTCGCGCTCGCGCGCGAAGGCTACTCGAAGTGGACCGTGCGGCCGGGCGATCTGTTCGACGCCGTCACCTACCGCGGCCTGTGGAATTTCATGCGCCGGCACCGCGCGATGGCGTGGGCCGAAGTCGTGCGCTCGTGCAGCCAGGCGAAATTCTTCGCCTCGCTCCAGCGGCTCGTGCCGGCGTTGCAGCCCGACGACCTGGAGCCCGGCGGCGCCGGCGTGCGAGCGCAGGCGATGCTCCCCGACGGCACGCTCGTGCAGGATTTCCAGTTCGTCGAACGCGCCGGCGCGCTCCACGTGCTCAACGCCCCCAGCCCCGGCGCCACCGCCTGCCTCGCCCTCGGCGAACACATCGCGGGCCGCGCGCTCGCCCTCACCGGTTTCCCCTCGCGCGCCGCCTCCGCTTCCCCGCTTTCCCCATGAATGCCCTCCCGTCTGTCGATGAACCCGTCGTGCCCCCGACTGCCAAAGAGAAGCGCACCCTGCTGATGGCACAGGCGCGCGCCGCTCTGGCCAAAGTTTTCGAGGTGCCCAACCTCACCTACGTGCAGCGCCTCGCGCACGCGAAGACCATCAACCAAAGTCTGGCCAAGCTCGAATACCAGGACGGGGCCGCGCAGCTCAGTTGCCGGCCGCTCACGAACAAAGATTTTTTCGCGATGCTGGAGCTGTTCTCCGGCTACGGCCTCGCGACGGGTTTCTACACCAACGCCACGCTGCTGGCGCCGGACAAGGTGGACCGGATCATCCGCATGGGCATCCAGCAGGTGAACATTTCCATCGACGGCGCCACGGCCGCGACGTTCGAGGCGATCCGCCACCACGCGAATTTTGACGTCGTCGTGCGCAACGCCCGCCACCTCGTCGCGCGCCGCCGCGAGCTGGGGGCGCCGACGCCGCGGCTGCAAATCGCGATGGTGCTGATGCGCGAGAACCTCCACGAACTGCCCGACCTGGTGCGCCTCGCCGCCGACCTCGGCGCCGACAGCGTCTATACGATGTTCGTGAGCGACCTCGTGCCCGACCAGATGTGCGAACGTGAGCCGACGCGGGCCAACGCCACCTTGCGCGAGGCGCGCCGGGTCGCCGCCGAGCTGAAGATCCGCCTCCAGTGCCCCGACTACCTGCCCGAGCACGCGACGGCCGAGGCGGCGGCGGCGCGCGAGACGGTGGTGCCCGCGATGCCGGCGAGCGGCTGCCTGTGCAGTCATCCGTGGCAGCAATTCGTCGTCTGGAACGACGGCAACGTCAGCCCGTGCTGCCGCATTCGCGACGACGTGGACGGCGAGAAATTCGGCAGCATTCACGACGCCGAGCCGGAGCAGCTTTGGAACAGTCCCGGGTTCGTCCGCCTGCGTGAGCGGCTCGCCGCGCGCAATCCGCCGCACGCCTGCCAAGTGTGCCCGATCCGCACGGTCGCGATGCACTGAGCGCGGGTCGATGCGGTCGGTTGTAGGCCAGCGCGCTGGCGCGCGCTCTGAAAACGCGCCCGCCCGCGGGCACGGGTCGGGCGCGAGCAAGCTCGCTGGCCCACGGTCGCGGGTGGTGACGACACGCCGACTACCCGCTCGCCGCCGGCCGCGCGAAATCGCGGTAGAACTCCGCCAAGTCGGCGCAGCGGCGCACGCCGGGCGGCGTCGGCACGTCGGCGGCGGCGTGGACGAGTGCGGCGGGGATGCCGGCGTTGAGACCGGCCTGCACGTCGGAGAGATGGTTGCCGATCATCCACGACTGCGCCGGCACGAGATCGTGCGCGGCGATCATCTCGAGGATGAAACGCGGCGAGGGCTTGCGGTAAACCTTGGGGCCGTCGGGCGCCTCCGGAGCGACACAAAGGCCGCTGAAACCCGGCGCCGGCAGGGCGAGCAGCTCCAGCAGGCGCGCGTTGCACGCCTCGACGGCGGCCATGGTGTAGTAGCCGCGCGCCACGCCGCTCTGGTTGGTGAAGAGAAACAGCCGGTAGCCGTCGGCCAGGGCCGCGTGCAGCGTCGCGCGCACGCCCGGCAGCAATTCGACTCCGGCGGGGTCGGCCAGATAATCGCGGTGCACGATCAGCGTGCCGTCGCGGTCGAGGAAGAGCGCCTTCCGGTTGCGCAGGGCGGCGGGCATGGTCGCGGGCGGCGGGGGAAAACTCACTGCGGGGTCGAGGGGGCGGCGGCGAGACCGCTCGCCCGCATCCAGTCGATCACCGCCGGGAGCCCGCGCTCGAGCGGCAGCGGGGCGAAGTCCGGGAGCAGCCGGCGCAGTTTGCCGATCTCGAGGCATTTCGATTTCGCGCCGACGTAGCGGCCGGCGTCGTAGATTATTTTCGCCGGGTCGTAGCCGACGTGCGCGCAGATCAGCGCGGCGAACTCGCGGATGGGATGCTCGGTGCCGCAGCCGAGATTCACGGTCTCGTTGTCCACGCCGTCGGCCAGCCGGAGGGCCGTGCCGACGAAATCATCCACGTGGATCAGCTCGCGGCGCTGGGTGCCGTCGCCCCAGAGGACGACGGGTTCGCCGTGCGTGCGGCCGCGGATGATCTTTCGGATCAGATCGAAGATGAAATGCAGTTGGCGCCCGTCGGTGTGGTAGCCGGGTCCGTAGAGGGTCGAGGGCACGAGCGTGAGGTGGCGCAGGCCGTATTGTTTTTCCAGCGCGCGCAGGCCGAGGCAGAGCATGCGCTTGGTCATCGCGTAGGTGAGCAGGCTGTCGATCGGCTGGCCTTCGAGGTAGTGCTCTTCGCGCAGGGGCAGGTCGGGGGCGTAGGCGCAACTGGTGCCGATGGTGACGAGTTTGGCCTGCGCTTGCTCTGCCGCCCACCAGGCGAGCACGCTGGTGTTGAGCTGCTGGTTGTGCAGCCATTGTTCGCCGGGATGGCGCAGGCAGAAATCGCCGGCCTGCGTCCAGGCCGCGAGGTGCCAGAGGACATCGAATTTCTCGCCCCGCCACGGGGCGAAGCAGTCCGCGCGCTGCAGGTTGCACTCGCGCGAAGCCGGGGCGACGACGGTGTGGCCCGCGCCCTCCAGCCGGGCGACGAGGTGCCGGCCGAGGAAGCCGCTGCCGCCGGTGATGAAGATCCGTTTCATGCGCGGTGGGCCCGATCCGCCGGAGCTTGCTCGGGCTTGGTTGGGTGTAGGAGCGGCTTTACGCCGCGATGGCTTGCCGGATCGCGGCATAAAGCCGCTCCTACAGGAAGAAATGATAGTGGGCGCATGGCGTTTGGTCTTGGCAAAGGCCGCGGAGCTTGCTCCGGGGATGTTTACTCGCTCTCGCGGGGATTGACGGGGAAATAGAACTCCACGCCGCGCGCCACCAAGTCGGCATGGCGGGCGAGGATTTCTTTTTTGAAATTCCAGGCGAGCACGAAGTAAACGTCGGGCGGCGCCGGCAACTCGTCTTCGAGGAGCAGCGGGATGTGGCTGCCCGGCGCGACCAGGCCGCGGCGGTGCGGATTTTTTTCCACGAGGCAGGAGATCAGGCCGGGCCCGATGCCGAAGGTGTTGAGCAGGGTGTTGCCCTTCACCGGGGCGCCGAGGCCGAAGACCGTCTTGCCCTCGGCGCGGCGGGCACGCAGGTAGGCGAGACTCTCTTCCTTGCGCCTGGCGATGCGGCCGGCGAAGGCCTGATACCAGGCGAGCGTGTTGGCGCCGTCGCGCTCCTCCGCCGCCAGCATCGCGCGGAGGTGCGCACTCGGCTCGGCGTGCGCCGCGTGCGTCGCGTAGGCGATGATCGAGCCGCCGTGGATCGGCGAGAACTCGGCGTCGAACAGCGCGAGGCCGTGCCGGCGCAGCAGGCGCTCGAGCGTGGCGACGTTGTAGTAGAGCAGGTGCTCGTGGTAAATCTGGTCGAAGGCGTCGTTCTCGGCGATGCGCTTCATGTAGAGAAACTGGAGCACGAACACGCCGTCGTCCGCCAGGGCCGCCCGGATGCCGGCGGTGACGGAGTGCAGTTCCTCGAGGTGAAAGAAGACGCCCGAGGCGTTGATCACTTCAAATTTCCGGTCGAGCGTGCGCGCCGTGTCGGCGTTGAAGAACGCGCGCAGCGTGGTCAGCCCGGCGTCGTTCGCGAGCTGGGCCGGCAGCCGCGCGGGCTCGACGCCGAGGATGTCGAAGCCGAGTTCGCGGTAGTGGCGCAGTTGGGTGCCGTCGTTCGAGCCGATGTCGAGCATCGCCTTGCGCGGCCGGTCGGCGAAGAAGCGCCGGTTCACCGCGTCGGCCACGCCGCGGAAGTGGTCGCTCAGGGTCTTCGTCATGCCCGAGAGATAGGTGTGGTCGGAGAACATCGTCTCCTTGGCCACGGTGTAGTCGAGCTGCGCGGTGGCGCACTCCTCGCAGAACACCACGCGGAGCGGATAGACCGGTTCGTGGCCGACCTGCGCGGGGGTCAGGAAATGGTTGGCCCACGGCTGCACGCCGAGGTCGATGGCCGGCACGAGCCGGGGGGAATCGCAGACGCGGCAGATCATGGGGGCGGAGCTTGCAAGTGTTCGCGGTGAGTGGCGATGAAATCTTCCGCCGCGGCGAGCGTCGCGGGCGTGCCGATGTCGAGGAACGGGGCCGCCACCGGGAGCACCGCCACGCGGTGGCTGGCGGCGAGTGGCGGAAAGACGTCGAGCTCGAAACTGAGCGGGCGGGCGGCGGAGAACGTCCGCACGAGGCGCTGCGGAAAAACATAGACGCCGGCGTTGATCGTGCCGGCTCCGGGCTGTTTTTCGCGGAAGGCCCGCAGCCGGCCGTCGGGCGCGACGTCGAGCGAGCCGTAGCGGCTCACGTCGGGGAGCGCGAGGCCGAGCAGCGCCGCATCGGCCGCGCCGCTTTGCACGAGGGCGAGCAACGGGCGCGGGTCGGCGAAAACCAGCGAGTCGCCGTTGACGACCAGCCACCGCGTATCGTCGGGCGCGGCCGGATCGACGCAGTGGAGGAATCCGCCGGCGGTGCCGAGCGGCGTGCGCTCGAGCCGGCAAGCGACGCGGACGCCGGGCACGGGCTGGGTCGCGAAATGCGCGGCCACCACGTCGGCGAGATAGCCGGTGGCCAGCGTGAAGTCGCGCAGGCCGTGCGCGGCGAAGAAGCGCACCACCCACTCGACGAACGGGCGGCCGCCGACGGGCGCCATCGGCTTGGGCACGCCCGGCAGCAGATGCTGCACGCGCGTGCCGAAGCCGCCGGCGAGGATGACCACGCGGTTCATGACGGGAGCGGGCAGGGCTTTCCGGTTTGCGCGCGCCTATGGTTCCCCCGTAGGTCAGCGCGCTGGCGCGCGCCAAACCGCGCTCGCCAGCGAGCTGACCCACACTTACGAAACCAAAGTGGAAAACCGTGCGGGAGCGCGGACCGGACCTCAGACGTTGCCATACTTGGAATTCCGCAGGATGGTGTAGCCCTTGATCAGCTCGGTGATCCCGCGGTCGAGGCTCCACTCGGTGGTGAAACCGGTCGCGAGCAGGCGCTGGTTGGACACGATGTAGTCGCGCTTGTCGGGGTCTTCGCCGATGGGCGCCTCGACGTAAACGAAGCCCGGCAGGTGCCGCCGGATCGCCGCGCACAATTCGAGTTTCGAGAGATTGGCGTCCTCGAGGCCGACGTTGTAGGGCCGGCCTTTCATCGCCGCGAAATTCTCCAGGGCAAAGGCGAACACGCGCGCGACATCCTGAATATGGATGAAGTTGCGTTTGAAATGGCCCTCGAAAATGAGCACGGCGCGATCGACCACGGCGCGGTGCACGAAGTCGTTCACGAGCAGATCGACGCGCATCCGGGGCGACATGCCGAACACGGTGGCGAGGCGGAAGGTGAGGCCGTGGTCGCGCGCGAGCACGGCCTGCTCGGCCGCCACCTTGGTCGTGCCATAGAGCGAAATCGGGTTGAGGGGCGTCTCCTCGGTGCAGAATTTGCCTTTCTCGCCGATGCCGTAGCCGCTGTTCGTCACGGGCATGATGATCCACTGGTCGCGGCTCGCGAGCCGGCAGAGCAGCTCGACGGCCTCCTGATTCACCGTGCGGGCCGCAATCGGATCGGCCTTGCACATGGGCGCGCCGACGAGGGCGGCCAGCGGGATGACGACATCGGCCTTGGCCAGCAGCGGGCGGACGACCGCCTCGTCGCGGCAGTCGCCGCGGACGACTTGGAACGACTCGAACTTGCAGCACTCGGCGAGGCTGAACTGGCCGAACAGGAAATTGTCCAGCACGGTGACTTCGTGACCGAGGCCGAGCAGATGGGGAGTGACCACGGAGCCGACGTAGCCGGCGCCGCCGGTGATAAGGATTTTCATGGCGAAGGTGTGGGCGGGACCGCCGGCCGTTGGCCGGCAACGAGTCCAGCTAACAATTCGGCACGCCACGGCGCGAGCTAAAGAACGATTTTTGGGGGCGGGCCACCCGACTTCGGTTCCCCTGGTTTCGAACCGGTGCGGAATCGCGACGTGGACGGGTTGAACCGATCGCGCCGGAGAGCGGAGGTTTTTCACGGCCTCACGCCAGCGCCGTCGCCATCGCCGGGACCGGCGGCAAGGTTTCGGCGGCGGCCAGCAATTTGTCCCAGAAAGCCCGCGCGCAATTTTCCGCGCGGAAGCGCGCGGCGCCGGCGGCGCTCTGCCGTTGCAACGCGGGGAGGCGCTGGAGCGCCGTGGCCACGGCCTCCGCCATCGCGGCCGGCGTCCACGCGGCGGCCGTCACGACGCCGAGCTGATACTCGCGGCCCTGCCGGGCGGGCACGGTGCCCGCAGAGACGACGACGACCTTGCCGACCGAGGCCGCCTCGGTGAACACGACCGACGACCCGCTGCCATAGAACGTCGGCGAATACGGGAGCAGCACGATGTCGGCCTCGGCGAGCAGGCCGAAATAGTCTGCTGGCGACAACGCGCCGGGCACGAGGCGCACCGCGTCGGCCGGATAGGATTCGAGCCGCTCGACGAACGGCCCGAGGCCCACGGCCAGGGCGGACTCGCGGTTCTGCAACTGCACGACGAAGCGCGGTCGAGGCTGGAGCCGGGCGCAGCGGTCGATGATCTCGGGCAGGAAATGAAAACCGCGCAGCGGACTCGTGTGCCCCTGATAGACGACGACCGGAGCCCGGTTCGCGGGCCGGGCTTGCGCTGTCGCCAGCAGCTCGGACACGTCCATCGGATTGGGCAGCTCGACGACGGGGCCGCCGGTGATCTGCTGGTAGGCGCGGGCCAGCTCGGTGGTGTCGCCGCAGACGAGGGTGCGCGGATGCGCGCCGCGGAGTTCGCGCACCGCGAAGCGATAGTAGAGCGCGATCATGTCCTTGTTCTGCCGCTGCTGCACATAGTCCATCGCGTGGTTCAGGTAGCGGAACATCAGGGCGACCGCCGGGCGGCGCGCGGCGGGCAACTGCCGGAGCCAGCGCGTCACGCCCTGCACTTGATTTTGCAGAAGGTTGGGAAAGTAAACGAAGTCGTCCGCGGACAGGGTCGCGGGGTCGAGGCGCAGGAGGTCCTGGAAAAAAACCTCGTTCTCCGCGTGGAAATTTTCCAGCGGCCACACCGCCTGGTCGGTGCCGGCTTCCTGGAAAATATCGTGCGAGAAAACGGGTCTGATCGGGAGGCCGCTGCACTCGGCGAGCTTCCCCCCGCGGCGGCCGTAGAGCGAGACGCCGAGACCGCGGCGCTGCGCCTCGCGCACCAACTGGAAGTCGTGGTTCAGATAGTGCCCGCCCTGGTCGGCGAGCTGCGGATCGAGCAGATGGAGGTGGCGCATGGCGGTTCAGCGTTGGGCAAAAATGATCTGGGCGCCGGGCGCGTTGATCCGCACGCGCACCGGCGGCTGCTTGGGCAGCGCGCGGCAGATCGCGTCGTGGAAACGCGGTTCGGCGATGAACAGCAGGAACCCGCCCTGGCCGGCGCCGAGCAACTTCCCGCCGGTGGCGCCGGCGCGCAGCCCGGCTTCATACCACGCGTCGATCTCCGGCAGCGTCACGGTGCCCGCCCGCTTTTTGAGTTCCCAGCCCTCGTGGAGCAGGGCGCCGAATTGCGCGATCGGCCGGTCCGAGCACAGAAACTCGGTGCCGCGTCCGGCGAGTTCCGTCAGTTGGCAGAGGATGCGGGCCTTCTGCGCCGGGTTTTCCACTTTGCGGCTGAGCACGGTAAAACTGTCCCGCTGGATTTCGGTGTAGGCGAGCAGCATGTGGCTCTCCAATTCGCGCACGCGCTCGTGCGCGAGCGGCAGCGGGGTCACTTCGTAGTCGCCGGAGCGGCTGAAGCGGATCAGCGATGTGCCGCCGCTGGCGGCGATGATCTGATCCTGCCAGCCGCCGGCCTCGGCGAGAATGTGGCGTTCGAGCTCGATGGCTTCGTCGGCCAGCTCGCGCGCGGTGCGGAAACGGCCCTGGTAGCCGTGCAACGCCTGGAGCATCGCCACCACGAAACTCGACGACGAGCCCAGCCCGGTGCGCGCCGGCATATCGGCCATGACGTGGAGTTCGACTCCCTCCTCCAGGCCGAGTTTCTGCAGCGCCGCGCGGATCGCGGGGTGCTGGATGTCGGCGGTGCTGCTCACGGCCTCGGCGCGCCGGTAGGCGAGCCGGATCTTGTGGTCGAAAAATTGCTGCTGGAACGGCTGCACCGTCACGTAGGCGAATTGATGGACCGCCGTCGCGAGCACGGCGCCGCCGTGGGTGCGGAAATGCTCGGCGAAGTCACTGCCCCCACCGAGAAAGCTGATCCGGACCGGGGCGCGGGATATAATCATGGGAAGAAAATGTAGGTTGGGTCGGAAATGGAGAAGGAGTCGCCGGAGGAGATAGGGCGGAAGGGTTTCGTCAGGCTCTGACGCGCCACTACTCTCCGGGTGCGCAGCTAGTAGATGTCGCCCGAGTTCAACAGTGCCAAGTCAGGAATTAGTCGAATCCCGGAATCGATCGCACGGTCGGTCTATTCGGCGCTAATTGTAGGTGACCGTCTGGGCTCTCCGTTTCTGGCGATATCACGACGCTCATTGATTGGGCCATTGGAGGCTTGGATGGTCACGTTCTCGGAACGAGTCTGGTCGCGTGCGGAGTCGATCTTTGCAGGCGTTCGCGATGTGACCGCCAGTCTTCGCCACAGCGAACTAACACCCCGACGATTGGGTCGTCTTCTGCACGGTGTCCCACATGCGATCTTAGAAACGTGAGACTGCCCAAGAACTTATTCCTCAGAAAAGGCCTAAACTAAGTGAGTCGTGAGTCGAGAACATGGGATATGAAAAATCTAAACATTCAAAGCGTTCGCTTCGCTTTTTTAATCGCACTGATGGGGATATGGCTGCCGGCCGCGCAAGCGCAATCAATACCAAGTGGTGCGCAGACATCGGGCTATGATGTATTTTCCACGACGGAAGTGTTAACGAATAAGGTGTGGATCGATGGGAAACTTATTTATCGGAAGGTCGTCCCTCTCGGCAATTTCCCCAATGCGACGACGAAATCGGTTCCTCATGGTATCGTGAACGCGACTTTTACGAGTGTTTCCGGAATAGGCTGGGGGAGCAACGCATACGGGGCATACAGTTTTAACCTGCCTTTTGTGTATTTTTCTCCCTATGAAATCTCCATGCAGATCGGCGGCGTCGGCGGGGCGAATATTGAGATTAGAACGACGAGCAATTTCGCAATCACCTATGTCGGCTATGCGATTTTGGAGTATACGAAGAATTGAGGAAGCGATGAGTGCTCGAAACTCATTGACGATCAGGCAATGCGTTGCCGCCGATCCCTTTTCGTTGCGGGTGCCGCCACCGTCCCTTCAACTGCACTAGAAAACTTCCTCCTCAGCAGGCGCGTCTCTGGGCGGTGATTTGCTCTCACCGCCCAGATTTCTCTTTCCAACAAGGCAGCGATCCGGCGAGGGCCGGGCGGTCCCTTGCGGATACGGAACTCGCTATCGGGGAAGCAATTTTAGGAACGGCTATCGAGGCGGATTAATATGAACGCCACTGGTGCGGATGGCGTCGAGGGTCCAGCGCGCGCGCCAGAGTTTCCAGTCTGCCTCCATGCCGTCGTAAGGCCGGGCCCACTCGCGCATCCGTTGCTCGACCTTGGCGAGCCGGCCGGTGGATTCCCAGAGCGTGCCGCCTTTTGAGCCGAAGTTGGAAGCGTTTTCGTGGATGCGCTGGCAGGTAACTGCGACATCGGCGAAGACGGCGCCGTGCCGCGAGGGGAGCGCGTGGTTGACGAGAAAATCGATCTGCGGCCCGAGAGTCAGGTCGTAGCCGCCGATCTCCTCGAGGCAGTCGCGCCGCCAGATGCTGCTGCTGCCGGGCACGAACATGCGCCCGCGCAGGATGTCGCGGTAGCATTCCTCCGGCGGGACAAAGCCGGCGCGCGCCGCGCTGCCGATTTTTCCGACGACCGTGTTTTTCCCGGCGGAGAAAAGTCCGGCGACGCCGAAGAAACCTGCAGCGTCCGGGTGCGCGGCCAACCCCGCCGCCGCCCTTTCAAGGAAACGCTCGTCGATCATGAAATCGTCCGCCCCTTCGCCGAAAATGTAGCTGCCGGTAGCGCGTCCCCAGATGTCTGCGACTGCCGCCATCGCCCCCTGGTTTTTCGCGAAATAGTGGGGTTTGATGCGCGGATCCTTCGCCGCGGCATCAGCGATGATCTGCTGGCTGGCGTCGGTCGATCCGTCGTCGGTGATGAGAACCTCGAAATCTGCAAATGTTTGCCGGCGGATTCCGGCCAAGCATTGGGGCAGATAGCACCCGTGGTTGTAGTTGCAGATGAGAATCGAAAATGTAGGCACGGGCATGAGAGGTAGTTTGGGGTGAGGCAGGCCGGCGGCAGTCTGGGCAACGGGCGATTCACCGGAGGCGGGATGAGCGGTTTCGATTTGAGCGAGGTTTGGTTGTCTGTGGGGGTGTCACTCGGCAAACCACCAGTAGTAGTCGCCGGTGTAGCCAATCTCGGCGAAGACTTTCTCCCAGTCGGAAACGTGCATGCTCGTCAAGGCGGTGAGATTCCATTGCTGGAGGTTCGCGCGCTGCTCTTTGGTGCGCCAAGCGTGGACGGTGATGAAAGAGCGCCCGCGGCTCACCCGCATGACCTCGCGAATGGCCAGCTTGCACTGTTCCAACGCGGGATTGCTGACGGTGTTGATGGAAACCACGAGATCGAAGCTCTGGTCGGGAAACGGCAGCCGGGTCGCGTCGCCGATCTGGAGGAACGGTTTGATCTCCGGCGGCGCGTGTCCGATGGCATACGATGAGATGTCAACGCCGGACACCGCGAGGTCCGGGTAGAGGCGTTTCAGGTCATGGAGCAGGAAACCCTTGGCGCAACCGACGTCGAGCACGCGGGCGCCGGGGGCGAGCTGGTAATGCGCGTGGAGCCGGTGTGCGGTGGCGGTCCAGAATTTCGGATCGTAGAAGTAGCCGCCATAACCGTAGAGGCGGTCGCCGTCGAAATACTCCCGGCCGAAACGCCGCGCCGTCTGGAGAAGGGCTTGCTCCATCAGCAGGTCCTCGGTGGTCCGCGGAACCTCGCGGTCGACGGCGAGCCGGCCGCCGCGGGCCAGTTTCAATTTGCCGCGAGCGACGATGGGCCGGCGGGCGCGCGGGTAACGGTCCATGAGATTGATTTCGGGCATGGGCTAGCGGCAGGCGGGTTGGGATTCGAGTTGGGAGATCATCAAGCGGGCAAACTCTTCCCGGTCGAGAAACGGCGCCATGTCCTCCAACGGACGAGGCGCAAAGGTGCCGTTGGCTCGACGGTCGAACCCCTGGCGGGGATTGAGCTCCTGCACCGGCGAAGTATGCACGACGCACACCGCCGGCCCGGCCAAGGCGAGAATTTCCCGGAGGCCCTTCTGCAATTCGGCGTAGTCCTTGATTTCCACGACTGGCAGGCCGTAGGCGGCGGCGACCCGGGTGTAGTCGGGCAGGCTCATGCCCCCGTCCGCATGCGACCCGACGTAGTTTCCGCCGAGGAATTCCTTCTGCGTCTGCCGGATGGAGAGATAGCCGCCGTTGGCGGAAATGAAGATTTTGATCGGCAGTTGGTGGTGGGCGATCGTCTGCAGCTCCTGGATGTTGAGCTGCATACTGCCGTCGCCGGACAGACAGAGCGTCCGGCGCAAGCCGCTGCCGTAACAGGCGCCGATCGCCTCGGGCAGTCCGGAGCCCATCGAGCAAAGCCCGGTGGACAGGATCATGCGCTGGCCGGCTTTCAGGGCAAAGGTCTGGAACGAGACGTAAACGTTGGTGCCGCCGCCATCGACCACAACGATGTCGTTCTCGGCGCTGAGGTCGGAAAGGGTGCGGACGTAGTCGTAGGGGCTGATCGGGCCGCCGGTGGCTGCTGGCGGCGGCACGAGGTGACGTTTGTAGCCGGCGCAGGCTTCGCGCCACTCGTCGGATGGCGACGCCGGGCCGGCCGGAGTCGCGGCGAGGAATTGCTCGAGGAACACGCGGGCATCGGCGGCGATCGGCAGATGAACCGGGATGGTTCGCTCGGCCAGTTCCTCGGGGTCGATGTCGACCATCACGATTTTTGCCTTGCGGGCGAAGGACGGGAACATCGTGCCGGTGACGGGAATATTCAGGTGCGAGCCGATGGCGAAGAGCAGGTCGCAATTCTGGACCGCGAGATTTGCGCCGCGCTGACCGGCGATGCCGGGCCGGCCGAGGTTGAGCGGATGATGGGTCGGCAGCAGGTCGACGGCGCCCCAGGTGGTGACGAAGGGGAGTTCAAACCGCTCGACGAAATCGGTGAAGGAGCGTTGCGCCATCGCGCGGACGGCGCCATAGCCGGCGAGCACCAGCGGCCGGCGGCTGTGCGCGAGCAGGGCGGCGCATTCCGCGATCTGTTGCGAGGTGGGGGAAGAAACGGCGGGCTCGGCGGCGGGAGTGAAGCCCGGCAGAGAGTCGGGGTCGATGTCGGCCCATTGCAGGTCGAGCGGCAGGTCGAGCCAGACGGGACCGGGCCGGCCGGTGGTAGCCAGATGCACGGCCTTTTCCAATTCCTGCCGGATCGAGCGCGCGTGCTCCACCATGACGGCGTATTTGGTCAGACTCTGCACAAGAGGGATGACGTCGAGCTGCTGGGCGCCGAGCTGGCGGATTTTTTTGCCGCGCGTCGTGTGCGCCAGTCGCGTCTGGCCGGAAATGTAGATGCAGGGCACGGAGTCGAGCCACGCGGCGGCGAGGCCCGTGATGGCATTGGTGACCCCCGGACCGGTGGTGACAAAGCAGGCGGCCAGCCGGCGGTTCGCCCGGGCACAAGCCTGCGCGGCGAAGGCCGCGGCTTGTTCGTGGTGGTGGAAAATGGGCGTGATCCGCCCGCTGCGGTTCGCGGAGTCGAACAGATGCACGACGGCGCCGCCAGTGAGCCCGAAGGCGTGGGTGACGCCGCGGTCGGCGAGGAAGCGGATGACGTAATCGGTAAGTTTCATGGACGGGTGATCGAACGCGGATGCGGACGGCGGATCAGACGCCGTTGAAATGGAAGTAGTGGCGCGCCTGCCCGCCCTCGACGGGCACGATCGAGCCGACGCAGAACGATGCGAGTTCGGAGCAGAGCATGACGACCATCGGGCTGATCTCGTCGGCGCGGCCGAAGCGTTTCAGCACAGTGCGCTCCTCGAGATATTTGGTGGCGTGCTCCGGGCGCTCCTGCAAGACGCCGGCCCAGTGGCCCTGCTCGGTGAAGACGACGCCGGGGAGCACCGCGGACATGACGATGCCGTCGGGCGCGAGCACGCGGCCCATCGAGCGGGTGTAGGCCGTGTAAGCGGCCTTGATCGCGCAGTAGGGGACCGGGCCGCTGTTTTCCATCGAGGCGCCGGCGGAGATGTTGACGATGCGGCCCCACTTGCGGGCGCGCATGAGAGGGATGAAGCTGTTGTTGATCTCGACGTGAACCTCGAGGTTCAGACGGAACACGCGACGCCAGTCGCTGATTGGGCACAGCGGATCGGTGATGCCGAGGGTGTCGCCGACGTTGTTGACGACGATGGCCGGTTCGCCGAACTCCGCGAGCACGCGGGCGGCGACGCGCTGGGGTTCGCCTTCCAAGGTGATGTCGGTGACGAAGCCGCGGTGGCCCGCTTCGGGTCCACCGAGCTTGGCGAGGGTCTTCTCGATGCTCTCCGGATGGCGGGAGGTGAAGGCAACCTGCACGCCCTCCTTCGCGAGATCGAGGCAGATGGCCTCGCCGATGCCGGTGGCGCCGCCGGTGACGAGCGCCTTTTTGCCTTTGATGCCGAGTTCCATGGTGAAATTGGTCAGGCGGCGGGCCGGCGCTCGTGGGCGAGGTCCATGGCGGCCGCGATGATGATGTCCTCTTGCCCGGCGACGACCTTGCGGCGGCCAAGTTCGAAGAACAGGTCGCGGGGATCGATGCCGTATTGGAGGGAGATGCGGTCGACGTGCTTGGCAAACGTCGAGACGACGCCGGCCAGGCCGCTGACGACGCTGGTCGGCCGCACGATCGGGATGCTCTTGATCACGTGCTTTTCGGCCACGTCGGAGAGGTCGAGCATCTTGTAGAGATCGATGCCGGTGGTGTAGCCGAGCTTTTGGAGGACGGCGACGAGGACTTCGAGCTGGGCGTTGCCAGCGCCGGCGCCGAAGCCGCGAGCGGTGCCGTCCAGAATGCGCGCGCCGGCTTCGACGGCGACAAGCGAATTTGCGATCGCCAGGCCGAGATTGTTGTGGGCGTGAAAGCCGACCGGAATCTCCAGGCCGCCGACGAGCACCTCGAAACGCTCGCGCACGTCGCCGGGCAGCAGCGCGCCGGCGGAATCCATCAGCACGACGCCCTCCGCGCCGTAGGACTGCATTTTCCGGCACTCGGCGAGCAGCGTGGCAGGCGATGCCATGTGGGACATCATGAGATTGCCGTAGGCGTGCTTGCCGCGTTCGCGCGCGTAGGCGAGATGGCGGGCCGTAGTGTCGGCCTCCGTGCAATGCGAGCCGACGCGGACGACGTCGGCGCCCAGATCGATGGCGGGGGCGAGGTCGCGCTTGATCGTGCCGAAGCCCGGAATGATGAAGACCCCGAGTTGCGAGCGCGTGAGTTTCTCGCGGGCGACGCGGAGCATCTCGTGGTCGGAAACGAGACTCTGGCCGAGTTGGAGCGACGAGGCGGCGAGGCCGTTGCCGTGGCCGACCTCGACGATGGGGATACCGGCGGCGTCGGCGGCAGTGCAATAGGCGGCGATCTGCGCCGGGTTGAGCTGGTGCATCACGGCGTGGTTGCCGTCGCGGAGCGTGGGATCGCTGATGAGAATGTCTTTCATGCGGCGACGGTCCGGCGCCCGCGGGCGAACTGCTCGGTGGCGGCGATCGCCGCGCAGTTGATGATGTCGAGATTGCCGGCGTAGGTGGGGAGGAAGTCGCCGCGGCCGGTGACGCGCACCATGACGACGATGCGGTTGTGCTCGAACACGGGCGGCACGACCATCTGGTAGCCGGGCACGTAGTGCTGGATGCTGGCGACCATGCGGTCGATCACGGGGCGAAGCCGGTCGAGATCGGCGGTGGCGACCTTGGCACTGACCGTGGTCTGCATGTGGATCGACGGCTGCGCAGGGTTGAGGATCAGGATCGCCTTGGTCGCGGCACAGCCGGTGAAGTGGCGAATAGCGGTCTCGGTCGTGTCGATGTATTCGTCGATGTTGGCGCGGGTGGCGGGACCGGCGCTGAGCGACGCGATGGAGGAGACGACTTCGAAATACTCGATGCCGGGCTGAGTTTGCGCGATGGCGTAGGCGAGTGGCGTCGAGGCCTGCCCGCCGCAACTGATCATGTTGATATTGTCGGCGTCGTGGAACGCGTGCGCATTGATGGCGGGCACGACCATGGTGCCGACGCGCGACGGCGTCAGGTCGACCACCCGCTTGCCGAGGGCGCGGAGCAGCGGCCAGTGCTTCAGGTGCTCGCCGGCCGAGGTGGCGTCGAAGACGACTTCGCAGCAATCCGGGTTGCGTAAGATGGCCTGGATGCCGTCGGCCGACACGGGGACCCCTAGGGCGCGCGCGCGGGCGAGGCCGGAGCTGTCGGGGTTGCGTCCGATGAAGAGCGTGCATTCCAGCGAGGGGGAGCGCAGGATCTTGATCAACAGATCGGCCCCGATGTTGCCGCTGCCGAGGATCGCAACTTTGAGTTTTTGATTCACCGCAGGAGGCTCAAAAAGGATTGCAGGGATTGACGATATAGCGGGCGCGGAGGTCGCACAGCCGCGGGAGGATACCCCGGGCGCTGTCACAGGCGGTCAGGAGCACGGCGTGTTTCGCCAGGTCGGGAAATTCCGTGGCCGGGCGAATGGTGGTGGCGATGCTCGGGTAGCTCAGTCCGGACTTTAGCGGATTGTCGTCGATGATCACGTCGAGAAAGCCGAGGTCTGTCTGCATATGGTAGGCGAGGGTCGGGACCATCTGCGCAGCGCCGAAGCCGACGGCCGGGGCCCCTTGCTCGATCAGGCGCTCGATCGTTTCGCGAACGCCTTCGAGTTGGGCTCTGAATTTGGCGTGTTGCCGGCGGATGGTCGCGGTGGCCGGGGCGGCGGGCAATTGCGCAGTGGAATCTCCGCATGAAGGGGGATGCGCCGGCTTCCGGAACGCAACCAGCATCGTGCCGAGCCAGTAGCCGTAGTTGAAGCGATGGGCGATGTATTCGCCGCCCAGACCGCGGATCATGGCCCCGAACGAAGCGAGTGAGAAATAGTTCAAGTGTTGGTGAAAGACCTGGTCGAAGCGGCCGATCGTGAGCAGGGTGTCCATGCTCGGAACCTCGACGATGAACAGGGCCCCGGGTCTGGCGTAGTCAAAAATCGGCCGCAGGGAATCAAGGGGGTGGTTGACGTGCTCCAACGTATGCACCGAAAGCACCAGGTCCGGCCGGCCGGGAAAATCATTGGCCGGATCGATCTCCTCAATGTATTTCCCGGAGACTTGAATCTCGCCGGTGTCGGAAGGCGCGCGCTCCCGCCAGATCGGATCGAAGCCGGCGAGCCGGTCGCCGCGAAGGGAGATTTTCTTGAGGAGATAGAGATCGTTGCAGCCGATCTCGACGACAGACTGGAACCGCCGGCCTGCGGTGACTTCATTCAAGAACGACAGAAAGAAATCGTTGCCGCGGGTGGAAATCGGGCTCAGCGAGGAGCGATGGGTGTAAGTGTCCTGATAGAGGTAAGCCGGGTCCACGCTCTCCCGAAGTTGGGCATGACCGCAGGTGGCGCAGCGCAGGAGCGCCTGGTCAAAGGCTGGAAAATTGTGGCGCTCGGCGGGGTCGACAAACACGCCGGTGAGCGGAAGCTGTGGGAGCGCGAGAATCTCTTCGATCCCGGAGTGGCCACAGGCGGAGCAGGTCGCCCGCTGTGAAGTTGAGACTCTTCTAGCGAGGGGAGTGAGGGTGCGAAGAGGCGGAGCGTTGAGCGTGAT
>JACQFT010000097.1 GCA_016199925.1 Opitutia bacterium | reverse complement strand
CGCGTCCTGATCGTGAAAGAATTCTACAAGGACGAGAAACGCAAAGTCCCGCCCAGCCTCGTCGACAACCAGGTCGCCGAGACGATCATCTCCGAGTTCGACGGCGACCGCTCCAAGTTCCTCGCCTACCTCCGGTCCCGCGGCATCTCGCAGAAGGATTACCACAAAGAGACCGAGGAAAACATGATCTACTCCTACATGCGCCAGCAGCAGCGCAAGTCGGCGAGCACGGTCAGCCCGGTAAAGATCGAACAGTTCTACGCCGAAAACAAGGACCGCTTCTACCAGGAAGACGCCGTCCATCTCCGCCTCATCCAGCTCGCCCGCGGCGCCGACGACACCGACGCCACGCTCCGCGCCAAGGCCGACGACATCATGAAGCAGCTCCGGGCCGGCGGCTCGTTCGCCGACATCGCCCGGCTCTACAGCCAGGACTCGCGCCGCACCAAGGGCGGCGACTGGGGCTGGCAGCGCCGCTCCGATCTGCGCAAAGAATTCAGCGACGTGCTCTTCACCCTCGAGAAGGGCCAATACGCCGACCCGATCATCATGCCCGAAGGCGCTTTCATCCTCTACGTCGAGGAGCGCAAACACGCCGGCATCCTGCCGCTGAACGAAGTCCGCGACCAAATCGAAAAAATGCTCGTGCAACAAAGCGCCCGGCAGGCGCAGGAACGCTGGCTCGAGAAACTCCGACGCAACGGCTACGTGAAGCACTTCTAAGCGCGCTGAAACCCGGGGCCACGGGTGCCAGCACCAAGGCCCCGATGAGCGACCCCTATCCCCCTCTCCGTCTCAAGGACCTCGCGGTCGGCGAGCGCCCGCAGGAACGCCTCGAAAAACACGGCGCGGCCGCGCTGAGCGACACCGAGCTGCTCGCGCTCCTGCTGCGCAGCGGCCGCCGCGGCGTCAACGTGCTCGCCGTCGCCCAACAACTCGTCACCGAGGCCGGCTCGCTCGCCGCGCTCGTGCAGTGGCAGGACGCCGACTTCCGCCGCCTCAAAGGCATCGGTCCGGTCAAGGCCGCCCAGCTCATCACCGTGATGGAAATCGCGCGCCGCGTCCTCGCCAGCGAACACGACGCCGCCCCCGTGCTGAATCGCGCGGAGTCGGTGCTGGCGCATTTCCAGCCGCTGCTCGCCGGCCTCACCGTCGAGAAATTCTGGGTCGCCTGCCTGAACCGGAAAAACCGCCTGTTGAAACTCGTCGAGATCACCTCCGGCACCGCCACCAGCACCCTCGCGCATCCGCGCGAGGTCTTTCGCGAAGCCATCCGCCACGGCGCCACCGCCATCATCTGCGCCCACAATCACCCCAGCGGCGATCCGGCCCCTAGCGCCGCCGACCTTCAGCTCACGCGCCAGCTCCGCGAGGCCGCGAAGGCGATCGACCTGGAACTCACCGACCACGTCATCCTCGGCCGCCCCGGCGCCGATCCGCGCGGCCTCGGTTACTACAGTTTTCGCGCCGCCGGGATGCTGTGACGGAAACCCTTAACTTTCCTCAGCTCTTACAAAATGCGTATTGGCACCTGAAATCGCGCGTTTTCTAGGCACTTGCAGCGGCAAGATTCGTCATCCCGCGCTTATTTCCACTTTCACTCCCACGGCGCATGTGCTCTAGTGGCAATGAATCGATTGACCCATGAGCAATACGCCATCACTAAAACCCGAGTTCGACTACTATATCGCGAACCAGAAAAAACTTGTGGCCGAACACGGCGACAAGTTTGTTGTTATCAAAAACCAACAGGTAATTGGGGCTTACACGAACGAACTGGAAGCTGTCCGCGAAACGAGGAAATCGCATGAACTGGGCACCTTCTTGGTCCAGCACTGCCAGGCAGACGGTAACAACTACTCGCAGACATTTCATTCGAGGGTCGCGTTCGGGTAAACTTGAGTGCCCGTCTGCCAGTTAGGAGTTTCACCACGACTTACTCTCAAGTAGTTCGTGTTCTGATTACGGATGCTCGTATCGGTGTTGCCTTCGACCCCACTCAAGAGCCCGAGCCTCAACTGAAATCGTTCAAAGCGATATGGGACACGGGAGCATCTGCGTCTGTGATTACGCAGCAGGTCGTTAACGCACTTGACTTAAAACCTACCGGGATGACTCGAGTGCATCACGCGCATGGCACTGCTGATGCGGAACAGTATTTGATCACGCTCAAGCTACCAAGCGAAGTCGGAACAAATGCGCTTCGCGTGACGAAAGGGGTTCTGGGACCCGGGGCAGACATGCTGATCGGCATGGATGTTATCGCGCATGGTGACTTCAGCGTCACTAACTATGCCGGCCAAACAAAGCTTAGCTTCCGAATCCCCTCTTGTGGACATGTGGACTATGTCGCGAGCGTTGTTCCTAAACCGGCCCCTGTGATCCTGCCAACTTCAAGCAAAGTGGGGCGCAACGATCCTTGCCCATGCGGCAGCGGAAAGAAATTCAAACACTGCCACGGTAAATAACAGTAGCGCGAGCACGGTCCAACAAGACTTACACGCCTCATTCATTTCAATCCCTGGGTGAGCACTCCCTTCGGCAAAAATGGGCCCAAGAGGTCGGTCTACGTCTACAGCTTCTCCCGGCACCATGCCTCGCTCAACACCGATCTGCATGGCTGCGCCATGCGAAGCTCCCCGCGGAGCGAAGCCGCGTGGCCGTGCCAGCCGTAGCCGACGCACGATGGCACACGCACGGCCCTCCGTCGCTCAAGCTAAGGAGGGCATCCTTCATCCTCGTTGCACGAGGCGAAGGATGGTGGTGGAAGTTGGAGTCGAACCAACGAACGGCATAGCCGAATTGATTTACAGTCAACGCCCTTTGGCCACTTGGATATTCCACCGAACCAAACGAGCGGGGAAGGTATGGGGGCGGATCGGACTTTGCCAAGCGGTTTTTTCCTTTTCGCGCCCGCTTGCCTATTTCTCCGGTCACGGGCTTGAATCTCCGCGTGCTGGACTCCCTGACCAGAGCCTACGACGCCCTCGTGGCGCACCCGTTCGCCAACGGCGTGCTGCCCCATTTGCTGACCGTCGTGGGCGTCCTGCTGGCGTTCTTCGCCATCGCGCGCCTCATGAGCGAGCGGCGCCAGCCAGGCAACACCTTCGCGTGGCTGCTCGCGATCGCGTTCGTCCCCTACGTCGGCGTGCCGCTCTATCTCATGCTCGGCGGTCGCAAAATCCGCCGCCTCGCCGCCCGCAAGCCCCGCCTCTGCCCCATCGTCCCCGGCGCGCCCCCTTCGCCCGCCGCCCGCGGCGCCACCGCCCGCATCCTCACCCTTAACGGCGCCTGCCCGCCGGTCGGCGGCAACCGCGTGACTTTTCTCGCCGACGGCGAAGAATCCTTCACCGAACTCGAGCGCCACATCCGCGAGGCGAAGCACACGATCCACATCATGACGTTCATCCTCGGCCGCGACGCCGTGGGCCGGCGCCTCGTCAAACTCCTCGCCCGGCGCGCGAAGGAGGGCCTCAAGGTCCGCCTGCTCCTCGACTCGCTCGGCTGCTTCATGGCCAGCGGCGAGTTCGTGGATCCGCTCCGCGAGGCCGGCGGCGAGGTCGCCAAGTTCATGCCCGTCCTGCCGCTCCAGACGCGCGGCTCCGCCAATCTCCGCAATCACCGCAAAGTCGCCGTGTTCGACCACCGCCTCGCCCTCGTCGGCGGCCGCAATCTCGCGCGCGAATACATGGGTCCCACGCCGCAGAAGAACCGCTGGCGCGACCTCGGCGCCGCCATCGAGGGCCCGGCCGTCACGCTGCTCAACGAGACCTTCCTCGCCGACTGGGCGTTCGCCAGCGGGCAATCCATCGACCACCTCCACCGCGAACTGCCCCCGGTCGTCGCCGATCCGGTCGGCGACAGCGAGCTCCAAGTCGTGGCGAGCGGCCCCGACGTCGAGGGCGACACGCTCTACGAAGGCATCCTCTCCCTCGTGCAGAACGCCGACCGCAGCGTCTGGATCGTCACGCCGTATTTCATCCCCGACGAGGTGCTGTTCCGCTCGCTCATGCTCAAGGCCCGCGCCGGCGTCGACGTCCGCATCGTCGTGCCCGCCCGCTCCAACCATCCCATCACCGACCTCGCGCGCCGCCACTATCTGCGCGAGCTCCACGCCGCCGGCGCCAAAATCCTCCTCTACCAGCACGGCATGAACCACGCGAAACTCATCCTCGTCGACGAGAGCGTCGGACTCTTCGGCTCGGCCAATCTCGACCTGCGCAGCCTCTTCGTGAATTTCGAGATCGGCGTCCTCACCTATTCGCCGGGCGAAGCGGCCGTTCTCACCGCGTGGATGCAGGAGGTCTTTGCCCAATCAAAGCCCATGCCCGAGCCGCGCACTGAACGCCGGCTCATGCCCGCCATCGGCGAGGAGATCGCGCGGCTGCTCGCGCCGATGCTGTAACGCGCCTCGTCGCTCCAGGAAGTTTCGTCCGCCCGACGGGAGCGGCGAGCCCGGCGCCCCTTGGAGCCGGGGCGCCCCCGCCCCGGTCGGGCGAACGTGCCCGCGCCCCGGGGGTCACATCCTCCGCCCGATGCGCCCGGCGAGCGGCCAGACGATGCGGCGCTTCTGCCCGGCGTCGCCCCAGACGGTCGCGAGCCGCTCGCGAAGCGGCGCCACCGGATCGGAGCCGCGCGCCTGCCGGTAGCGGGCAACCGCCGACCACGACCGCAGATAGTCCGCGAACTCGTCGAGCGCCCACGCGTGCTCCATCGCAATCGCCGGAAACGCGAACTCCGCAAACGGAAAATCGAAATCGCGATAGCCGGTCTCGACGAGCACCCGCTCCGGCGGCCAATACGGCCCGAGGGTTTCCGAGTAGAAGACCTGCACCAACGCATCGACCCCGGGCGTGATCGCACAGAAACCGTAGCTCACCAGAGCGACCACGCCGCCCGGCCTGAGCACGCGCTGCACCTCGGCGTAGAACGCCGGCCGGTTGAACCAATGCGCGGCTTGCGCCGCCGTCACCAGATCCACTGCGCCGTCGGCCACGCCGCTGACCGTCTCGGCGCTCTGCTGATAGACGACGCGCGGATGCGCCGCAGCTGCGGCCAACTGCGCCGCGCTCGGCTCCGTCGCCACCACGCGCTCGAAGTGCTCTGCGAGTCCGACTGCCGCCTGGCCGTTGCCCGCGCCACAGTCCCACGCGAGCGCCCTGCCCGGGGCGAGTCGCGCCAGCTCGGCGAAAAGGGCCGACGGATACGTCGGCCGCGCCCGAGCGTAAGTCGCCGCCTGCGTGGAGAAATGATCCTTAAAACTCATGCGCGCATCATTGCGACCGAAACCCCGAGGGCGAGACCGCTTGCGGTCGGTTGCGAGCATTGCAGAGAAATTACTGCCACGGCGTGAAAAATATTACGAGTGCTTGGGTTCGTGGTAGCGCGGTGCTTCAGCCCGCGTCCGAAAATACAAGGCGCGGGCTGAAGCACCGCGCTACCCTTACATCCCCCGCGCCGCGATGAACGCTTTGATCGCGGCCACCGTCGGCGGGAGCCGATGCTTCACCACGGCGCGACTCTTCAGCGCCTCGAGCGCCGGATGCGTCGGCGCGCCGCCGGTTGCCGCGCGGATCGCATCGGGGAATTTCGCCGGGTGCGCCGTGGCGAGCACGATGCTCGTGCGCGCGGGATTCAAATCCCGGAACGCGCACGCCGTGTGCGGATCGACGAGGTAGCCGTGCTCGGCCTGCACGCGGCGGATGATGGCGCTGATCTCCGCATCGTCCGCGCGCGACGAGCTGAACAGGTTGCGGTCGAATGACGCAAAACGATATGCCCCGGTGGCGCCGATCTGCTCCATGACGGCGCGCACCGCCGCGGCGTCGCCGCCCAGCGCGTAGCTGAGGTAACGCTCGAAGTTCGACGCGACCTGGATGTCCATCGACGGGGCGAGGCTGGGTGTCACGGAGCCGCTGCGATATTCGCCGGTCGTGAAGAGCCGGTGGAGAAGGTCGTTCCGGTTCGTCGCCACCTTGAAGCCCGCGACCGGCACGCCCATCCGCGAGAGCAGCCAGCCAGCGAAGACGTTGCCGAAATTCCCCGTCGGCACGACGAACTCGATGTGGCTCCGCTCCGCGGCCGGCATCCGGAGCCACGCGAACAGGTAATAGACGCACTGCGCCAGCACGCGCGCGAGGTTGATGGAGTTCACCGCCGAGAGGCGCTGTTGCGCGCTGAACTCGCGGTCGCCGAAGATCGCTTTGAGCGCGCGCTGCGCGTCATCGAAGCTGCCGTCAACCGCGATGGCATAGACGTTGTCCGCGCCGGTGCACGTCATCTGCCGCTCCTGCAGCGGCGACACGCGGCCCTCGGGGTAGAGAACGAAGACCGCGGTGTCGGGCTTGCCGAGCAGACCGTGGATCGCCGCCGCGCCGGTGTCGCCCGAGGTGGCGCCGAGCACCTTGATGCCCTGCCCCGTCACGCGGCACTGGTGCTCGTAGAGATTGCCGAGGAGCTGCAGCGCGAAATCCTTGAAGGCGAGCGTCGGCCCGTGAAACAGCTCCAGCACGTGCAGCCGGTCGCGGAGTTTGCGCAGCGGCGCGATCTCCGGGTGCGCGAACGCCGCGTAGGATTTCGCAACAATGCCGCGCAACACCTCTGGTTCGATGTCGGTCGCGAACAGCCGCATGAACTCGAAGCACAGGTCGGCGTAGCCGAGTTTCTCCCAACCGGCGAGATGCCCCGAGATGTCCGGCAGCGTCTCCGGCAAAAACAATCCGCCGTCCGGCGCGAGGCCCACGGCGACGGCCTGGGAAAACGTGTGCGGCGGTGTCTGCCCGCGCGTGCTGAGGTATTTCATCGCTCCTATGCGTTGCCGGATTGAATCCCGGCGTCAACGCACGGGTGCGTGGAGCCAATTGTAGGAGCGGCTTTACGCCGCGATGACCGACCGGAATCGCGGCATTAAGCCGCTCCTACAGCCGATCCAACCGAAGCGGTCTTCCGTCGAATCACTCCGTCTTCGCAAGGCCGAACGCCGCGTGCACGGCGCGCTGGGCGTCGTCGGCGCGGTCGCGCGGCACGGCGAGCGTGATCTTGATCTCGGAGGTGCTGATCAGCTCGATGTTCACGCGGTGCTCGGCGAGCGCCTCGAACATCTGCGCGGCGACACCGGCGTGCGTGCGCATGCCGACGCCCACGGCGGAGAGCTTCGCGATGTTGTCGTAGGCCGCGACCTCGCCGCCGCCGAGTTTCTTGAAGATGGCGGGCAGCACCTCGACGGCCCGGGGCGCGTCGTCCTTCGGCACGGTGAAGGTGAGGCTGGCCACGCCGTGGTGGCCGACGTTCTGGACGATCATGTCCACGTTGATCGCGGCGTCGGCGAGGGCGCGAAGGACGGCGGCGGCGCTGCCCGGCTTGTCGGGCAGGTGGCTGATGACGACCTTGGCCTGATCCTTGTCGACGGCGACGCCGCGCACGACGACTTTCTCCATGTAGCTGACTTCTTCTTTCACGATGGTTCCCGGGTGGTGGTTGAAACTGCTGCGGACTTCAAAGACGACGCCGTATTTCTTGGCGAACTCGACGGAGCGCGACTGCATGACCTTGGAGCCCTGCGAGGCGAGCTCGAGCATCTCGTCGTAGGAAATTTCGTCGAGCTTGCGGGCGTCCTGCACCTGGCGCGGGTCGGCGGTATAGACGCCGTCGACGTCGGTGTAGATCTCGCACTTGTCGGCCTGGAGGGCGGCGGCGAGCGCGATCGCGGTCAGATCGGAACCGCCGCGGCCGAGGGTGGTGATCTGGCCGTGCTGGTTCACGCCCTGAAAGCCGGCGACGATGACGACCTTGCCGGCCGTGAGATCGCGGCGCAGTGCGGTCGGCACGATGTTCGTGATCTTGGCCTTGGTGTGGATGAGATCGGTGAGGATGCCGGCCTGCGGACCGGTGTAGGAAACCGCCGGCACGCCGAGCGCGTGCAGCGCCATCGCGGTGAGCGCGATGGTCTCCTGCTCGCCGACGGCGAGGAGCATGTCCATCTCGCGCGTGTCGGGGCGCGGGTTCACCGCTTTGGCGCGGGCGATGAGCTCGTTGGTCACGCCGGCGCGGGCCGACACGACGACGACCAGCCGGTGGCCGGCCTCGCGGGCCGCCTTGATTCGCGCCGCGACGTGCCTGATCCGGTCGGTGTCGCCGACGGAGGTGCCGCCGTATTTTTGGACAATGAGGGCCATGGTGCGAAAGGGTTACTTGTCCCGAACCGCCGCGGCTTGGCAAGGCGCGAGTGGAAAGGGAACGTCATACGACCCGGGCTTTCCGGTTCGCTCGCGCAAGCAATTCGCCCGCGGGCCAGCGCGCTTGCGCGCGTCGAACCGCGCGCGCGTGCGCGCCGGCCGACGCCTACGATACCAAACCGGAACGCCGCGGCCGGGTGACGGGGTCCTGGTCCGCGCCGGGGCGAACGGCGGAGCAACCCGACGCCAAGGCGCCCGGCGCGGCGAGGTCAACGCGCTCCGCCGGCTTTGCCGGCATCGTCGGTCGCCGGCGCCGCCCCCTTTTTCACGAACCGGCTCTCGGTGCCGTTGAGCAGGCGCCGGATGTTCTCGTGGTGGCGGACGATCACGAAGGTCCCGACGACCGACGCGATGACGCTCAGCGAAACGTGATACGGCAGCAGCCAGCCGGCGACGATGATCGCCGCCGCCCCTGCGATGGAGGCGAGCGACACATAGCGCGAGGCGAAGAAAACCGCGACCCAAGTGCCGCCGGCGATGAGGCCGGCGACGGGCATCAGCACGAGCAGGCCGCCCGCGGCGGTCGCGACGCCTTTGCCGCCCTTGAAGCGGGTGAAGACCGAGAACGAATGCCCGAGCACGGCGGCGAGCACCGAGACGAGCCCGAGCACATGCTGGTGCGGCGGGGCGACCCACGGCAGCAGCGGCCAGGCGGTGGCGACGGCGCCCTTGAGGATGTCGAGCGCGAGCACGGTGTTGCCGGCCTTGGCGCCGAGCACGCGCTTGACGTTGGTCGCGCCGGGATTGCCGCTGCCCGCCTTGAAGATGTCGACTCCGTGCGACTTCGCGACGAGATAGCCGAACGGCAGCGAGCCGAGCAGATAACCCACCATGGCCGTGGTGATGATCCAGAGACTACTCATCGGGGTGACGCGCGCAGCTTGCGGGAGGTCTTCGCCGCGGGTCAACGTCATTAGCGGGCGCGTGGGCGCGCGGAGACGCGGTGCCTTCGCCGCGTATTGCAGGAATCCGGGGCGGGGGCGCCCCGGCTCCATGTGCCCGCTCAGTTCGCGCCGGTGCCGACGAAGTGCAGGGCGAAGGCGAACTTGTCGGCCGTCTCCTCGATCTGTTTCGAGACCGGTTTGCCGGCGCCGTGGCCGGCGTTGGTCTCGATGCGGATGAACAGCGGCGACGGGTTGTTCGGGTTGGCCGCCTGCAACGCCGCGGCGTATTTGAACGAGTGGCCCGGATGCACGCGGTCGTCGTGGTCGCCGGTCGTGACCATGATCGCCGGATACGCCACGCCGGCCTTCACGTTGTGCACGGGCGAGTAGCCGAGGAGATATTTGGCCATTCCGGGTTCGTCGGAGGAGCCGTAGTCGCTCGCCCAGGCCCAGCCGATGGTGAATTTCTGGAAGCGCATCATGTCCATCACGCCGACGGCGGGGAGCGCGACGCGCGCGAGATCCGGCCGCTGGTTGACGACGGCGCCGATCAGCAAGCCGCCGTTCGAGCCGCCGCTGATGACGAGTTTGCTGTGCGCGGTGTAGCCTTCCCGCACGAGGAAGTCGCCCGCGGCGATGAAGTCGTCGAACACGTTCTGCTTGCGGTCGCGCGTGCCGGCGAGATGCCATTCCTGGCCGTATTCGCCGCCGCCGCGGAGACTGGCCTGCGCGTAGATGCCGCCAAGTTCGAGCCAGGCGAGATTCGAGGTGGAGAACGAGGGCTTCATCGAGATGTTGAAACCGCCATAGGCGTAGAGGAGCGTCGGGTGCGAGCCGTCGAGCTTGAGGCCCTTGCGCGACGTGATGAACATCGGAACGCGCGTGCCGTCCTTCGACGCGTAGAACACCTGCTTCGTCTCGTAGATCGACGGATCGAAGGCGACCTTCGGCGCCTGGAAGACCTCGGTCCGGCCGGTGTCGAGGTTGTGCCGGAAGCTCGTCGACGGGTAAACGAACGAGACGTAGTTGAAGAACAGGTCGGGCTCGTCTTCGCGGCCGCTGAGCGCGCCGACGGTGCCGACGCCGGGCAACTCGATGTCGCGCACGTGCGCGCCGTCGGGGCCGAACACCGCGAGCCGGCTCCGGGCATCCTCGAGGTAGTTGACGACGAACTTGCCGCCGATGTAGGCGGAGGACTCGATGACGTTCCGCGATTCCGGCACGAGCGTCCGCCAGTTGGCGCGGTCCGGCGCCGCGAGGTCGATCGCGATGAGGCGGAGGCGCGGGGCGCCGAGATCGGTGGCCACAAAGAGCGTGGAGCCGCGGTTGCCGAGCACGGTGTATTGCGCCTCGAGCGCATCGACGAGCTTCACCACTTCGCCCTGCACCACCGGCCGCCGCGGATCCTGGAGGTCCAGGTAATAGAGGCGGTGCCGCGGGTCCGTGCCCTGCGACACGTAGATCAGCAAGTAGCGACCGTCCTCGGTGACGCCGCCGCCGAGGCCCCACTTCGGTTCGTCAGGGCGTTCGTAGACGAGCAGGTCGTCGCTCTGTGCCGTGCCGATGCGGTGGTAATAGATTTTCTGGTTGGCGAGATCGCTGAAGACTTGGTTGCCCTCCCGCCGGGGCTCCGGGTAACGCGAGTAGAAAAATCCCTTGCCGTCCTTGGTCCAACTGAAGCCGGAAAATTTCACCCACTTGATGACGTCGGCGGTGTCCTTGCCCGTCGCGAGGTCGAGCACGCGAAACTCGTTCCAGTCCGAGCCGGCGCTCGCCAGTGCGTAACCCAGCCACCGGCCGTCGGGCGAAGGGGCGGTGTTGGTCAGCGCGACGGTGCCGTCTTTCGAGAGCGTGTTCGGGTCGAGCAGCATCCGGCCCTCGGCGGCGAGGCTCTCCTTCACGAAGAGCGGCGCCTGGTTTTGCAGACCGGTGTTGTAGGTGTAGAAATAGCGGCCGCCCTCCTTCTCGGGCAGACTGAAGCGCGGATAGTTGATCAGCTCCGTCAGGCGTGCCTTGATCGCGTCGCGCTGCGGAAGTTTTTTTAGAAAATCGTTCGTCACCTCGTTCTCGGCGCCGACCCACGCCTTGGTCTCGGCGGAATCGACGTCCTCCAGCCAACGGAACGGATCGGCGGCCTTGGTGCCGTGATAGTCGTCGGTCTGCTCGACGGTCTTGGCGGCCGGATAGGTCGCGGCGGTAGCGCTGCACAGCGGGCTCGCGCAACCCAACGCGAGGCCCAGGAGGAGGGGGTGAATGAGCTGCATAGGTCGCCTAGCACAGCCAGCCGCGACCCGAGCGCAAGCCGCGTTTCCGCCCACCCCCGCCCCGGGGGCGCGTGCGGGAATATCTCGCCGCGCGCGCGCTCCCACCCTTTCCTCCCGCCGCCCTGTGACCCCAACCGCGCCCCCTCTGCCCGCTCCGGACGAGACCGAGCAAACCGTCGCGCGACTCGCCGCCGCGCACCCCGAGTTCGCCGCGCTGCTCGCACAGGGCGTCGCCCAGTCCACGGCACTGACGCGCTGGGGCCTTCGCTGCCTCCATGCGGGCCAGGCCGCCGAGGCGAGCGCCGCCTTTCTCGCCGCGACCGCCCGGCGGCCCGAACACGCCGTCTCGTGGACGAACTCCGGCATCGCCCTCGACCAAGCCGGCCGCACCGCCGAGGCCGCCGCGTGCTTCTCCCGTTCGCTGGCTCTCGCCGGCGCCCAGCCCGACGTCTGGCTCCTGCTCGGCCTGGCGCGCAAAAAAAACGGCGACCTGGCCGGAGCCGAGGCCGCTTACCGCGCTGCGCTGCAGTTGGACCCGCAGGCTGCCGCCGCGTGGCAATTTCTCGGCTTGCTCAAGGACGAGCAGCACGATGACCAGGCAGCGATCGACTGCCTGCTCGAGTGCCTCCGGTGCGGCGGGGCCAGCGCCGCCGTCTGCGCCAATCTCGGGAAACTCTTCTACCAGACCGGCGACATTTCGCGGGCGCACGACGCGTTCACCGACGCCGTGCAACTCGACGGCGCCACGCCGCATTTCCACCAGATGCTGCGAAAATGCCGGTTCCTCCGCGACACCCGCGACGGCACTGCGCCCGCCGACGCGCTCGCCGCGTTCGCCCGGGCCTTCCCCGCCGACGCGCCCTGCACCGAGGCGGACGCGCGCTCCGTCCTCGTCGCCGCGTTCGGAATCCTCAGCGGCTTCGGCCACCTCGCGGCCGCGCAACGCGTCGGGCAACACTCGCTCGACCTCTGGCCCGACGACCCCGAGATGACCTACCTGCTGGACGCGCTCCGACCCGACGCCCGGCTCGAGCGTTCGCCCGCCGCCTACGTCGCGCGGCACTTCGATGCGTTTGCCGAGAGCTTCGACCGCCAACTCGTCGGCCGGCTCGGCTACGACGTGCCGGAACAGATTGCCGGCCTGCTCCGCCAACTTCTCGCCGCCGGCGCGCAGCTCGACGTGCTCGACGCCGGTTGCGGCACCGGGCTGTGCGGCCCGCTGCTGCGGCCCTTTGCGCGCACGCTGGCCGGCGTCGATCTCGCGCCCAAGATGCTCGCGCACGCCGCCCGCCGCGGCGCCTACGACGAGCTCGCGTGCGCCGACCTCGGCGAATTCTTGGAGCAGGTGCCCGGCCGCTACGATCTGGTGGTGGCGGCCGATGTGTTTATCTACCTCGGCGACTTGGCCCCGGTCGTCGCGGCCGCCACGCACGCGCTCCGTCCCGGCGGCCTGCTGGTTTTCAGCACGGAGTCCGTCACCGGCGACGGCTACCGACTGCAAGCCTCGGGCCGGTTCGCGCATTCCGCCGCCTATGTCCGCCGCGTCGCGGGCGCGGCGTTCCGCGAGCACCAATGCCTCGAGACCACGATCCGGCTGCACGCCAACACCCGGTTGCCGGGAAATTTATTTGTGTTCCGCCGCGCGACCACCGCCTGAGCCGGCCTGTTTGCGCCCGCGCCGAAGGAGCCGGGCCGCCGATCCATTGGCGCCGGGGCGCCCCCGCTCCGGCGCAGGCCCGGCAGACGCTCCCGTTGGCGGGAGCGAGCCGGCCGAGACTCGTTCGCCAACAGTCGCGAGCAAGCTCGCTCCCACAGAGTCCCGCACTGTCGGAGCAACTTTCGCCGTCTTGGGCGTCGGCGCGAGTCCTTCCTCCCGCGGCCGCTTCGCACCGGAGCAGAACCGGCAGGAGTATCGCGCCGCTATTTCGCCGCCGGTTCAGGCAGCAGGTAATGCGCGGCAAAGCCCATGCGGTAGGCCCAGTCCTCGATCGTCTTCGAGACCGGCGACGTGCCGCTCGAGCCGCCGTGGCCGGCGTCGGACTCGATGTGGATCAGCAGCGGCCGGTCGCTGGAGGAGCCCGCCAGCGCCTGCAACGTCGCGGCATACTTGTAGGAGTGCGCGGGAAAAACCCGGTCGTCGTGGTCGCCGGTGGTGACGAGCACCGCCGGGTATTTCCCGCCCGGCTTGATATTGTGCAGCGGCGAGTAGTTCTTGAGCGTGCTGAAACCGTCCGCCGTGTCCGCGTTGCCGTAGTCGCTCGCCCAGCCCGCACCGACGGTGAATTTGTGGTAGCGCAGCATGTCCATCACGCCGACCGCGGGCAGCGCCACGGCGCACACGTCCGGCCGCTGGTTGATGACCGCGCCGACGAGCAGCCCGCCGTTCGAGCGGCCGTCGAGCGCGATGCGGTCGTAGCCGGTGTAATTTTGCATCACGAGGAAATCGGCCGCGGCGATGAAGTCGGCGAACACGTTTGGTTTGCGCTCCTTCGTGCCGGCCTTGTGCCAGTCGTCGCCGTATTCGCCGCCGCCGCGCAGGTTCGCCACCGCGTAGATCCCGCCGCGCTCCAGCCACACGAGCGGCGGCACCGCGAACTGCGGCCGCAGCGCGACGCCGAAGCCGCCGTAGCCGTAAAGCCACACCGGGTTCTTGCCGTCGAGCTTCAGCCCCTTCCGGAACGTAAGAAACAGCGGCACGCGCACACCGCCCTTCGACGGATAGAAGACTTGTCTCGTCTCATACTGGCTGGCGTCAAACCCGACTTTCGCCTCGTAGAAAGTCTCGGTCTTGCCGCTGTCGAGGTCGTGCCGCAGAATCGTGCCGGGAAACAGAAACGACGAGAACCCGATGAAAATCTCCGCATCGCCGACGCGGCCCGCGATGCCCGACACGGCGCCGAGACCCGGCAGCTTGATCTCGCCGAGCGGCTTGCCCTTGCGGTCGTAAACCCACACCTGGCTCGCCACGTCGTGCATCATCGTCACCACGAAGCGCCCGGCCGAAAGCCGCACGCTGTCGATGATGTCCTGGGATTCGCCGATGATCTTCTTCCATTCGGAGGCCGCCGGGGCCTTCAGCTCGACGGCCACCACCCGCCCGCGCGGCGAGTTGAAGTTGGTGAGAAAATAGAACGTGCCGCCGTCGTTGCCGACGAAGCTGAAATTCGCGTTGAAGGAGTCGATGAGCTTCACCGGCTTCGCGTCGAGCGCGGGCTTCTTCGCGTCGCGCAGGTCGAAATAAGTGATGGCGTTGCCGAGGCGGCCGTTCTGCCGGATCGATACGACGAGGTAGCGCCCGTCGGCGGTCACGCGGCCGCTGAAATTCCATTCGGGATGGTCCTTCAGCTCGAAGATCAGTTTGTCGGCGCTCTGCGGCGTGCCGAGCGCATGGTAATACAGTTGCCGGCCGGCCAGCTTGCCGAACACCTGGTCGCCCTCCTTCGGCTCCGGATAGCGCGCGTAGAAAAAGCCCTTGCTGTCGTCGGTCCAACTGAGCCCCGAGAACTTCACCCACCTGACCACGTCGGCGGTGTCCTTGCCCGTGGCGACGTCGCGCACCAGAAACTCGTTCCAGTCCGAGCCCGCGCGCGCGAGACCGTAGCCGAGATACTTGCCGTCGGGCGACGGCGCCACGGCCGTCAACGCCACGGTGCCGTCGGCCGCCAGCGTGTTCGGGTCGATCAGCACGCGCGGCGTGCCCTGGAGGCCCGGTTGCACAAAGAGCGGCGACTGGTTTTGGAGCCCGTCGTTTCTGGTGAAAAAATAGAGGCCCGCCTCCTTGCTCGGCAGGCCGACGCGCGGATAATTCCACAGCTCCGTCAGCCGCTTGCGCACCGCGTCGCGCTCGGGCATCGCGCCGACCACCGAGTCTGTCAGCGCGTTCTCCGCCTGCACCCACGCCCGCGTCTCGGGCGAGTCGAGGTCTTCCAGCCCGCGGTAGGGATCGGCGATCTTCGTGCCGAAGTAGTCGTCGGTCTGGTCGGATTTTTGCGCCGCCGGATATTTCCACGCCGCGCCCGCCGCTGCGGGCACCACGGCCGCGAGCAAAGTGCACCAGACAACGATTCGCATGGTCGCATTCAGCAACACAAACGACCCGCGCGCAAGCTTTGGGCGCGCGCCCGCCGGCGGTGGCGATTTCCAGCCTCCAAGCGCCAACATCCGATGAACCACCAAATCCCAATCGATCCGCGCATTTTGTTTTCGCCGTCTGATTGGGAATTCACTGGAGATTGGAGCTTCTTCCATCCCTCTGCGCTCTTGCCCTTCACCGCGCACGTGTCTTCCGTGGGTCCCGTGGGCCACTCCCCGATTCCTCCCCCCGCCTCCGCCGGCCGCCTCGCCCGCCAGTTGCGCTTCGCCCTCGAGATCGACAAGCTGAAAAACGTCCTGCGCCGCACCTACGTCACCGGCAGTGGCCGGCCCGAGAACAGCGCCGAGCACACCTGGCACATCGTGCTGATGGCCGTCACGCTCGCCGAGCACAGTGCTTTTCCCCACCTCGACGTTCTCCGCGTCGTCAAAATGCTCCTCATCCACGACCTCGTGGAAATCGACGCGGGCGACACCTTCGCCTACGACACCGCCGGCCACGCCGACAAGCGCGCGCGCGAGGTGACGGCCGCCGAGCGCCTCTTCGGCCTCCTCCCGCCCGACCAAGCCGCGGAGTTCCGCGCGCTTTGGGAAGAATTCGAAGCCACGGCGACGCCCGAGGCGAGATTCGCCCTCGCGATGGACCGCGTGCAAGCCGTGATGCTCAACCTCGCCGCCGACGGCGGCGCGTGGAAAGAGCACGGCATCACCCTCGACCGCATCCTCGCGCGCAACGCCGTGGTCGGCGACGCCGTCCCCGCCGTCTGGGCGTCGATCCAGCAACAGGTCACGGCGGTGATGTCCGCGAAGTAGATCCCGTCCGCGCTGTTCGCGACGAGGCCCGCCCTCCTTCGCGAGGAGCAGACGCCCCGCTCCTGTTTTTATGGCCGCCGCGCGATCAGCGGGACCGGGCCGGCGCCCGGCTCTCCTCGTTCCGGACCTTGCCCGCGATATGTTGCCGCCACTCCTCGTCGCTGAGGGGAAAGTATTCGCGGGGAAAGTGCGCGGGATCCAGCCGCCAGGGCGCCGCCGCAGCGCCGGCCCGGCGGATCAGGTTGAATCGCCGGCGCTCGGTCCATCGCCACGACGCGATTTCACTTCGCAGCAAAGTCTCGCCCGGTCGCAGCTTGCCGTTGGCGACGGAGTGGACCGGCTCGCCGTCGCCATCGATGTCGAGCCGCAGCGCATCGGGCTTCAGGTAGTTGGTGAAGTTTGCGATGTAGCCGCCGCCGGCTCCTTCGTGGGCCACGAAGTGCGGATAGAGTTGCCAACCTTGGTAACCGAACGGCGCGACCGAGAGCTCAGCCGGAGCGATCAGACCGGTGCGCAAGGCCGGTTCACAGAGCGACACGAGGGCGCCGTTCCGGTCGAGCACCTGTTTGATCCTGGTGGCCACCGTCGCGTGCAGCGCCACCAAGCCCGCCATCGCGGCGTAGCCCGCGAACACCCAGCCGCGCGGCGGCTGCGCGGGCCGGGGCGGCTCACCGAGCGGCCGCACGCTCAGGAGCCCCAGCACCACGACATCGAGGAGATAGTATTCCCAGAGCACGCCGCGCAGCCCGAGCAGAAGACAGAACGCCACCGCCGTAATCAAATGGGCCCGCCGCACCCAGAATAAGCGGCCCCACCAGCCGGCGAGCGACAACAAGAGCAGGAACAGCAGACTGGCTCTGCCCGGGCCTTCGACCCAATAGGGGTGCTCGAACTCGGCCAGTTTGCGCGGATCGGCGAACCCGAACCCCAGCACCACCGCGCTTGCGGCCCAAACCCACGGCCACCGGCCTTTCCGCGGGTTCTGCGCGGAGCCCGCCTGCAAGCTCGCGCGCAGGACAAAAGCCCCCACGCCCACCGCCGCCACAAAAAAGCCGCCGCCGACCAGCGCATTTTTCCAAAACGCCGGCTTGGCAAAATTTTCCCACAAATCGGGCGACATCACGAGTTGCGCGTGCGTGCGGTTCATCCCGGCGCGCAGTGCCAGGAAGACCAGCGTCCCCGCAGCGGCCAAGAGCGCGATGCCCGCCGCAGTTTTTCCCCAAGGCGCCCGACCAGCCAGCGCACGTTCCACCATCACGCCCGCCGGCAAGACCAGCCAAACGAGCGCGCTTTGCCGGCTGCTCACGGCCACGAACCAGGCACAGCCAAACAGGACCCACCGCCCTCGTTCCGCCGCGCGGATCGCGATCAGCAAACTCGCGAAGTAGAGCGGCATCGCACCAAATTCGGAAAATTTCCACAGCATCGTCGGCACGGAGAGCAACACGAGACTCCAGCCGATGGCCGCCGGCAGCGGGAGTTTGCGGTCCCGCAGCAAGCGAACCGTCCACCACGCGCTCACGCCGGCCAATCCGGCCTGCAACCCATAGACCGCCACCCGGAAACTTCCGGTGCCTTTGAAGAGCGCAGCGGAAAGCACGGACAGCGACGCGGCCCACGGCTCCAGCCAGTCATCAGTCCACGGCCGGCCGCGCTGGAGAGTCGCTACGACCGAGCGCAGATAGCCAAAGTCGTCGGTGAAAACGATGACCGTGGGCGGCAGGCTGGCCCAAATCGTCCAAGCAACCGCAACCGCCCAAGTCCCCAGCGCCACCCGCTCCCACCGTCCGCGCTCAATCCCATTCGTCGCGGTCCGAACGTCGCTCGGGGTGGAGGGGGGCATAGGATTTGTCCGCGCCCGTTCAGTGCAGATCCCGGAAGCTGCCGAACTCGGGGTCGAAGAGGCGGCGGTAGGTGCGGGTGATCACGCCGTCGGTCGGGCCGGAAAGGTAATGCAGGTGCGGCGGGCTTTACTTGCCTGCGCGTTCGATGAACGCGTCCACCGTCATTCCGCTCGCTCGGATCAGGCTGCGCAAGGTCCCGGGTGCAACTTCGCGATGATCCGGCACGGACAACGTCGCCCAACTACCGTCCTTTACGAGGATCATGTGGCTGCCTTTCTGGCGCGCCAGAATCCAGCCGGCCCGACCGAACGCCTTGACCACCGCGCGCCCGCTGAGTTTGGGCACCTGCGGCATCAGATCGCGACCGTTACTTGCTTCGTTTCGATGGTCAGCGGCAACCCTCGCTCGGCGCGAACCTCAAGACACAATTCGATGGCTTCCCCGATGTTCTTGAGCGCCTCGGCCTTGGTCTTGCCCTGGCTCGCACAACCGGGAATCGCCGGGCACTCAACCACCCAAGCCCCCGACTCGTCGCGGTCGACTGTCACGGTGAATTTCATGCACGGAAGAAAAGCGGGCCGCTCAAGGATGTCAACGGAGCGGCGGTCCCAGTTCTTCGATCCGTATCCGCGCTCATCCGTGCAATCCGTGGCGGAAAAACTCAGTGCAGATCCCGGAAGCTGCCGAACTCGGGGTCGAAGAGGCGGCGGTAGGTGCGGGTGATCATGCCGTCGGTCAGGCCCGACAGATAGTCGCAGATGCGGCGCGCCTTGCCGTCCTGCGATTTCTCCGCCTCGATCAGCCGCGCGACGCCGGGCGGGAGAATCCTGATCACGCGCTCGTTGCGCTGCGCATAGTTCTCCCAGATCGCCTCGTAGAGCGCGATCAGCACGACGCGCGCCTTGTGCTCCAACTGCTCGAGTTGCGGGCTCTCGAAAATGATGTCGTTCGCCATTTTCTTGAAGAACAGCGCCTCCTTCAACGCGACCTCCTCGACCAGCAGCTCGTAGCGGTAGCGGTTCGTCTTCGCCGACATGAAATTCTCCCGCTCCCGCAGCCGGCAAGCCTGGATGAAAGCCCCGATCTTTTTCGAGAACACATTCTCCAGCCGGTCCGTGCGGATGGCGTCGAACATCGAGTCGAGGTGTTTCTGCTCGAGCAGGCCGATGGCCTCGCCCGCCGCCCAGCGCTCGACGCGGTCGGTCGTCAGGAAACCCGCGCGCGCGCCGTCGACGATGTCGTTGAGCGAATACGCCGCGTCGTACGCCCAGTCCATGATCTGGCACTCCACGCTCTTGAAGTCGTTCAGCGCCTCGCCGCGCATGAGCGGCCCGGGGATGCGCGCCCCGGCGAAGACGAAATCGCGCACCGTCGCCTGCGCGTCGTAGATGAAGTGGCGGATCGGCGGCGTGGCGAACTCGGTGTAGAGCTTCTTGTATTTCAGCACGCCGTCGAGGAGCGCGCGCGTCGGCTGCATGCCGTGCACGCCGCTCTCGTTCTGATACATCGTCTCGCAGAGCAGGTGGAGGGTCTGCGCGTTGCCCTCGAAACCGCCGCGGCGTTTCATCAGCTCCTGCAACGTGCGCTCGCCCGAGTGGCCGAAGGGCGGATGGCCCATGTCGTGCGCGAGGCAGCTCGCCTCGACCAGGTCGGAGTCGAGGTAGAAATCGTCGGTCATCGGCTCGCCCCGGCTGCGCAGCCAGTGGACGATCGAGCGGCCGATCTGCGCAACCTCCATCGAGTGCGTGAGCCGGGTGCGGTAGAAATCGTATTCGCCGCTCAGGAAAACCTGGGTCTTCGACTGGAGCTTGCGGAAGGCGTGGGCGTGGATGATGCGGTCGCGGTCGATCTGGAACGGGCTGCGGTAGTCGCTTTTCCGGGCGCTGCCCCACTCCTGCATGTCGAACGCGGTGTAGAATCGGTTTTGCGGCATCGAGGGGCACCGTCGTCCCGGAAAAGCGCGCTGCCCGCAACGTCAAAACACCGCCGCTCCGGCCGGCGACCCGGGCGGGTCGGGGCGCGAGGAATCCAATCGGAACGCCAGAAGGTTCGGCACGGTCTCGTTGCCGAGACAGCGGTCGATCCGGAAAATCTGCGCCTCCTCGAAGCTGGCGGCGCGGACGGTGTTCAAGGCGCGGGCCGACTCCTGGTCACAGCCGAGCGGTTTTTCGACCGCGACGCGGGCGAATACCCGGTCGCGCGGGAGCCCCGCCCGGCCGAGGTGTTGCGAATCTCGCCGAACAACGACGGCGGTGCCGCCAAGGAGAAGATGCGGTGGGCCTTCGCGCCCCACTGCTTTTCCCATCGGGCGCGCTGGTCGCCGAGCGCGGTGCAGGTCGCCAGTTTCTTGAAATCGCCCTGCTGGCAACGGAGGCGCGGGCGAACCGGCTGCAGACGGCTTCGTTTGCGGCGCCGAAGCGCGAAAACGGATTCGCGCCGCCGGCGGTGCGCCCGTCCGGCCGGTCGCCGCTAGCCGCCCGGCAAAGGATCGAGATGTCCAGCGCCACGCGGCCGCGGGAGAATGCTGCCGACCAACAGAAAAACCGCGCAGCATCCCTAGTTCCGCGGACAGAGCCCGATCGTCCGACGACCGCGCACGCTCCGGCGCGCCGCCGTCGCGCCGGAGCGGTTCAACGGCGAAGAACTCGCGCGCCAAGAGCGGGCTTCGCGGCCGAGCCAGAAAACGCTTCCGGTTTGTGGGAACGAGCTTGCTCGCGACCGTTGGCTGACGAAGCGCGGCAGGCGCGGGTCCGCCGCTGCAGGCCAGGCCGGCGCGAGCTTCGGCGTATCGGACAGCACGAAAACGCGTCGGTCCGGGCTAACCTGTTTTCGGCCCAGCGTTTGCTTTTGACAATTTCGCCGGCGGGCCGCTTGTATTCCCCAACCCCGCCACCGCCACCAATGTTTAACCAACTGCTGGGACTTTTCTCCAACGACATCGGCATCGATCTCGGGACGGCCAACACCCTCGTTTACGTCAAGGACAAGGGCATCGTGCTCCGAGAACCCAGCGTCGTCGCCGTCCACACCGCCTCGCGCAAAGTCCTCGCGGTCGGCGACGAGGCCAAAAAGATGCTCGGCCGCACCCCCGGCAACATCACCGCCATCCGCCCGATGAAGGACGGCGTCATCGCCGACTTCGACATCACCGAGGCGATGCTCCGCTACTTCATCAAGAAGGTGCACAACAATTCCAAGATCGTCTCGCCCCGCGTCGTCGTCGCCATCCCCTCCGGCATCACCGAAGTCGAGAAGCGCGCCGTCAAGGAGTCCGCCACGCACGCCGGCGCCCGCGAGGTCATCACCATCCTCGAGCCCATGGCCGCCGCCCTCGGCGTCGGTCTGCCCGTCGATGAACCCGCCGCCAACATGATCGTCGACATCGGCGGCGGCACCACGGAGATCGCGATCATTTCGCTCCACGGCATCGTGTTCTCAAAATCCATCCGCGTCGCCGGCGACGAGATCGACATGGCGATCATCAATTACATGAAGCGGGCCTACAACCTCCTCATCGGCGAGCGCACCGCGGAAGAAATCAAGGTCACCATCGGCTCCGCCTACCCGCTCGAGACCGAACTCGCCATGGAGGTCAAGGGCCGCGACTCCGTCGCCGGCCTCCCGAAGACCATCCACATCACCTCGCAGGAAATCCGCGAGGCCATCGGCGACACCATCAGCGCCATCGTCGAGGCCGTGCGCGCCGCGCTCGAACGCTGCCCGCCCGAACTCTCCGCCGACCTCGTCGACCGCGGCTTCGTGATGGCCGGCGGCGGCTCGCTCATCCGCGGCATCGACAAACTCCTCTCCGAGAAAACCGGCCTGCCCGTCACCGTGGCCGACGACCCGCTCTCCGCCGTCGCCAACGGCACCGGCGTCTTCCTCAACAACATCGACGAGCTCTACCGCACCGCCGCGGATTTCTGAGCGCGGCGCTCGTCCGGTCTGGCCCATGGCACTGGAATTTCTCAGCGGCAATGGTAGGGCGAGGCGTCCCCGCCGAGCCGTTCGACTGCACGGCTCGCCCAGAGGGTTCGCCCTGCCCGTTTAGCCCTCCCCCCCGTGCTGCCCAAACGCTTCGACCAAGCCCGCCCGTTCGCCACGCTCGGCCTCATCGTCCTCGTGTGGCTCTTCGTGCCGCTCGTCGTCAAGTCGTTCACGCGCGTCACCTTTTTCGAAGCGCAGGCGCCGTTCGCCGCCGCCTCGTCCTACGTCCAGGATCTCCAGGAATTCTGGGCGATGCGCGTCCGCCCGAAGAACGAGATGATCGAAGCCGGCCGCGACCTCGCGCGCCTCAACGCCTCCTACGAACTGCGCCTGCAGGAGAACGATCAGTTGCAGAACGAGATTCTCCGCCTCGAAAACCTCCTGAAGCTTCCGCCGCTGCCGGCGTTCCGCTTCGAGCCGGCCCGCGTGGCCCGGCGAGATTTTTCCGGCTGGTGGCAGCGCCTCGTCATCCGCAAGGGCGCCAACTACGGCATCACCGTCGGCGCGCCCGTCGTGTTTGTCGGCGGCGTCGTCGGTCGCGTCACCGAAGTCCACGCCTACACCTCCGTCGTCGATCTCATCACCAGCCCCACCTTCCGCCTCGCCGCCGCCGCCGAGGGCGACCCGCGCCCCGTCAGCTACCAGGGCGGCCTCAACGACTCCTTCCGGGCGCCGCGCGGCACGGTGGAATTCGTCCCGCTCGACATCTATGCGACCGCCACCGCCACGCGGCGGCTCGTCACCTCGGGCCTCGGCGGGGTTTTCCCGCCGGGGCTCACCATCGGCGAGATCACCATGCTCGAGCCGAGCACCGACGGCCTGTTCAAGACCGGCGAAGTCCGCCTCGACGAACGCCTCGGGTCGCTGACCGAGGTCACCGTCCTCGTGCCGCTCAATCCGCTGGAACTGTGAACGCAAACTGCCCTCTGCAACTTTGCCTGGGTGGGGCCGCGGCGCCCCCGCCGCGTTCCGCGATTGTTCCGCGGCGAGGGCGCCGCGGCTCCGTTCTGCTCTGACCATGCCGCGCCACGACTATCGCTGGCTGATCGTCTTCGCCGCCAACCTCGTGCTGTGGGTTCTCGTCGGACTCGCCAACCATGCCCTCACGGCGTTCTCGATTCCGTTCTTTGCCGATTACGCCACCGTCCATCTCTACCTCGGCGGCCTCTTCGTCACCTACGCCGCGCTGCGGCTCGACCCGCTCCACGGATTCACCGCGACGATCCTCACCGCGCTGCTCCTCGACTCCGCCGAGCCCGTGCCGTTCGGCACCAGCCTCGTGCTCTTCGGCCTCGTCCACGCCTTTCTCCTCTACGGCCGCCTGCGATTCCCGCGCGAGGAACTTGTCTTCGGCACCGTGGTCGCCCTCCTCTCCAACCTTTTCCTTTTCCTTGCGCTCTCGTTCCTCCTCGTCGGCGACAACCCCCGGCCCGCCGAAGCATGGCTGCGCCTCTTCGTCGATCTCGTCGCCTCCCAGCTCGTCGTCGCCCTCGTCACGCCGTGGTTCCTCTCGCTCCAAGCCCGCGCCCACGCCCTCGCCCGCATCCACCCCGAGACCGGCCGCCGGGTGATGACGTGAACCAGCGTCGCACAATCCATACAGAATTTTTGACCACGGATTTCACGGATACCACGGATACGAACTCAGCAAAACCAAGCATCACTCCCAGTGACCGCCATCACCTTCTTTCCGTTCCTTCTATCCGTGCCATCCGTGAAATCCGTGGTTAATTTCTCCGCAGTGCGTGGTTTTGTCCACGTCGCGGTTTCCCCTTTCGTGTCGCTTCGGTTTCATTTGTGGTTCCTCCGGCTCGGTTCGCCCGAATCCCTTTCGCCGTGAGCAAACTCATCGAGGCCCACCGCGCCCGCAATCCCCGGCTCCTGCTCTTCCACGGCCTCGTCGGGCTGTTGGTCGCGTTCCTCGTCTGCGGCCTCGCCTGGCGCCAGCTCTTCCACCGCGGCCTCTACAGCGAGCGCGAGCGCCTGCAAAACCAGCGCCGCATCATTGTCCCCGGCCCGCGCGGCAACATCTACGACCGCGAGGGCCGCGTGCTCGTCGGCAACCGCCCGCGCTTCTCCGTCGTGCTCAACCTCGCCGATCTCCGCGGCGAACTCCGCACCGAGTTCGTCAAGATCGTGCGCAACTACCGCGAGTTCCCCAAAGCCGAGCGCCCCACCGCCGACCAGCTCGAGACCCCCGCCCGCACCGCCGTCGCCCAGCGCTACCTCGACCAGATCAACGTCATCCTCGGCCGCAGCGAAAAAGTCCGCCCCCGCGACCTCAAACGCCATTTCGACCAGACCCTGCTCCTGCCCTACATCCTCCTCGACGATCTCGCGCCCGCCGAATACGCCCGCCTCATCGAACGCCTGCCCGTCACCTCCCCGCTCCAAGTCTATACCTCCAGCACACGCTTCTATCCCTACGGCTCCGCCGCCGCGCACACCCTCGGCTTCGTCGGCGTCAACGACGACCCCACCGTCGAGGACTTCCCCGGCGAAGACTTGCTGACCTTCAAGATGAAGGGCTCGCTCGGCCGCGCCGGCCTCGAGAAAAAGTTCGACGCCCACCTCCAGGGCGAGACCGGCGGCGCCATCTACCGCGTCGATCCCGCCGGCTACAAGGTCGACCTCCCCATCGAGAAACGCCTCCCGGTGCAGGGCCACAACCTCACCATCTCCCTCGACATCGACCTCCAGCTCGCCGCCGAGAAGGCCATGGAGGGCCGCGTCGGCGCCGCCGTCGCCCTCGACGTCCGCACCGGCGAGGTGCTCGTGCTCGCCTCGAAGCCCGACTACGACCTCAACACTTTCGTGCCCCGCCTCTCGCACGAGGAAGCCGCGCAGATCGAAGAAACCGGCGGCTGGCTCAACCGCGCCATCCAGGGCGTTTACCCCGCCGGCTCCACCTTCAAGCTCATCACCGCCATCGCCGGCCTGCGCTCCGGCGCCATCGACCGCGACCACTCCTCCGTCATCTGCCCGGGCTTCTTCATGGTCGGCAACCGCCGCTTCCCCTGCTGGAACCACAACGGCCACGGCGAGCGCAACCTCGCCGGCGCCATCCGCGACTCCTGCAACGTGTTTTTCTACAAATACGGCCTCGAGACCGGCCCCGACCTCATCGCCGCCGAGGCCCGCCGCTTCGGCTTCGACCACCCCACCGGCATCGAGCTCCCCGCCGAGACCCACCGCATGCTCGTCGCCGACCCCGCGTGGAAGGAAAAAAATCTCAACGAAAAATGGTTCCCCGGCGACACCGCCAACCTCGCCATCGGCCAGGGCTTCCTCGACGTCACCCCGTTGCAGGTCGCCTGCATGGTCGCCTCCTTCGCCCGCGGCGAGACCCTCACCAAGCCCACCATCCTCCATGTCGCCGACCGCCCCGCCCAGCACACCGCGCCCATCGGACTCGCGCCCGCCGACTACGCCGCCATCCTCAACGGCATGGAGCAGGGCTACCAGATCGGCACCGGCCGCCTCGCGCGCATCGACGGCCTCAGCGCCGCCTCCAAGACCGGCACCGCGCAGAAACGCACGCCCCAGGGCACGATCGAACTCGCGTGGATGATTTGCTTCGCCCCCGCCGAGAATCCCCAGATCGCTATCGCCGTCTGCCTCGAAAGCCAGGAGCCCGACACCAGCTTCGGCGGCGGCGTGTATTCCTCGCCCATCGTCAAAGCCATCCTCGAAGCCTGGAAATACAAACAGGACCACCCCGCCGCAAAAGCCCCGGTTTTCAAAGTGGGGCCGTAGCCGTCATCCAACTCCGCGGCTTCCGTCGCTCCGCGTCTCCACGATGATCCCTTCGGCTGCTTTGTTTCTTCGTGTTCACTCCCTCAGAATTTTCACCCCAAGGAAGCAAAGAAAGCTAAGTGCCGACCTTCGCTCCCTTCGTTTCCTTGGTGTAATAATATCTGCTCCGCCCCTCCGCGCCCTCCGCGTCGAAAATCCCTTCCGACTATCCGTGTTTGATCCGCCTTCATCCGTGCCGTCCGTGGTAAAACAAAGACGCCCGACCACTTCGCCGCGAACCACCGCACTCAGATCAGTCCTCGTAAACTGACGACCGGTGCCCGACCGCCACGACGACGACAATCAGCACCGACTTCTCCAGTCGGCAAAGCAGTCGGTAGTCCCGCACCCGGTAGCGCCAGAAACCTTTCAACTCGCCACGAAGCGGTTTGCCGCACTGCTCCGGATCGGCCGCACCTTTGATTCGCCCGTCCAGAAATTTCTTGATCTCAGCCGCTGCCGAAGGGCCTAGGTCGCGAAGCTGGCGGGCCGCCTCAGGGGTGACCTCATACGCCCAGCTCACGCCAAACCTCCTCGGGTTTCAAGAGCTTGGCTCCGCTTTTCACGTGGCGCTCCCACGCCGCGGTAGCGATGCGGTAATCAATTTCATCTTCGACGGCATTCAGGACAGAGGCCGCCAAGCCCTCCAGCCGCGCCAGCTTGGCGTCGTCCGAATGGCCTGTGCCCCCGAGCGCCGCGCGCTTGATGTAGGCGGTCGGACTCAGCCCTCGCTCGCGCGCGAGCATCGCGATGCGCTTCTTCTCGGCTTTGGTGAGACGGATCGAGGTTGGGACGGTCGCGGTGGCCATGCGCTACAGTTGTAGCGCGACACCACGACTGTCAACCCGCCTCTAGTTCAGCAGCTGCCATCGCGCTCACTATCCAGAGCGAAACGCGGAGATCGCGGAGCCCGCGAAGGAAAGCAGCGGCATCGAGACCTCTCTCCGCGCCCTCCGCGCTGAAAATCCCTTCCGACTATCCGGGTTTGATCCGCCTTCATCCGGGCCATCCGTGGTAAACAAACACGCCCGCCTACTTTCGCGCCAACGACCGCGCCCGCTTCGCCCGCCTAAAGACCGCGCGCGGCTCGGGCCACGTCTCGCGCCGTCCATAGCGCAGCCGCTGCAACTCCGCGACGACTCCTCCGTGCGCCTCACTCGTCACTCGCCGCTCGTCGCTCGCAGCTCTCCCTCTCGCCTCCTGCCTCTCGCCTCCTGCGTTCACCTCGCGCAACCGCGCGAGGTGCTCGCCCGCTTCCCTCCGCACCGGATCGATCTTCTCCGGCGCCCGCCACGCCCGCCACCGTCCCCGAAACCGGAACGCTCCGACCACAAGAACCCAAAGCGTCGCAACTCCGATGATAAGTTCACTGCCCGTGCGGACCATCCGCGCTTTGTCCCACGGCGCCATCGCCCACGCTTTCAGCTTCATCCCAAACGCCTCGAGCACCTCACGCAGCCGCGTGCCGGAGTCGGTCGTGAACGTCTTCACCTGGTCGAGCATCTCGACCTGTTGCCGCGAGTCGAAGTTCACGATCCGCCGATACCAGATGACCCGCAGCGAATCGAAGCGCGCCGACCAACTGCTGTCCTGCGTCTGTTGCGCCGCCCGCGCCGCGTCCGCGCCGGGGCGGGCGCCGTTCCCGGGCGTCGGGTCCGCGCGCAGCCACGCGCCCCTGCCGTCGTAGATCTCGACCCACGCGTGCGCGTCGGAATTTTTCACCATGTAATAGTTCTCAAAGGCGTTCCGCGTGCCGCCGTGGAAGCCCGCGACCACCCGCGCCGGATGCCCCGCCGCCCGCGCGAGGACCGTGAGGCCCGCCGCGAAATACTCGCAGAAGCCCGGCTCGTTCGAGTCGAGCCAGCGCACGATGTCGTCGCCGTCGCCCGGGGGCAGCCGGACCGAGAGCGCGTAGGCGTGCTTCGCCTGCAGCCACGCGGTCGCGCGCGCCGCAAACTCCGCCGCCGCCAGCTTTTTGCCGTGCGTGATTTCCTCCAGCGCGCGCCCGATGACCGCGCGGTTCACCGCGCCCGGCGGACCGCGCAGGCTGAGCCGCGGGTCGGCAGTGCGCTCGTCGCGCCCCGGCGCCACCGCGTCCTGGGCCAACAGCCGGGCCGTCCGCGCGTCGGCCAGCGTCGGGCTGAGTTCCACTCCGTCCAGTTGGTAGGCGGTCATCGTCAGCGGTTCGACGCGCAGCGCCGCGAGTCGCAACGCCGGGCTGGTTTGCACCGGCTGCATCTCCCGCAGGCGCAACAAGCCGAAGTCGCCGGGCAGCGGCAGGAAACGGCTGACCCCGGGCTCGACATAGATCGTCCACACGCCGCCGACGTCGGTGATGCGCCGGCCGCCGCTCCGCCCGCGCACCGCCTGCACCGTGCGCTGCGTGCGGAGCATCTCGTTTTTCAGGCCGGTGGAAATCTTGAAGCCCTGCGGCGAATACTCGTCGAGCACCACCAGCCGCCAGTAAGGCACCTCCGGCAGCGGCGTGGCATCGCTCAGATCGGCGCGCAGCGCTACGCTGTCGTCCTTGATCAGCTCGCTCACATCGCCGAATTTCAGCGTCTCGGTGAAACCGGTGCGGCTCTTGCGCGTGATGTATTTGCCGAGGAAGAAGCCGGAGGCGATCTCGAAGCGCGGGATGACGAGGAAGAGCAGCGCCGACACGCCCACGACGCCGGCAAAGAGGGCGGCCGCGAACCCGAGCAGCCGCCAGTCGGCCACGAGCCGCAGCCGCGCAAACACTTTCGCCCATCCGAGGCGCGCCCACGCCGGCGCCTCGCCCGCCGTCGGCAGCGCCGCGACCCCGCCCGGTTCCGCGGCGCCGATCAGCGTGATGACAAACAGAAAACCCAGCGCGCACGCCGTGAACAGCAGCAGCAGGAACGCGAAGCCGAGCGACACCGTGAGCACTCCCGCCACGACGACGAGGAACAGCCCGAGCACGATGAGCTGGAGGTCTTCGCGTTTCCCGCGGTAGGCCGTCGCGCGGTAGAGCACGAGCAGAATCGCGAGGCGGATGAGCACCGGCAGCGTCTCGGGGTTGAAATAGAAATCCGCCGCCGCCGCGAGGATGATGGCCGGCACGGCGAGTTTCCACACCAGCGCCGGCACGCGCGACGGGAGGCGCGGCCAGACCAGCGCCGCGAGAATGACCGCGCCCGCGACACCGACGAGCCCGAGCGCCTCGACATCGAGGAAGAACACCGTCCCCAGCGAGACGAGCGCCAGCGCGCCGCCGAGCAGCCACTTCAGGCGCCGCATTTCGTCGAGACTAAGCAGAGGCCGTTTTGATGCCATCGACATAGGCGGCGACGCCCCGCGCCCCGTCGGGCGCGAAGGTCAGGAGGTTTTGGTTGGAGACTGGAGATGCCTTGGGCAGGTAGGGCGAAGCGTCCCCGCTGAGCCGCTCGCTCAACGGCTCACCGGGACGGTTCGCCCTACCCTCGCCCGGCTCGATCACCGCCAACTGGTCGAGGAACGCCTCGAGGTCGCGGATGCTCCGCGTCTCGATGAGCGGGCCGCCGTTGACGACGACCGCGCGCAACCGGCCCGCGGCGAAATAGTCCTCGGCGAGCGTCCCGGCGAAACTGCACAGCAGCTCAAACTGCTCGGGCCGCGTCCAAACTTCGGCGGGCGTGTCGAGCCGCAGCACGAAGCCGTCGTGGCTCTCGGCCGCGAACTGGCGCACCATCAGTTGGCCGAGCCGCGCGCTCGCTTTCCAATGGATGAGCCGGTGCGAGTCGCCCTGCCCGTATTTGCGCAGCGCGAGGAGATCGTCGCCCGCGCCGGCGCGTTCCGTGCGCTGGCCCGACGAACCCGCCCGCGCCGCCGCGCCGCCGACCGCCTGGTATGCCACCTGCGCCGGCCAGACCAGCACGGTGTGCTTCAGCGCCGTGCCGATGTTTTTCCGCAAAAAACCGAAGGGGAACAGCGAGCCCACGGCGCCCAGCTCGACCACGGCCGCGCCGCGCCGGTTGGGCTTCACGCCCCAGTCCAGGCTCGCGACCCCGCGCGGGTCGAGGCGGCCGCGCAGAAAGATCCGTCCGCGGGTGACGAGACGGTCGAGCGCGGCGAGCACTTCCCGCACCTTCATCTTGGCGGCGGGCCAGCCGTCCTCGGGCACGTTCCGGGGCTGCGTGGCCAGTTCGAACCACAGCCCGTAGGTCGGCAGCCAGGCTTTGCGGTTCTCCACCTCGACGGTGACCAGTGCTTCGTGCCCGGCACGCCAGGGCCCGACCGGGCGCATGCGCCAGCAGAGGCCCATGAAATTGAACCACGACAACAGCCCGCTCAGCAACAGACACGCGAGGAGCAGCGAGAGGGTGATGAACAGAATGTTGCTCGCCGTGTTGTAGGCTGCGGTGCCGATGCCCATGGCCAGCAGCAGCAGGAAGAGACCCGGCAGCGTGAGGGAGATGCGGTGCCGTTTCGGCGGGAAGACGAGCGACCAGAGCAGCGTGCGCCATCGGAAGACGCGCCGCGCGCGGTCGGGCGCGCCCGGGCCTTGCCAGTCGAGGCTCGGCGACGCGCTAACTGTTACCGTGGCACTCATGGCTCGCCGTAAAATTCTGAATGACGAATGACGGATGCTCGGTTCGTCATTTGAAATTCGTCATTTTGCTTTTCACTCCGGCACGGCAATCGCCGCCACGATGCGGCGCAGAGCGGCGACGACGGTGCGGCGTTCCTCGAGGGCGTCGGAGGTCTGGCGCGCGAGCGACAGGCGGTGCGCGAGGACCGGCGCGACCATCTCCTGCACGTCCTCGGGGATGACGAAGTCGCGGCCGAGCAGGAGCGCGCGGGCTTGCGCGGCGATGCGCAGCGAGAGCCCGCCGCGCACGCTGGCGCCGGCCTTGAACTCCGCCTCGGTGCGCGTGGCGGTGACGATTTTCAAAATGTAGTCGAGCACGGTGTCCTCGACAAACCCGCGGCCGGCGAGCGCCTGAAGTTGCAAGAGCTCGGTGCGGGTGACGACGGCGTTCAGCGCGATGGCGTCGTAGCCGAGGCGCGGCGCGCGGAGGATCTCGAGTTCGTCGCCCGGCAGCGGGTAACCCATCGCGATCCGCATGAGGAAGCGGTCCATCTGGCTCTCGGGCAGCGGAAACGTGCCCTCGTAGTCCACGGGGTTTTGCGTGGCGACGACCATGAACGGCGAGCCGACGGCGTGCGCGGCGCCGTCGACGGTCACGCGCGCGCGGTCCATCACTTCGAGGAGCGCCGACTGGGTCTTCGGCGTGGCGCGGTTGATTTCGTCGGCGAGCACGACGTTGGCGAAGACGGGACCCTGCTTGAACACGAACTCCTTCACCGTCTCGTCGTAGATGGAGACGCCGGTGACGTCGGTCGGCAGCAGGTCGCTCGTGAACTGGATGCGGGAGAACGCGCAGTCCATCGAACGCGCGAGCGAGTAAGCGAGGGTCGTCTTGCCGACGCCCGGCAAGTCCTCGATCAGCAGGTGACCGCCCGCGAGCAGACACACCAGCGTCCGGTCGATGACGTCATCCTTGCCTCTGATCGTGAGGCGCATGTTGGCCTGGAGCCGCGCGAGGGCAGCGCGGGCCGAGGCAATCTCCGTCGCGGGGGCAAAATCACTCATGGGCGCCACGCTAGGCAGCCGCGCCGTCCGCGCAAACGGATTCCCGACGCGCGCGGAAATCGGGTTTGGTGTGGGCCAGCGGGCTTGCCCGCGCTGCTTCAACGGGCGCGACCATCCGTGGTAGCGCGGTGCTTCAGCCCGCGAAAGAGGCCTCACTCGCGGGCTAAAGCACCGCGCTACGAAAAGACAAAGTGGAGCGTGTTGACCCCAACGCGCTGAGATCGCGTCTTGAGGTCAAGCCGCTCCACCTCTTGAGACTCGTGCAACAAGCCGACGATCTTTACTCGGGGAACGCCCGCGTCTCGCGGGCTGTCCTCGGCGTCTCGCCGAGGATTTCCGGAGGAGCCGGCGGGACGCCGGCTCGGGCACGCGGGACGCGTGCGCTCCCCGGGAAGCAGACCGCTGCGGTCAGACAAAAAACGAAAGTAAACATCATCGGGGCAAGCCCCGAGGCATTCGACCAATCCCCATGCGACTCACGACCATCGCTTCGCCTTGGAGGGATTCTGCTGGCCAGCAGAATGTCGTCCGCCGCGCCGGCCGCCGGGCCGCGGACCGGACGGAGCCGGTCCCTCCACCCAAACCAAGCCGGAGCAAGCGCCGGGGTATTCCAGAAACCTGTCCACTGTATTTGTGGGAGCGACCTTTGTCGCGGCACGCACACCACACTGCGTCGCGTGCCCGCACCCTCCCACTGCCCGACCAAGCCGGAGCAAGCGCCGGGGTATTGTGAACCCAAGGGAACAGATAAGTCAGCGAAACCGCTACAGAATCGGCGTCAGCGGCGTGCCGACGGCTTTGTAGAGTCGCGTCAGAATCTCTTTCGTCGAGAGCAGCCCCTCGGCGCCGGGAAACGGCCCGACCTCGCGGTAGTGTTCGTGGAACGCCGGGTCGAACGGCGAGACTGCCGTCGCGCCGTCCTTCAGCTCAAAGCTGCTCGTGTTTTGCACGGGCCATACATCGACCGGGCTCAGCGAGAGGAGGCCGCCGAGCATGCCGTTCACGGTTTCGAGATGCAGCGGCAGCGAGCGGCGGCCGATCACCCAACTGTTCTCCGGCCGCAGGTCGCGTTCGATCTCCGAGCGGAGTTCGGTCGCGAACGCTTCGTCTTCGACGAGCAACCCGGCCTCGGTGTTCAGATTCTCCGAGCGCGGATCGAGGTTGTAGGAACCGACGAACGCCACGCGGTCGTCGACGACGAGCGACTTCGCATGCACGCAGAGAGTCGGCAAGGCGGTCTGCTGGCGCGCGGCGATCCGTTTCTCGGCGCGCGCGGCGACGACCGGATACTGGGGAAACAACGCGAGCAGGTCCGCCGGCCGCGGCTTGAACTCATGCACCTCCAGGTGCAGGTCGGAGACGTAGCGCGTGCGCAGCCGGTAGTTCGCGGAGTAGGCAAAGAGATTGTCGGTCGAGGCAAAGCTGTTCGACGAAACCCGGATGCGCAGCCCCGGGTGTTGTTCGCGGACGCGGCGAAACAGCTCCCGCGCCGCGGGGCTCAGCACCAGGTAGGGCGTCTGGATGACGATCGACTGTCTGGCCCCCGCGACGGCCCGGCTCAGCTCGCGCGTGAGCCGCGCGGTGGCGGAGAAAAATCCCCGCGACTTGCCCGGCTCGTCGCTGACGAACGCGACCCGCTTCACCGGTTGCAACCGGGCCACGAAGCGCGCGCCGATCAGCGCCGCGTCGTCCGCCTCGCCGTCCAGTGCGCCGAAGTAGCCCCCGAAGTCGTAGTCGGCGCGCGTCGCATAACGGCGGAACCTGCCCTGCGCGACCGCCGCCGCCACGTCGGCGAGGTCGCGGCTGGCGACCGAGTAGCGGTAGTGCCAGAATTCCTCGAACGATTCGACCGCACGGTGCACCACCGGACCGACCGCGAGGACGTCGCGGTCGCGGAAATTCAGTCCGGTCGAGTGGTCGTAATACGTGTTCTCGATGTTGCGCCCGCCGGTGATCAGCACGGCCCCGTCGACGATCATCACCTTGTTGTGCATGCGCTGGTTGACGCCGTGAAACGACGCCAGCCCGGCGAGGAGTTTCTGCGGCAGCGTGGGCTTCATGCGCGACGCCGTCGGCCGGTAGTGTTTGATCTCGAGGTTCGGATGCACCGTCGCGAGGAACGCGATGGTCGCCGGGTCATGCTCCGACACGAGGTGGTCGGCGATGATGCGGACTTTCACGCCGCGGCGCGCCGCCTCGACCAGCTCATACATCATCAGCCGGCCAACCTCGTCGTTGGTCCAGATGAAGGTCTGGATCACGACGGAGGTGCGCGCGTGGCGGATGAGATGGACGCGGACCAACAGCGCATCGTAGCCGCCGCTGAGCAGCGCGAGGCGGTTGGCGTCGGGCGCATCCGACTTCTGCGTGCCGGTCGCTGCAATTACAGTCCCGAAGGGCGAATCCTCGAACGGACGAGCCGCCTTGGCCGCCTGGGCGGCACCCAGCGCCACGAGGCTGAGCAAAAGCGAACGCCAGTAAGGTTTCATGCGATCGTTGCCGCGAGGTTCAGGTTGACGCGGCCGACAGGGGCGGAGGACGCTGCGCTCATGCCTCCACTAACACGCCGCCCGCCGCGCGAGACAATGCGATTTCTTACGGCCGGGCTCGCGGCGCTGCTGGTCGGAGGCTGCGCGACGCGCGGACCCCTGCATCTCTACTCGGCGGCCGGCACGCAGCCGGGCTTCGTGAGCGACCGCGGTCCGACCACGGTCAGCCGGCTGCCGGTTTTCCTCCCCGTCGGGAGCACCCTGACCGGCCTTGCCTACGATCCGTTCACCGACTGTCTGTTTCTCCGGCTTGCCCCGGGCAACCGGATTCGCGTGATCGACCGGCCGGCGCGCAGAATCAAACGCGAGTTCACGGTCGACGCACTTGCCGCGGCCGGCGGCGGGGACCTGGCCGTGCGGCCGCGCGACGGCCACCTCTTTCTCGCGCATCCGACGGAACCCGCGCTGGTCGAAACGACCCGGTTCGGCGAGTTCGTGCGGACGATCGCGCTCGAGCGATTGACGGCGCCGCCCGCCGGTGTCGCCTACGACGCGGCGCGCGACCAGCTCCTCGTGCTCTCCGTGGCCGGCGAGCTGCCGGAGGTCAGCGTGCACGCGACCGACGGGCGGTGGCTCCGCCGCATCCCGCTGCGCTCCGCGGGTGCCCGCGAAGGCCTCGCCTACGACCCGGCCGCGCGCGAGTTCTACGTCGCGAGCACCGGCGCGGCAGTCATCGCCGTGTTCGACGAGCAGGGCGAATTGCGACGCACCGTGCCCGCCCCGGGCAACATCCCCGCCCGTTTCTTCGACCTCGGCGAACGCTCCTTCGTGCGGATTTTCTGAACGCGGCAGTGGAGCAAAGAGGGCTTGGAGCGGGCCCCGGGGCCTCCTCCCCTTCGCCTCAGATGGTGAGAGCGACCTCGGTCGCGGCGGTTGCGTGCAGGCTCGCGCCCGACGGCTCAAGCCAAGCCGGGACCTTCGGGCCGGCCGGCCGCAGAGGGCCTCGGGCCCGAAGCAGAACAAAACACTCAGCCGGAGATGCCCGATCACGCCACGGGTGCGCCGCGCAGTTGACGCCGGGCGGTGCGCGTGCACATTCGGGTGAACGTTCAACCCAACCCTTCCCACGCATATGGCATACGAACTTCCCAAGCTGGCCTACGCCTACTCCGCCCTCGAGCCGCACATCGACGCGCGCACGATGGAGATTCACCACACCAAGCATCACCAGGCTTACATCACCAACGCGAACAACGCCCTCAAGGACCAGCCCGCGCTCGCGGCCTTGGACGTCAACGTGCTCATCGCCGACCTCGCGAAGGTGCCCGAGGCGATCCGCGGCGTCGTCCGCAACAACGCCGGCGGTCACAGCAACCACTCGTTTTTCTGGACCGTGATGGGCCCGGGCAAGGGCGGCGCCCCGAAAGGCACCCTCGCCGCGGCCATCGACGCGCAACTCGGCGGCTTCGCCAAGTTCAAGGAAGATTTCGCCAAGGCCGGCGCGACGCGCTTCGGCTCCGGCTGGGCCTGGCTCGTCGTCGGCGCGGACAAAAAACTCGCCGTCGGCTCGACCGCCAATCAGGACAGCCCGCTGATGGGCAAGGCCGTGGCCGGCATCGAGGGCAAGCCGGTGCTCGCGCTCGATGTCTGGGAGCACGCCTACTACCTGCACTACCAGAACCGCCGCCCGGACTACATCGGCGCGTTTTGGAACGTGGCCGACTGGGACGCCGCCGAGGCGAACTACGCCGCCGCGATGGCGTGAGCGGAGGAGAGGAGCAACGGCTCACCCGGAGGGTTCGCCCTACCGCAGAATTTCAAGCCGCGCCGCGAGGCGAGGCTTTTTTGTGGGGGGGCGCCCCCAACGAGCGATCACCATCGGAAATGCTGAGCTGTAGGAGCGGCTTTACGCCGCGACAGATCGCGCTAAATCGCGGAGTTAAGCCGCTCCTACAGCTCGCTCAATTCGTCGAGGAGAGTCCGGTGACGTCCCCGCGCTCGCCGGCTTCTTACTTGTCCTTCATCTTGAAGACGCCGTCCCAGCCTTCGCCGGGAGGGTGCTCCTTCATGTATTCGCAGCGCGAGGCGAGCCAGAGCGAGGGGTTGCTCTCCACGCCCGGATCGCGGCCGGGGACGTTGGGCTCGAGCTCGAGACTCTTTTTGCTGAGCGCGATGGCCCCGTCGAAATCCTGCGCGAGGTAGAGCGCGATGGCTTTGTCCCACACCGCGAGACACTCGAAGGTGGTCGGGGTGAGGTTTTCCCGCAGGCCGACGACTTCGTAGATTTTCACCGGGATGCTGCGGCCCTTTACGACGATCTGGTCGAGGTAGCGGAAGACGACGCGGTCGCCGCCGTGCTTCTCGCACTCGAGCTTGGTGGCTTCGGCGATCATGGTGTAAACGCCGAACTGTTTCGCGCCGGACTCCATGCGGGCGGCGAGGTTCACGTTGTCGCCCATCATGGTGTAGTTGAACCGGGTGCGGCTGCCCATGTTGCCGATCATGCAGGTGCCCGAGTTGAGGCCGATGCGGGTCTGCATCCGGTGGACGATCTCGGGCCACTTGCCCTCTTCGCCTTTCCACTTGGCGCGGAGTTCGCCGAGCTTGGCATGGACTTTCTGACTGGCGATGCAGGCGCGGAGCGCGTGGTCTTTCAGGGGAATCGGCGCGCCGAACATGGCGACGACGGCGTCGCCGATGTATTTGTCGAGCGTGCCGCCCTCGCCCTGCACGATGTCGGTGCAGGCGGTGAGGTATTCGTTCATCAGCTCGACGAGCGGGCCGGAGCCGAGTTTCTCGGAGAAGGAGGAGAACGCCTGGATGTCGGAGAAGTAGGCGGTGATCTCGTCGTCGTGGCCGCCGAGTTGCGGCTCGGCGTCGGAGTCGACCATGCGGCTGACGAGTTCGGGCGAGACGTAGGCGCCGAACATGCCCTTGATGCGGCCCTTTTGTTTTTCCTCGAGGATGAGCTGCCACATGATGCCGATGAACGACGTGCTGAGGGCCGCGCCGAGGGGCGCTGACATCGGCAGGACGAGATGCGACTTCGCGAAGAGCGCCAGGCAGGCGAACGTGTAGGCGCCGAGGAGAACCACCGCCGCGCCCTTGAGGAGCGTGCCGCGATTGCCGCCGACGATGGCGAGCGCGCTGACGGAAATAGTGAGCAGCAAGACGGCGGTCCACATGACCCACTTCGGTGTGCGTTGGAGGTATTGCTCCGCGATGATCGTCTTGAGCAGGTTGCCGTGCACGCTAACCTTTGGCACCGGTTGAGCGTCAAACGGTGTTGGCCCCAGATCGTGAAATAACACGTCGGTTGGCCCCACGAGAATCAATGCCCCTTTAAATTGCTCGAAAAAATCTTCTGCCTCTTTCACTTCCTCAGGCTTTTCAGACGTAAACTGCGCACCATAGAGCAGCACATCGGCTAAGCTCACGTTAACAGGATCGTGCTTCACACTACCCCATCCCGTAAACCAATTCACCTCCACGGACTGCTGATTTGTAACCGGTATGTGGCGAAGAACCTTTCCCTCCTGATTCACGATATCCACGTAATCGTTGTTGCGTCGAGCTGAGCCGGGGGGGACACCAAGTGCAAGGCAAGCGAGCTGCAGGCCGGTCGTCCAATAATTCGTTGTGGCGGATTCTGCAAACAATGGAACCCAGCGCGGGATTTCATCACCACCGTATTCTTCATCTACGTCAATCAAACCAACCGTCCCCCACACGCGGGTCTTGTAAAAACCGGAAATGGGCTCCTGAGGAAGCTCTGGCGGGCTATTCTTCTCTCGATCAGCGAAGCCGAGCCGGAGCAATGGAAACAATCGCTGACCGCCGGTCGCATTAGATTCTCCGCCGGTATATTGAGCCCCCAAGATTATCTCGGGATGCTTGTTTGTGACCCGTCCGAAGGCCAAATTGCCTTTGGCTGCGACCTCTTTGGCAACAAGCTCTGAGTGCCCCATCGCGGAAAAAACAATATCGAAGGCAACTCCCTTGGCCTTGCCCTGCTCGACCAAGAACCGGGCGGCGTCGCCAAACCGCGCACGATTCCACGGCTTTTCGCCCATAAGCTGAATGGCGCGTGTATCCACGTCCACATAGATGAGCTTCACCGGGGCCGCGATTTCGCCGCGGTAGCGGAAACGGAGGTCGAGCAGTTTGTTCTCGATGGCCTTCAGGTAGCCGAGGTGATCGCCGAGCGCCCAGAGCAGGGGCAGCGGCAGGAGGATGAGGAAACGCCAGTCGAACTTCGATTTCTTTTTGGCCACGCGGCGAAGCTAGCGGCGCCGGGCGGAAACTAAAGCCGAGAATCAAAAAAAGAACCCGGCACTTCCGTGTCGGGTTCGCCTGCGAAAGGGCCGGCTCGGTCAACCGCCGGCGCCGGGGGTCAGCACGATGGGTGTCTGCACGGGCAGCGACGGGACAGGCGCCTTGGGCTGCGGGGCCGGCGGCGTGTCAGTCTTGGGCGCCGGCGCGTCGGTCGTCTTCGTCGTGTCAGTCGTCTTCGTCGTGTCGGTCGTCTTCGTCGTGTCGGTCGCGGGCGTTTCGGTCTTAGTCTCCTCGGTCTTCTTTTCCTCGGTCTTGGTTTCTTCCTTCTTCGGCTCCTCCTTTTTTTCCTCCGTTTTGGTTTCGGTGGTGGCGGCCGCCGGAGCCGTAAACGTCGTGGCGGCGACGGCCTCGACGGCTTTTGCAACCTGGGTTTCGATGGCGGCCTTGTTCGCCGGCGAGATCGCCGTCGCTTCGGGGATCGTCACGGACTCCACCTTGCCGGTCGCGTCGTTCACCGTGACGGTGACTTCGATTTCCTTGTCCGCGATCACCGGCAGGGGATTGCCCGTGCGGTCTTCAAACGTGACCGCGCCCGTCGAGGTGGACAGCGAGAAGAACGCCGCGCCCGTGCCCGACGGACGGTATTTGAGCTGGAAGGTGGTGCCGCGGATACCGGCCGCGCCCACCGGGGTCTTCACCGAGTAAGAGGAGCCGGGCTTCATCTTCTTCACGTTGCCGACGATTTCGCCGTAAGTGAGATTGAGCGTGGTCTTGGACTTCGACGGTTCGGCGTCGGGATCGACTTTGGCGCCGGGCTCGGGCTCGGCAAACGGGTCGACCTGGAATTCCTCGATCTTGAGGCTCGAGCTCTCGCCGAGATTCACCGTCGAGCCGTTCATCATGACGAGCACGACGCTGGCGCCCTTGCCGGTGTTCACGGTGTCGCTCTCGGTCAGCACGTCGCCGTCCTTGAGCACGGTGCCCACGGGCGCCGGGGCGGCGGTGCCGGGGGCCGCGGCTTTCGCTGCCGCGACCGCGGCGGCTTCGTCGGCGTTCAGCTTCAAAACTTCGCCCGTGATCTTCGCCGCCTTGATCTGACCGGGCAAGGACTGGGCCCACGCATTCAGGGACAAAACGCTTGCAACAAGCGCACAAAGGACGAGCCGAAGGGCAGAAATTTTCATAAAATCGAGGGGTGAATTCCGCTAGTGATCGGCGGACAACTGTCGGCGCAAAGCTACGGCCAGCGAAATAGTTGGGTCAAGGGCTAAACAGGTCTCCACCGCCTGCCGCGCCTCCTTCTCGCGGCCCGGCAACGCACTGAGATGGTAGGCGTAGTAATACCACCACTCGGGGCTTTGCGGCGCGAGCGCGAGGGCGTGTTTGAAACTCTTCTCACCGTCGGCCGGCCGCCGTTGCAAATCCAGCGCGGCGCCGCGCCGGACCCAGAACTCGGCCTGCGACGGACAGAGCGCGACGGCGCGGTCCGCCGCCCGCTCCGCCACCAAACCGAGCGCGAAAAGATCGCCGCCGGTCACGTGCCAACTGAGCATGACCGCGTGCGCGTAGTCGGCCCAGGCCTGGGCGTTGCGCGGGTCGAGCTGCGTGGCCCGCTCGAAATTTTTCACGGCCGGAGGGATGATTTTTCCCCAGTCGCCCGCGCCGGTCCGGGCCTGCACGTCGAGCGCGTGCCGCGACTCGTAGCGGATCGCCTCCGCCCGATAAAGCGGCGAGCCGATGCGCCAGCCAACAACCAACACGACGCCGGCGGCGAGCCCCCCGACGACGCGCATCACCCTCCCCGCGAGCCCGGCCGGGGCGGGCTCCGGCTCGCGCCGCAGCAGCAGCGCCAGGGCAATCGCGACCGCGTAGGCCAGGGCGGGGATTTTTGTATGGAAATCGACGGCCAGGTGGAGCGAGTAAGAGATCACGCCGAGGAACAGCCCGAGCTTCCACCGCCAATGGCGCAGCACTTCGCCGACGCGCGCCGGCGTTTTCCGCGCCTGCCGCACGGCGCGCCAACCGAGCCACAGCAACGCCCCGCCGGCGCCCGCCCAGAGCGCGAAGCCGGCGACCCCGTAGTCGCTCAGCGTGTTCAGGTAGTCGTTGTGCGCCCAGATCGGTTCGTTGCGGAAATGCGGAGGCCGGTAGCGGTCGAACACGACGTTGTAGGACGCCGCGCCGCTCCCCAGCCACGGATGGTCCTGCCAAATCCGCATCCCCACGCGCCAGATGACCGGGCGGCTCGACTCCCATTCGCCGGCCAGAAACGGCTCCAAGCGGCTGCGCACCGGCTCGCTGAACCGGTAGAGCGCCAGCGCCCCGGCGCCCACGAGCACGATCACCGCGCCGAGTCCCGCCAATTTTCTCGACCAATTTTTCCCGGCGAGCAGCGGCCCCAGCGCCAGCGTCGCCGCCATCGCCAACCAGCCCCCGCGGCTCCCCGTCAGCACCAGCGCGCCCAGAAACAACGCCCCCAGCCAGCCGCAGAGAATTTTCCCCAGCACGCTCGTCTTGCGCGAAAAAAGCAGCGCGACGCAGACCGGGATCACCAGCTCCAGCAACGCCGCCAGGCTGTTCGGAATGCCGAACATGCCGGCCGACCGGTCCGTAAACTGCACCACCTGCACCTTGCCCATCATCATCCAATGTGGGTTCACGAAGCGCTGCCAGGCCGCCATCGCGACGCCCGCCAGGCCCAGCCCGACGAACGTCGCCGCGATCAGCGCGGTCGCCCCGCGGCCGCGCCCGAAATGCAGCACGAGCACGAACACGAGCCACATTTGCAGCCACAGCAGCCACTCGCGCCACGCCAGCCATTGTGCCGGCGCCAGCCACAGCACACTCGCCAGCGCGTAGAGGAGAAACGGCAGCGGCAGCAGCGCCGCGCGATTGAACGCCTGCGGCCGCGCCGCGAACAACATCCCGCCCAGCGCCGCCAGCGCGAACACCGCCCACGAGCTCACGACCATTGTCTCCGCCAAGAATCCCCCCAGCTCGAGCGTCGTCCACGCGAACGCCATCATCAGCCCGCCGATCAGCGCCCACTCGGCGGCGACGAACCAGCGCGGACAGTCGGGGGTTGGGTCGGTCGCGGTCATCCGGTGCGCGCTGTTCAACAGCACCCCGCCGGTCAGGGCTACAAAAAAACACCCGTCCGCTCGGACCGGGCGTTGCGTTGAGTAAACATCCTTGAGGCACGCCCCGGGGCATTTGGTCGAGCCATCGCTTTCCTGACCATGTGGGAGCGACCTTGGTCGCGACAGTCGCGTGCAAGCACGCTCCCACAGCCGTCCATCCAAGCCGGCGCGGGGCGCCGCATCCCCTATGGATATCGGACTTAGCGGCCGCCCGCCTCACTTGATGAACAGCATCTCCTCGTAGGTCGGCATCGGCCAACTGTCGTCCGGGCAGATGGCTTCGAGCGCATCGACCACCTTGCGGATCTCGCCGAGCTGCGGAAGCACGTCGTGGCACAACTGGGCGGCCTCGGCCTCCAGTCCGCTGACGTGGTGGTCGCGGATTTTCCCGAGCTTGGCGCTCTCGCGGTTCAGCTCCGCGATCAGCCCGCTGACCCGGTTGAGGAGGCTCAGGTCGGCTTTCGCGCCCGCCGCCTTCATCGCCGCGGCGTTCTGCGCCAGCTCCGTCTGGTAACGGATGGCGGTCGGCAGAAACTTTGTCGCGACGAGTTCGGTGACGATGTTGGCCTCGACCATCACGGCCTTCACGTATTGCTCGAAGGCGATGTCGCGGCGCGCCTCGAGCTCGCGCTTCGTCAGCACGCCGAATTTCTCGTAGGCCTCCACGGTGGACTTCGCCGCGATGACCGGCACGGCGTCGACCGTCGTCTTGAGATTGGGCAGGCCGCGCCGGGCGGCTTCCTGGTGCCATTCTTCCGAGTAGCCGTTGCCGTTGAAAATCACCGCCCCGTGGGCGCGGGCGATCTCGGTCAGCACGTCCTGCACGGCCTCCTCGAATTTTTTCCCCTTCGCCGCCTTCTCCAGTTTCGTCGCGATGTAGTCGAGCGACTCGGCCATGATGGTGTTGAGCGCGGCGAGCGGGGCGGCGATCGACTGCCCGGAGGCGACGGCGCGGAACTCAAATTTGTTGCCCGTGAACGCGAACGGCGACGTGCGGTTGCGGTCGCCCGCGTCGCGCATCAGCACCGGCAGCGTGTCGACGCCGAGGTGCATCGTGCCGGCGGCCTTCGAGGTCTTGGCCTTGCCGAGCTTGAGCTGCTCGAAGACATCCGCCAACTGCTCGCCGAGGAAGATCGAGATGATGGCCGGCGGCGCTTCGTTGGCGCCGAGGCGGTGGTCGTTCGAGGCGCTGGCGACGAGCGCACGGAGCAGCCCGCCGTGGCGGTGCACGGCGCGCACGACGGCGGCGCAGAACACGAGGAACTGCATGTTCGCGTGCGGCGTGTGGCCGGGCTCGAGCAGGTTGCCCTGCGCGGCGTTGCCGAGCGACCAGTTGAGGTGCTTGCCCGAGCCGTTGACGCCGGCGAAGGGCTTCTCGTGCATCAGGCACTCGAGACCGTAGCGGCGCGCGACGCGCTTGAGCGTGATCATCAGCGCCTGCTTGTGGTCGGCGGCGATGTTGGCGTTCTCGTAGATCGGCGCGATCTCGTATTGCGACGGCGCGACCTCGTTGTGGCGGGTCTTCACCGGCACGCCGAGCTTGTAGAGCTCGGCCTCGCACTCGTGCATGAACGCGAGCACGCGGTCGGGGATGACGCCGAAATACTGGTCCTCGAACTCCTGGCCCTTCGGCGGCTTCGCGCCGAACAGCGTGCGGCCCGCCGTGAACAGGTCGGGGCGCGACAGGTAGAAATTCCGGTCGATCAGGAAATACTCCTGCTCGGGGCCCGCGGTCGCGGTCACCATCGGGATGTTTTCGTGTCCGAAGAGCCGCAGCACGCGCTGCGCCTGCACGTCGAGCGCCTTCATCGAGCGGAGCACCGGGGTCTTCAGGTCGAGCGCCTCGCCCGTCCACGACACGAACGCCGTCGGGATGCACATCGTCACGCCGTTGGCGTTCTCCACGAGGTAGCACGGGCTGGTGACATCCCACGCCGTATAGCCGCGCGCCTCGAAGGTCGCCCGGATGCCGCCGGAGGGGAACGAAGACGCGTCGGGCTCGCCCTGCGCCAGTTGCTTGCCGGAAAATTCCGCAATCGCGCCGCCGCGGCCGTCGGGTTCGAGGAAGCTGTCGTGCTTCTCCGCCGTGATGCCCGTCAGCGGCTGGAAGACGTGCGCGTAGTGCGTGGCGTTGTGCTCGAGGGCCCAGTCCTTGATCGCCGTCGCCACGATGTCCAGCACGGCGGCGTCGAGCGTCGCACCGGTGTCGATGGTTTTGCGGAGCGACTTGTAGGCCATCTTCGGCAGGCGTTGCTGCATGATTTTGTCGTTGAAGACATTTTTGCCGAACAGGCCGGCGGAGTGGCTCTCGGTGAAGGCCACCGTCTTGGACGTGCGGTAGTTGTTGGCCGCGGAGATCGCCGCGAGGCGGGAGGGGCTGACGCTCATGATGGGGGGGAGGTGGTGGGTGGTTAAACGCTGCGCCCGGCCGGCGCCGCGAGGCTCCGTCCGGATGCAGAAAAAGATGGTCGGTGCGAAGCCGGTCCCATGCCAACCCGACGACCGGCTTGAAAAAAATTTCGCATGGCCGGCTAATTTTTCAAGGCCGACTTCGGCACGCGTTTCACCGTCACGAATTTGGCGCGGAACAGCTCCTCCATCAGTCCGCGCACCGGCGCCGGGATGCGGTTCACCAGCTCGGCGAGCGGAGGCAGCGCGCCGGCCGGTTCCTCGGGCTCAGCCGGGGCGGCCACCGACAACGGCGCCGACGCGGCTTCCTGAAAACTCTGCTCGCTGAGGAAAGCGGCCTCCTCTTCAGCCGACGGCCCGACCGGAGCCTCGGCCTCGGCCGCGGCGGCCACGGGCGACTCCTCAACTTTAAACTCTGTTGGCTCCGTCTTCTGCTCCGGGCTCTCAGCTCTCAGCTCTTGGCTCTCAGCTCTCAGCTCCGGGCTCTCAGCTCTAGCCTCTGGCCTCTCGCCTTCAGCCGGTCCCGTCAGCCGTTTTTTTTTGAGCCGTCGTCGGGCAGGCTCTCGGCGATCGCCGAGATTTCCTTGATCAGGCTGTCGATGGCGCGCGCGCGGCTGTGCTCGACGGCCTTGAGCAGCGTCACCTCGAAATTGATTTTCTCCGACAGCCCGTGTTTCACGCCGCCCTCGCCTTCGCGCAAGCCGTCGAGCAGGCGCGTGAGCTGCTCGGTGGTCATCGGCGCGCCGAGGGCCTTGCTGTTGCCGCGATGGGCGATGGAGTCGAGCAGCGCCGCCCGCACGTTCGCCTGCACATCGACGAGCAGCCGGTAGAGATCGCGCCCGGCCGCGTCGCACTCGTCGACGATGGCCACGAGCCGCTGGTGGTCGCCGGCCGCGAGCGCGGCGGCGAGCGCCGCGATTTTTTCCGCCGAAACCAAGCCGTAGACGTCCAGCACGTCGGCCTCGGTGATCTCGGCGCCGCAGAACGAGATCATCTGGTCGAACACCGACTGCGCGTCGCGCATCCCGCCGTCGGCCATCCGGGCGATGCTCTGCAAGGCCGCGGCGCTGACCGTGATTTTCTCGGCCCCGGCGATTTTTTGCAGGCGCTCGACAATCAGCTCCGTCGGGATCGGCTTCAGGTCGAAACGCTGGCAACGGGAGATGATCGTCGGCAGAACTTTTTGCACCTCCGTCGTGGCGAAGATAAATTTCACGTGCGCCGGCGGCTCCTCGAGGGTCTTGAGCAGCGCGTTGAACGCCTGCGCGGAGAGCTGGTGCACCTCGTCGATGATATAGACCTTGAACTTCCCCTGTGCCGGCGCGTATCGCACGGTGTCGCGCAGGTCGCGGATCTGGTCGATGCCGTTGTTCGAGGCGCCGTCGATCTCGATCACGTCGAGATGGCTGCCGTCGGCGATCGCCTGGCACACCGGGTCGGCCGGATCGAAGTCCGCCTTCGGCCCGCCGGGGCAGTTGAGGGCCTTGGCAAAGATGCGCGCGGTGCTCGTCTTGCCCGTGCCGCGCGGGCCGACGAAGAGGTAGGCGTGCGCGATGCGCTGGCGCGCGATGGCGTTTTTCAGCGTCCGCACCACATGGTCCTGCCCCACGACATCGTCGAACGTCTGGGGGCGCCACTTGCGGGCGATGACTTGGTAGGTGCCGGACATCAGTTGGCAGCAGTCAGAAGTCAGAACCCGGAAAAATCCAGCCTGAGTTTGCGTTCGAACGATATTCAAGCGCTTCAACCCGCCCCCGCTGCGCTCCGGCGCGGTTTGTTTTCGAGTTCGCGCGAAAACAAAAAAGTGGCCAGGCAATCCACGGCACTAAGAGAACGTCGTCACCGTTGCTACCTTCCGGTCCTGGCGGGGTTCACGCGTCTGCCCATGCATGGCGCCTGGCCAAGGCGGACCGTAGGCGCGACCTCCCCTCTTTCAACCAAAATAAAAAACGGGCACCGTTTCGGAGGCCCGCGGGGATTTTTTCGTAGCGGCAGGCGTCCCTGCCTGCCGGGTTGAGCAAAGCAGCAAATCCACAGGCACGGAGGCCTGCGGCTACTCCTAAAATCGATTCTCGCCGCGCGCCAACGTTCCCGGCTAAAAAATCGCTCAGCCTCCGCTCGGCTTCGGCGCCTCCGGCGGTTTGTCGCCCGGCGGACGCTCGCGCGCCGGCCGATCGCGCCCGTCGTCAGGACCGAGGTGCCGCGGGCCGCCGCGGCCACCGTGCTCCTGGAAGAAACGTTGCGCGCGTTCGCGCAGCTCTTTGTTCATCTGCTCGAATTTGGCGCGTTGCTCCGGCGTGAGTTTCTCGGAAATCTCGCGCTGCATGCGCTCGATGATGGACCGCGTCTCGGCGAAGGAGTAGCTGCGCAGCCGGTTCAATTCTTCCATGTTCCGCCGCACGATCGGGTGCAGTTCGTCCATCTGCACCGGCGTGAGTTCGAGCCGCTCCGCCATGCGCTTCATCTGGATCGGCGCCCACTGCTCCGGCATCGGACGGTTGGCGAACATCTTTCGCGCGAGCCGAACGGTGATCGCGCCGCCGGTCAGCGCGCCCGCGACAAAAATGCCGAGAAGCACGAGGGCAATTTTCCATGGCTTGTCCATGCTCATGAAAGATCGAGCACCTGGCTCACGGTGTCATCGAGTTCGAGTTCGTCGTCGTGGTTGCCGAGCACCGCG
>JACQFT010000096.1 GCA_016199925.1 Opitutia bacterium | reverse complement strand
CACCCACGAGGGCGATTCGCCGCGGCGCGCCGGCACGCCGAAGACGCGGCTCGCCGCCTCCTCGAGGCCCGCCATCTTGGCGGTGCCGCCGGTGAGGATCACGCCGGCGCCGCAGTGCTCGAGCGCGAACGCCGCGCCGAGACGCGCCTTCAGCACCTCGAAGAGTTCGATCGTGCGCGCGGCCGTGATGGTCTCGATGCCCATTTTCACGAGCTGCCGGTCGCCGAAGGACATGTCGCCGTTCAGCCAGACCTTGTCGGACTTGTCGCGCGTCTGCACCGTGCCGCGACCGTGGCGGAGTTTGAGCATCTCGGCTTGGGCGATGGTGACGCGCAGGCCGATGGAAAGATCGTTCGTCACATGCTCGCCGCCGAGGGGCAGCGTGCCCGTGACGAGCACGTGGCCGTCGCGGTAAAGCACGTAGTCGGTGATGCCCTTGCCGAGGTCGATCACGAGTGCGCCGTGCTGGCGTTCCTCGGCCGTCGTGAGGAGCGAGCCGCTGGCGAGACTGGAGAGGACGAGCTCGCGCACCTCGAGATGGTAGCCGCCGACGACATGGATGTTGTCGCTGACCTTGCTCTCCTGCCCGTGCGTGATCCAGTAACCGACTTCGAGCCGCTGGCCGGTGAGGTGCTCGGGGTCCGGCACGGCGCGGCCGTCGAGGCGGAACGGCCGGCGAATCTCGTGGATGCGCGAGCGGCCCGCGGGCAGCTCCTTTTCCTTCGCGAGCGAGCAGACGGAGGCGATGTCCATCGCGGTCACGGTGTTGTCGGCGGACTTCACGTTGACCGACGCCTCGTTGTAGAAGCCGTCGAGGTGGCCGCCGGTCTGCGCGAGCCAGACTTCGTCGAGGCGCACGCCCGCGCGCTTCTCGGCCATCTCGAGAGCGTGGTGGGTCGCCTCGCAGGCGGCCTTGTAGTCGACGACTTCGCCCTTCATCACGCCGTGCGCCGGGGCGACGCCGACGCAGATGATGTTGAGGCTGCGGCCCCGGGAAACTTCCCCGGCGAGCACGGCGATTTTGCCGGTGCCGATTTCCACGGCGCCCACGATGCGGCTGTTGTTATTGAGTGGTAATGGTTGGATGCGTCTTGAAAAACTGGTCCGCGGGCAGGTCGAACTGCACCGCCACCTGGCGGCCGAGCGTGAGGTTCACCTGAGTGAGAGCCGCCTCGGGCTGCGCCCGCGCGGCGTCGATCACATAGTCGAGCTGGGCGATCTGCCGGAAAAAATCCTCCCGGCGGCTGAACACGATCTGCGGGATGTCCTGCGCCCGGACGGTGATCTCGTCGCTCTCCTCGAGCCGCGCGAGCGACACGATGAGCCACTCGCGGTAGAGATGCGGCGCGTTCAACTGTGCCGTCGAGAGCAGGTTCGCCACGGCGTCCATGCCGGGGATCGGCGCGTAGCCGTGGCCGGCCCGCGTGAGCTTGACGCCGTCGAGCCACGGCATGGAAGCGAGGAGCTGCTTGTCGTAATTGAAACCGTCATAGATCACGCCGTCGCGCGCGACGACGAGCTGCCGCGGCCGGCCGCCGTCCTGCACCTGGATGCGCGCCACCGGCGAGCGCTCCTGCAGCGTGACGACGAGCATGTCGGGGAAGCTCCGGGCGACGACCGCGACGCGCACCTGGCCGTTTGCGGTCAGGCGGTCGCGCAGCGCCGCGAGATCGAGCGCCATCAGGGTGGCGTTCTTCGGCAGCGCGAGGGTGTCGGCGACCCATTTTTTCGTCAGCGTGCCGTCGGTGATGAGGGAGATTTCGCGCACCGGTTCGCTGCGCACGGCGGTCGCCAGCGCGGCGCGGTCGTTCGACCACGACTGCGCGACGGCATAGGCGCCCCATGCGGCCAGCGCGACGCCGAGGCCGAGCGCGGCGTATTTGAGCCACGCGACGTTGCGCCGCCGGCGGCCCCGGCGCGACAACGCCACGGGCTGCACGTCCTGGCGGATGCTGCGCCAGGAACGGCCGGGTTGGGCGGGGGAGAGGTCGGCGGATTCGCTCATGGCTTGCGGGGGCGGCCGAGGTGAAAGCGTTCCACGGCGGGCGCGACCAGTTCGCGGCACAACGCATTGAAATCCAGTCCCACGCAGCGGGCGCTCATCGGCAGGAGGCTCGTTTCCTTCATGCCCGGGAGCGTGTTGATTTCGAGGAAAAAAATCTCCCCGTCCTCCGCGAGCATGTAGTCGAGCCGCGCGTAGTCGCGGCAGCCGCAGGTGGCGAAGGCCGTCTCCGACACCTGGCGCAACCGGGCCGCGAGTTCCTCGGAGATCTTGGCGGGCGCGAAATACTCGGTGAGTCCCTTCGTGTATTTGCTCGAGTAGTCGAACACGCCCGACTTCGGCACGATCTCGACGAGGCCCATCGCGCGGCCGCGGAGGAGCCCGACGGTCAGCTCGCGGCCGACGATCCGTTTCTCGGCCAGCCAGTCGCCCGCGCGGAGGCCGCCGAGGGCGAGCGACAAGCCCGCGCGCGTGGACACGATCTGCAGGCCGACGCTGCTGCCCTGCCGGTTCGGCTTGAGCACCACCTGTTCGCCCAGCTCCGCGGCCAGCTCGGCGAAAGCAGGCTTGTTCGTCGCCGGGAAAAACCGGCCCGGGGCCACCGGCACGCCGACCGCCGACACCGTCTGGCGCGCGCGCCATTTGTCGAAGCACAGGTCGCTGCTGCGCGCGTCGGAGCCGGCGTAGTGGAAGCCCTCCGCCTCGAGCAGCCGCTGCATGCCGCCATCCTCGCCGAAGATCCCGTGAAGGGTCGAGCAGACGACGTGCCGCGCGGGGTCGAGCCCGGCCGGCAGCGCGTCGGTGTCGACGACGAACAACTGCGTCGGGTGCGCGTAGGCCAGCGCCGCCGCCACGAATTTTCCGGAGCCGAGCGACACTTCGCGCTCGGGTGAAGTGCCGCCGCAAAGGACGGCGACGATCGGCTCATTCACAGCACGTCCCTCCATTCCCGCCCGAAGAGGAGCACCTCGGGCTCGAGGTCGAGGCCGCGCGCGCGCTTCACCCGCGCGCGCACTTCGCGCACGAGGCCGATGATGTCGGCGCTGGTCGCGTGGCCGCGGTTGACGATGAAATTCGCGTGGACGCCCGACACCTCCGCATCGCCGACGCGCGCGCCCTTCAGGCCGGACTCGTCGATGAGTTTGCCGGCCGAGTTGCCCGGCGGGTTTTTGAAAATGCAGCCCGCACTCGGTTCGCGCGGCTGCGACTCGACGCGCTTCTTCTGGTAAACGTCGATCTGCCGGCGGATGTCCGCCGCTTCGCTCTGTGCCGCCGGCTGGAGGCAGGCGCCGAGCGCGATCGCCTCGCGCAACTCGCCGCAATGCCGGTAGTCCACGTGCATCTCGGCGCGCTTCATCGTGCGGACCTCGCCGGGCAACGTCATGAGCTGAACTTCCTCGACGACATCGAACATCCAGCCGCCCATCGCGCCGGCGTTCATGCGCAGTGCGCCGCCGACGGTGCCGGGGATCCCCTCGAGAAACTCGAAGCCGCGCAGGCCGGCCTTGGTCGCGAGGCCGCAGAGATTCTTCAGGCGCAGTCCGGCGCCGACCCGGACGCGGCCGTCCGGCTGCGGGGCGAACTGCTGCCAGTTCGCGTGGCCGAGCGAGATCACGAGTCCGTCCACGCCGTCGTCGGGGACGATGAGATTCGAGCCGCGGCCGAGGAGCAGCACGGGCAAGGCGCGGCGGCCGGCCTCGAGCAGGAGCCGGCGCAAATCCTCCGCCGAGGCCGGCTCGGCATAGACACGCGCGGGACCGCCGACGCGCAGCGTCGTCCTCGGCGCGAGCACCTCGCGTTCGAGGAGTTTGGTGCCGGCGCCGAGATGCGTCCGTGCGGCGAGGAGAAACTCGGTCCACGCCGCCTCGCGCAGCGCGGGCGCGCTCATGCTGGGAGGAGCGTTCATGGGTGCGTCGGCGCCGGGGCGGGCGCGGGGCGGAGGCGGCGCCGGGGCGGGACGTGCTGCGCGAGTTCCTCGAGATCGTGCACGATGGTGTCGATGCTGTTCTCGCGCGACATGCGGTGGAGGTTCTCGCCGAATTTGCGGAGCAGCCAGTCGTTGAAAATCACGTCGAGCACCTCGGCGCGCAGTTGCGGCAGCGCCTTCTCGTCGATCACCAGGCCGCCGCCCTGCTGCTCGAAGTAGCGGGCGTTGGCCCACTGGTGGTTGTCGGCCGCGAACGGATACGGGAGGAGGATGGCGGGCGTCTCGCAGCGGACGAGCTCGGCGATGGAGCCCGCGCCGGCGCGGCTGACGACGAGGTCGGCGGCGGAGAGCAGGTCGCCCATGCGGTCGGAGAACGCCTCGAAGCGCACGTGGACGGGCGCGCCGGTTTTCGCCGGATAGAGGCGCTCGCCCTCGCGGCCTTTGCCGAGCCCGGTGACGCACCAGAGCTGGATGCCTTCCTGGGTGAGCGCCGCGAGGTTTTGCTCGACCCACTCGTTCAGGCGGCCCGAGCCCTGGCTGCCGCCGAGGACGACGAGGAGTTTCTGCGCGGGATTGAGGCCGAGGCGGGCGCGGGCCTCGTGGCGGGGCGAGCGCGAGATCTCGTCGCGCACGGGCAGGCCCGCGTGGCGCACGGTGACGCCGCGCGTGCCGGGCAGCCGGACGCCCGGCGGCAGATAGAGGCGGCGCGCGAAATCCGCGAGCAGGCGGATGGCGCGGCCGGGCACGCGGTTGGCCTCGTGCAGCGCGACCGGGAGGTCGAGGATGCGGCCGGCGATCACGACGCCGGCGTTGGTGAAGCCGCCGAAGCCGACGATGGCGTCGGGCCGGTGGGCGCGGAGGTAACGCCAACTGAAAACGACCCCGTGCGACTGCTTCACGACGAAGCGCAGGAGGCGGTCGGGCCGCGCGGCAAAGGGCGCGCCGGGCACGCGGGTCGCGGTGAGGTGCGGATATTTTTCGCAGAGCCGGGTGTCGACTTTCTTGCGCGAGATGAAGAGCGTGGCCGCGTGGCCGCGCGCGATGAGGGCCTCGGCCAGCGCGATGCCGGGCGAGAGATGGCCGCCGGTGCCGCCGCAGGCGATGAGGAATCTGCTCATGCAACACCTCCAGCGAGTCGCGAGTAGCGGCAGGCCTCCGTGCCTGCCGATTTCCAGAGCTGCACCCGGCAGGCAGGGACGCCTGCCGCTACGCATGGCAGAAAATTTTTCACCCCGTGACCTCCGTGAGCGCGCGTTTGCGGAGGAGCGGCCGCGGCCGCGCCCAGGCGCGCGAGGTGTTGATGATGATGCCGACGAGCAGGCCCATCAGCAGGAGGTTCGAGCCGCCGGCGCTGATGAAGGGCAGCGACATGCCTTTCGTGGGCAGCATGCCGGTGACGACGCCGAGGTTGATGATCGCCTGGAGGCAGACGAGGAGCAGGCAGCCGGTGACGAGGAGGAACTGGAAAAGGTTCGGCGCGCGGCGCACGTGCATGAGGCCAGCGACGAAGATGGTGATGAAGAGCGCGACGACGAGCAGCGTGAACCACAGGCCGAGCTCCTCGCCGAGGATGGCGAAGATGAAATCGGTGTGCGCCTCGGGCAGGAAGGAATTTTGCTGGCGGCCGTTGCCGAGGCCGACGCCGCCGGTGCCCCCCGCGGCGAACGCGAGGATCGCCTGCCAGAGCTGGTAGGCGCCGTCGCCGCGGTGCGCCTCGACGTCGAGAAACGACGTGATGCGGCGCAGCCGGTTCGGGTTGTGCAGGACGAGGACCGTGAAGCCCGTCAGCGCGACGGCGATCGAGGGCAGGAGGAAACGCAACCGGGCGCCGGCGAGAAAGAGCAGGATCATGCCGAGCCCGCCGGTGAGCAGAGCGGTGCCGAAGTCGGGCTCGGCAAGGATCAGCACGGCGAACCCGCCGACCCACGCCGCGGGGAGGACGAAGCCGCGCACGAACTCGTGGAGCCGGCTCTGGTTGAGCGCGAGGTAGTGCGCGAGCGAGAAGACCAGCGCGAGCTTGGCGAATTCGGAGACCTGCAGGCGCGCGCTGCCGAGGCCGAGCCAGCGGCGGCTGCCCTTGACCGTGATGCCGATGTGGGGGATGAGCACGAGCACGAGCGCGAGGAGGGCGACGCCGGCGCAGAGCCACGAGAATTTGCGCAACTGTTCGAGGTCGGCGCGCGCGACCATCCAGCCGGCGCCGAGGGCGAGCCCGAGAAAAATGAGCTGCTTGTAGAGATAGGCGTAGGGCCCGCCTTTCGCCGTCGAGCTGGCGCTGAAGAGCACCGCGAGCCCGATCGCGAGCAACGCCGCCACGCACACGAGAATGACGCTCGCGGGCGTGATCGAGAGGGTGCGGCGTGGGACGACGGCGCTCGGCGAACTCTCCATGGGAGGCGGAGCGTTTTAACCCTTCGGCGGTGTCGGGGCGTCTTTCTTCGGCTCTTCCACCTTGATGGTGGGAACCTCGGGTCCGGTCGCTTTCAGGCCGGCGTCGAGGTCCTGGCCCGGGGGCGGCGGCTTGAGGTCAAAGTGGGGCGTGAGATCGGCCGCGGGCTTCGAGGCGGAGTCGTGCGGGGCGGCGGCGGCGTTTTTCGCGGCGCCATTTTTCGCGCCGACGGCCCGGAAACCGGGGATGACCAACTGCTGGCCGGCGCGCACTTTCGAGGGATCGGTGATGTTGTTCGCGGTGGCGAGTTCGCCGACGGTCACCTGATATTTGCGGGCGATGGTGCCGAGGCTCTCGCCGGGCTGCACGGTGTGCTTGACGGATTCGCCGGTCGGCAGGCGGGCCGCCGTAGCCGCCCGCGAACCGGCCGAGCCGACGGTGTGCGTCGGGCCGGGGGCGGTCGCGAGGTCCGCGGGTTTGGCCGCGCCGATTTTTCCGGGGATGATGAGTTTCCGGCCGGGCTGAAGGATGGCGCCCGCGCCGAGGCTGTTGGCCTTGGCGAGTTCGGAAACCGTCAGGTGATTTTTCTTGGCGATGCTCCAGAGGCTGTCGCCCCGGCCGACGGTGTAGGTCGAGACGGGCGCGACCTCCTCGACGACGGGCCTGGGCGGCGTGATCGCGACGGCGTTGGGGGAACCGGGGCGGGTCGGCGTAGCGCGCCCGGGCGCGGTCGGCGGCGTGTAAGTCGTGGCCGCGCCACCCGTGCCGAGATCGGCGGGCGCGCCGGGCTCGGCGACCGGGGAGAGGGACGAGCCGGAGTTGAAGGACACCGGGGGCGACGACGGCGGCGCGACGATGGTCGCGTCGGGCGTCGGCACATTCCGGGGCGAGGACTGGCAGCCGGGGCTGGCAAAAATGAAGATAAACGCGAGCAGATGCACGGCGACAACGGCTCCGAAGATCTGGAGGATTTTCATGGCGGGATTATGAGTGGCTGGGTTGACGGGTTGCTACTTAAAAATCGGGTTTGTTCACAGGTTCTCCACCAGTTGCTGGAACTGGCGGCCGCGGTCGTCGGAACCGCGGAACATATCGAAGCTGGCGAAGCCGGGACTGAGCAGCACGTGGTCGCCGGCGACGGCCTGGGCGCGCGCGGCGCCGACGGCCTCGGCGAGCGTGGCGCAGGCGGTGGCGGGCACCTGGGAATCGCGGCAGAGGGCGGCGAGCGCCGGCTGGGTTTCGCCGAGGAGGAAGGCGTGTCGGACGCGCCGCGCGATGCGCCGCACGAACTCGGCGAGGTCTCCGCCCTTGGCCTTGCCGCCGCCGATCCAAAGCACCGGAGCCGCGAAACCCGCGAGGGCGGCCTCGACGGCGTGGAAGTTGGTCGCCTTCGAGTCGTTCCAGTAAGTGATGCCGGCCTTCTCCCCCACTCGCGTGAGGCGGTGCGGCCCGAGCGCGAAGGTGCGGGCGGCCGCGGAGAGCAGCCCGGCGGGCAGACCGGCGTGGCGCCACCACGCGGCGGCGAGGAGAAAATTTTCTCGCTGCGGACCGGAGGCAAAGACGGTGCCGGCCAACGCCGGATCGGCGGGCTGGAGCTCGGTCGGCACGAGCACCGCCGCAGAGAGGTAGCGCCCAAAGATCTTTGCGTAGTCCTGCACCGACGTGCCGACCAGAGTCGCGCCCGGCGGCGTGCGTTCGACCAGCCGCCACTTCGCCGCGAAATAGGCCGCCATGCCCGGATGGCGCTCGAGGTGGTCTTCGGCGAAGTTCGTCCACAACGTCGCGGTCGGGCGCAGATGCTGCAGCGTCTCGGCCTGGAACGAGCTGACTTCGCACACGGCGCTCACGGGCTGGTTCGCGTGCTCGACGACGAAGCGCGAGAAAGGATAACCGACATTGCCCGTCGCGACGGCGGGTTGGCCGGCGGAGTTGAGCGCATGAACGAGAAACTCCGTGAGCGTCGTCTTGCCGTTGGTGCCGGTGACGGCGAGCAGTTCGCCCGGCCAGAAGAGCGACGCGAAATCGAGTTCGCCGAGGCAGGTGCAGCCGGCGTCGCGCGCCAGCTCGAGCCACGCGTGCTCCGGCGCGAACGCCGGGCTGAACACCGCGAGCCCGTGGCGCGTCGCCTGCAAAGGCGTGAAGCGTCCGTCTTCGGCGAGCGCCTGTTCGTCGTAGAGGATGCCCTTCGCCCCGAGCGCGCCGAGCAGCGCGAGCACGCCCCGTCCGCTCGCGTCCGCGCCAAGGACGGCGACAGGACGCGCGAGCAGCGCGGCGATATGATCTGGAGGTTTCGGGAGCATGAAAAACAGTAGGGGTCCGCCGGCAGCGGAGGTCACAAGGTTTAAGGTTCCGGTTGTGAGTTGAAAGAACCTGTCAGCGGACTCCTACGAAAGTGTGGTTGAGCGCGGGCGTGGCGGTCAGCGCAGCTTGAGCGTGGCGAGGCCCGCGAGGGCAAAGCCGAGCGAGAGCACCCAGAAACGCAGGACGACCTTCGTCTCGGGCCAGCCCTTCTTCTGAAAATGGTGGTGGATCGGCGCCATGAGGAAGAGGCGGCGACCCGTGCCCGTGCGGCGCTTGGTGAACTTGAAAAATCCGACTTGGAAAACGACCGAGAGGAGTTCCAGGACGAACACGCCGCCGACGATCACGAGCGTGAACGGCTGATGAATCATGAACGCCATGACGCCGATGAGTCCGCCGAGCGCGAGCGAGCCGGTGTCGCCCATGAAGACTTCCGCCGGGTGCGAGTTATACCAGAGGAACGCCATGCACGCGCCGATGAGCGCGCCGCACAGCACGGTGAGTTCGCCGGTGCCGGGCACGTAGCTGATGAGCAGGTATTGCGAGTAGATGCTGTTGCCCGCGACGTAGGCCATGATGGCGAACACCAGCGCGACCGTGATCGTGCAACCGACGGCGAGACCGTCGAGCCCGTCGGTGAGATTGATGGCGTTGCTGAAGCCGACGACCCAGAGGTAAAGCAGCCCGAGCAACAGCCACCACGGCATGTGCTGGATCACGGCGTATTTGAAAAACGGCACCCAGAGTTCGCGGATCTTGGCCGAGCTCTGCGGATGCCACAGCAGGAGGCCGAGCGCGACGAGCGTCGCGGCGGTCTGCCACGCGATCTTTTCCCAGGAGCGGATGCCGTCCTTGTTTTTGTGGACGACTTTCAGGTAGTCGTCGCGGAATCCCGGGATCGTGAGCGCGGTATAGACGAAGAGCGCGACAAAGGTCCAGAGGTTCGGCTCGGCCCAGAGCACGGTGCTGACGAAGACGGAAAAGAAGATGATGAGCCCGCCCATCGTCGGGGTGTGCTTTTTGTCGAAGTAGGTCGAGCCGAGTTCGCCGGTGCGCTCGTCGATGTAGCCGTGGCCGAATTTCAGTTCGCGGAAACGCCGGATGAGCCACGGGCCGACGAGAAAGCCGATGAGGAGCGCCGTGAGCGCGGCGAGCACGGTGCGCACGGAGATGTAGTGCAGCAGGCGCAGCGGGCCGAAGACGTGGGCGTAGTCGGAAAGGTAACTCAGCATGGCGAATCAGTGCGCGGCGTGAGCGGCAGCGGGTTCGAGAACGGTTTCAAGCCGGTAGCGGCGGCTGCCCTTCAGGAACGCGGCGCCGGTGAAACCCGCGAGCCGGTCGCGCACGGGCTGGAGGTCGGTGATGACGGCGATCTGCGCGGCGTCGTTGCCGTTCTCGAGCAGGCCCTCGCGCAGCGCCGCGGCCTGGGCGCCGAGGGCGAAGAGAAAATCGCCGCGCTGGAGATGAAGCGTGCGGCCGAGGGCGCGGTGAAACTCCGGCGCGTCCGGCCCGAGTTCCTCCATGCTGCCGAGCACGTAGAGGCGCGGCTGGCCCGCGCGCACGAGGCCGTTGAAAGCGTCGATTGCGTCGGCCATCGAGGCCGGGTTGGCGTTGTAGAAATCGCAATAGACCGACGCGGTGCCGACGGTGCGCAGCTCGCCGCGCCACTTCGACGGCGACCACGCGCCGAGGCGCGCCTGCAAATCCGCCTCCGCCACGCCAAGCTCGGAGGCCAGCGCGAGAGCGAGCGCGGCATTCTGCGCCATGCCGCTGGAAACGCGGCGCAGAATGAAGGGGCGCCTGCCGTTCAACGTGACCTCGGTCCGCTCCGGGCGGTGGAAAACCGTGAAGCTGACGGCGCGACCGGGGATCTTGGTCATGCCTTCGTTCGCGGGCACGAGCACGAGCGGGTTCGCGAGCGCGCGGAACGGTTCGTAGGCGCAGCACGAGACGGGAAACACGGCGAGACCGCCCGGGCGGTTGGCGGCTGGCAGGCGCGATTTCTCGAACGCGACGCCGGCGACCGAGCCGAGTTTCTCCAAGTGCGCCGCGGCGACGAGCGTGATGACGCTGTGGTCGGGCTCGATCATCCCGGCGAGGCCCGCCATCTCGCCCGGCCGGTTGATGCCCGCTTCGACGACGGCGAAATTGTGCACGGCCGGGTCGAGCTTCGTCAGCGTGAGCGGAATGCCGATGTAGTTGTTGAGGTTTCCCTCGGTCGCGAGCACGCGCGGCGCACCGCCGAGCAGCAGCGCGAGCAAATCCTTCGTCGACGTTTTGCCGGCGCTGCCGGAGACCCCGATCACGGTGCCGTGAAACTCCCGACGGTGTTCGCGCGCGAGGCGCTGGAAAGCCGCGAGCGGATCGGCGACGACGAGCTGCGGGAGGAGCAGATTCGGATTCGGCTGGCTGACGAGCGCGGCCGATGCGCCGGTGCGCTGCGCGTCGAAGAGGAATTCGTGGCCGTCGCGCCGGTCGGTCTTCAGCGCGACAAAAACCTGCCCGGCTCCGAGCTGCCGCGTGTCCTGGGTGAAGCCACCGAGCGCCCGGTCCGGCGGGCGGGACCAACGGCCGCCCGTCCAGGCGGCCAGCTTATCCGGGGCGAAAGTTGGCATGGGGAGTTCAGCGTGAACCGCGCGAGATGGCGGAGACGTTTTTCGGAGCGACCCACGCCGGAGTGGCGGAGGCGCGGCGGGACAGAGCCCGCGGCAACGGTTCGGGTAATTTGGTCGCTCCGCGCAAAGCGGTGCGGGCCGACGGCGACAGCGGCGGACTTTTGAACCACTCGGACACTTGTCCGATGGCGCGTTGCGAGTGGGAGAA
>JACQFT010000099.1 GCA_016199925.1 Opitutia bacterium | reverse complement strand
GCCGACGCTGTCGTTGACGCGGACGTATTCCGCCGTGCCCAGGTTGTAGACCTGGGTGTGGTGCCGGGCGCCGCGAGCGGTGTGGGCACGGGCGACGTGCAGCACGGCGTCGACGCAGTCCTGCACGTAGAGGTAGCTCTTGCGCTGCTGGCCGTCACCGAGGATGCGGAGGCGGTCGGGGTGCTCGACCAGCTGCCGGTAGAAATCGAAGACGTGGCCGTGGGTGTAGCGTTCGCCCAGGATGGAGACGAAGCGGAAGATGTAGGCTTCTTCGAGCTGTCCGCCCTCAGCGTAGGCGGAGAGCAGGGACTCGCCCGCGACCTTGCTGGCGGCGTAGAGTGAAGTCTGCACGGGGAAGGGCGCGTCCTCCGGCGTGGGAATCAGCGTGGCCTCACCATAGGTGGAGCCGGTGGAGGAGAAGGCGATGCGCTTGACGCCGTTGGCGCGCATGGCCTCGAGGACGTTGAAGGTGGCGATGGTGTTTTGCTCGAGGTCCTTTCGCGGATGCGCCCAGCCGTCCTTGATGTCGGCGTTGGCCGCGAAGTGGAAGACGAAGTCCGCGCCCTGCATCGCGGCGGTCATCGCGGGCAGGTCGAGGTTGTCGCCGCGCACAAGCCGGAAGCGCGGGTTCTTCAAGGCACCTTCCAAGAAACGCTCCTGGCCGGTGGAGAAGTTATCCCAGCCGGTGACGACGACGCTGTCTGCGAGCAGACGGTCGATGAGCGTGGAACCGATGAAGCCGGCGGCACCGGTGATAAAGACCATTTGCATAATTCAGCCCTTGGTCAGCACCACTACACAGCGGATGCCAATCGGGAAAGACATGAATCGGCCAAGTGCGGACTCGCATTGCACCGCCCAGCTGAAAAGTCGGCTTTGTCGAGAGCTGCGAATCTGCGCCGCAACCAATTGTTGCTTGGCGGCAGCCGATAGAGCGAGCTTGCGGCGGTTGTTCTTTTTCACCGACCAGAATACGGGATAAATGATGAACCCAAGGTGAGTCGCCAACCTGATGCCGAAACCGGTCTCTCGGGCAATCTGCACCAACTCACGAAGGCGGTAGCGGCGGTGGTGCATCAGGTGTTCATCGTAGATATCAAACAGCTGGGGGCCAGCCGGGACCTCGACGTGGGCAATGCCGCCAGGCCTCAGGATCCGATGCATATTTCGCAGAGCGGCGACGTGATCATCGATATGCTCCAGGACGTTTAGGCAGGTGATTCCGTCCACGCAGGCATCCGGCAGAGGGCAGTGACGAAGATCGAACTGGAGCAAGGGAAGGCGCGGCATGCGGCGCGCAAGGCCCTCCAATGGACCGCGGATATAATCGGCACCGATCAGACTGGCCTGGGGCAGGGCGTTCTGGAGCTCTTCCAGCACGAATCCGGAGGAACACCCGACATCAAGAATATCGATAGGCCGGTTTGCACCCAGAGAACGCATGCTTTCTACTGCCAACCGGCGGGAAGCGAGGTCGATCGGATGATCCCGACCGGCTTCGGACTCATGCAAGCTCGTCAGCTCATCGCTCCAATGGCTCGAGGCTTCGCCGTAAGCAAGAATCCGTGTTTTATTCTCGCTAAGAAGAAAGCCTTCTCCGGTCCAGTGAGGTATTGGTCCCGACGGTGTTACCGGCGCCCAGGGGAAGGAATCGAGTGGGGTCATGCAGTAGGTCTGCGATCTGACTCCTCGAAACCGACGGCTGAATCGACAATGAAGCGGGGGCGCGCACGCACTTCTTCGTAGATGCGCCCGATGTATTCGCCGAGGATGCCCACGCTGATGAGCTGGATGCCCCCGAGGAAAGAGACGAGGATGACCAGGGTCGGGTTGCCCCAGAGAATCGTCCAACCCATGAGCTTATAGAAAAGATAGATGCCCATCAGTAGAAACGAGCCGCCGGCGATAACGAAACCCAAGATGGTGCTGAGCTGAAGCGCGTAGGTGGAGAAACAGAAGATGCCGTTGAAGCCGATGCGCAGCGAGCCGACGAAACGGTTGTAGTTGGTCTCGCCGGCATGGCGCGGCGGCCGGTCGAACGGGATGAGGCACTGCTTGAAGCCGACGACCGCGACCATGCCGCGCAGAAAGCCATGGGATTCCTTGAGCCTGACCAGCTCGTTGACGACGCGCCGAGACATAAGTCTGAAATCTCCGGTGTTGGGGGGAATACGCACGTCCGCAATCTTGTTGATGACTTTGTAGCCCACCGCGGACACGAGCTTCTTAATCCAGGGTTCGCCCGTGCGCTGGCGGCGCTGGGGCAGCACCACATCATAGCCCTCGCGCCATTTGGCCACCATTTCCACGATCAACTCGGGCGGATCCTGTAGATCTACGTCCATGACGATGACAGCTTCGCCGCAGGAATATTCCAATCCGGCAAGTGTGGCCATCGGTTGGCCAAAGCGCCGGGAGAATTTCAGCAGTTTGATTCGGTCGTCCATCGCACGGTGCGCAAGAATAACCTCCTCCGTGCGGTCCGGGCAGGGATCCATGGCAAAGATGACCTCATAGGATTCGGCAGTTCTGGCCAGCAACGGGCGGATGCGCTGGATGAATTCTGGGATATTTCCCTCCTCCTTATAGACTGGAACAATGAGTGAAAGGTGCACGTCGGGAAAGGTGCGAGGGTCCGCGGCTAGTTTGCCGTGGTGCGGTCCATAAGGTCTGCCTCGTGAAGGTCGACCTGGGGTGCGGCCAAGAGCAGCTTGCCTGCGCGGACAGTGAGGTTTGCAGAGGTCATCTTGTTGAAGCGTTCGGTCGAATCTTCCACCTCGATGATGTCGAGACGGGAGAACCACAGTAGTTTCGTGGGCTGGACTAAAGTGATCATTTCTCCATACGGCGACGGCAATGTTGGGGGACTGAAAGGGGCACTGGGAGCGCGGGCAATCAAATTTGCCTGCATCTGGGACAACACGATTGGTCGGAGGCCGGCGGCGTCCAGCACTTGGAACCAATACCATAGGGGGATAGTCTGTTCGCTCGCTATCGCCACGCGGCTCGACCGGTTCTTTATCCGGTCGAGGAAATTCTTGCGCATCGGCTGAGAATAAAACGTCGGGAGGCGAAGCGCAAAGGCCACGGCTTTCCATTGAACCGCCAAATTGCAGGTGAGCAAAGCCCCCAGCAGCACCGTCATGATCATAAGTCCCGCCCGGGAACGGATCCAAGGGAGGGCAGCCGCGACTGAAAGCGGAGCAAGCCAGGCCCAGAGCAGGGTGAATTTTGCGGCGCCATAGAATTGCCGGGGCGCGGCGTCGGGCGGGCCCATGAGGGGGGCGAGGTGAAACCAGAGGAGGCCCGCCGGGACCAGCCAGATGATTTTGGTGTGCGCGCGACGAGAGAGGCAACCGCAACCCCAACCGAGCAGGGCCAGGCCCACGAGCAGAACCGCCAGCGTCGGCAGTGGCGCGATCATCGGCTGACTGGGGACGAAATTATACCGCAGGCCGAATATTCGCTGGATGTATACCGGCGCGTCGTCGATCGGGCTCCCCAGGAAATTCCAGCCAGCGTTGGCCTGGAGCAGGTCATACACGAAACGAATCTTCCGCAAAACAAGGGTCGGGTTGATAAGAAACACGCACAAATTTGCCAGGGGAAGCGTCCAGCGAACGTGTTCCTTCGTTCGACTGATGGCCCGTTCCAGGAAATACGCCAACTCACAGATTTTCAGAAAAGGCATGATTTCGGGATAGGTCACCAAAAGGAAGAGGTTGCCGAGGCAGCTCAGGCAGAGGAAAGGGACCGGGGGAATGTATTTTGCCGTGGCGAGCATCACGACCAGAAGGACAAAGACCCCCGAGGCGGCATTTGCGGCCATGAAACTGATTTGAAACGCATAGATATCGAAATTCCAGAAGACGAAACCGAGCAGGAGGACTGCGCTTAGCAGGGACCCGCCAAGTGTGCGCGTCCTGATCTCCCAGATGACCAACAGGCACAGGCTGCAGTAGCTCAGGCGCAGAAGCGCAGAAGTGAGCTGGACTATGTCCACCGGTTCGGCCCGGGCAAGGCGGGCCAGCGCGACATTCAGGAAATCGGTGCCGTCTCGGGCAGTTTGGTGCTGGGTGAGAAAGGCGGTCGGCAGGTCGGACTGCTGGTGGCCCTGCGAGAAAACCGCCAGTTGGGAGTAATTCAGGAACTCGCCATTCATGAATTCCAGGTAACCAAGTTTGCCCTCCGCCAGTTGCCGTGGCACAACCACCAGGCCGGCGAGGATGGCCAGAACAAGGAGCATGGCTATTCTGGGACCGTTTGAGCGGGCGGCGGCCCCAAGCCGGTCGCGATGCGAATAGAGCACCCAAGCCGTGGTGAACACGCCGGCCATGAGGGCCGGTAGGATCCAAGTCGGGTGGAAGTTCTTCGCGTGGACGTGGCCCAAAAGAGATCCGGTCAATACGATGCTTGCGGGAAAGAGCGCCAAGGACAGCTCGACCGGATAGCGGCCGTAGGTGGTCTTGCGCAGCAGCAGATAGAGCGGACCCGCCAAGGAGGCGATGGCGAGGATGGTGAACGCCACGAAGAGCAACAGGATAATCATGAGGAACCAAGGGGGCATCCCGCGGTGGTGATCAGGGGCCCGCCCCGCGTAGAACAAGTCAGCCGGAGGCCAACGGCGAAAAGCGCAACTCCCAAGAAAAAGAGAATCCACGCCGGCAGTGGCAGCTGATACTCCGTCTCGATCGGGACTCCGGGGACTGCCCGCACGATTGAGGTGCCATCAGCAGCGGCACTGACCGGCAAGTCCCGGCCGTTTTGCCAAGCCCGCAGGAGCGGAGTGTAGGCGGTGGGCAACCCGACTGGCGCCGGCGTGTGGGCGGTCCCGGCCGGGATGCTGCCCGCGGGTTGCGTCTGGAATTGACGCTTGAGGCCGGAACGCGCGACAAGCCGGGCCTTGGCGATTCCGACAATCGGCCGGTCATTTACGATCAGGGATTCGACGTAGGCGAATAGGCGGCGGCGGTCGCCGAAGGGATTACGATCGACAACCGCAGGAACCAGATACTCGCTGGGCCGGATGCGGGCGGTGCGCACGACGCGATTTGTCGCCAGGGTGAACGTCCGGAGCTCAGCCCCGGGCGGAACGACAACAGAATTAGAAACCTCTTGGGCCTTGCCGTCCGTGCTGACGAGCGTGAGAACGACTGGGTGGTCGGGGAAAATTGAACGACAGCGGAGGAGGACCGTGATGCGCCCCTGCTTGTCGCCATACAGCAGATTGTCGTCTTTTAACCACAGGTCGCTGGCAACTATGCGGCTGGCCTGGTTGGTTCCGTATTGACCGACTGCGACATAGTCGCTCGAAGCATATTCCCTCTCCAGATCCTTGTCCGAGATGGTTAGCTGGCGGTCAAACGGGGGCATACTCAGGATCGGCCAGACGGTGAAGGACGCGATAACTCCGAACAACAGCAGGGTCGGCGGACGGAAAAAGCGGTCCAGCAGGGCCGCACTGCCCAGGGCTCCGGCCAGCGCGACGAACGGAATCAGTCGATACGGGAATTGCAGAGCCCAGGTAAAGCGCGGCAGGAGGCTCCAGATGTCGAACCACCCGAGGGAGAGCAGCAGGGCAAGTAAAGCGACGAGGCTGATCGGATAGCATTGTCGGCGCCGCGCCGAAACCAAGACCAGGGCGGCCAGGCCGGGCAGGGTCCACCAGGAATAGGTAAAATAATACCGCACGTCATCCCCGTGCTCCCCTAGTGGCCGATAGAATCCGAACAGGCCACTTCCGTCCGTAAGATAACCGTTATAGTGGGGGTTCTTGAGGAAAAAATCGATGTTCAGTTCAGAGCTGGAAAGCAGGGCGGGCAGCCACTGCGGGGCGGAGATCATCACCGCGGCGCCTAGGGCGAGCGCGCCGAAAAACCGGAAGCGCAGTGGCAGGGCACTGCTCGCGACAAGCAGGATGAAAAAGGCGGCACCGTAGAGAAAGAAGATATTGTGGGTAAAAGCCAGGCAGACGAATACCGCTGTAACCACGACGAAGCCGGTTCGACCGCGGCCGGTGGCAAGGAGGGCATAGCCCCACAAGATAAAAGGTAATTCGCTCTGGGCATGGAATTCGGGAACCGCAACACGGCCGTAAAGGGTCGAGAGCAGATACGGCTCCAAGGCAAACAGAGCGATTGCGAGCCAGGCGGCGGGCTGGCTCAAGCCCAGCCGGCGGCCGGCGGCATACAAGGCGAGCAGGCCGGCGAAGCGGAGGAAGATCAGGGATGTGACCACCGCTTGAATGCCGGACAGGCCCAGCTTCAAGAAGGGGAAGGCCGCGAAGCCGGTCATGAATCCGTAATATTGAAACAGCGGAATATCCGGCACCTGCGGGTGATTGAGCTGCAGCCTCGGCCAAGGTTGGCCATCGGCAACTGCCGCGGCAAAATTGAGGGCCATCGCCACGTGCTTCGCCAAATCCTGCGCGGGAGTCACCGGCACATTGTCATAGCCCAGCCAGCGACCATAAATGCAGGTAGCGAACGCCGCCGCAAACAGGATGGTCAGAAACAGGGAAACCCGGGGTGAAAGGGGCCGATCCGCCGCGCGGTCAGCGGTGCCGGCCGCGGCCGGCATGCGCAGCCAGAAAGATGTGCCCCAGCGGGACGGCTTGGGATCTGGAACGGAGGCGATCACGGTCGTCCCGGGGCCACCGGCATGGTCGAAAGGTTGAACTCTTGCACCCGAACGGAGAGTTTACGGGCATCTCCGGCCACGTGTCGCTGCCACGCAACCGGCGCTTCGACCCGGAAGGCATAGAAGTTGGAGCCCGGTTTCAACGTCAGGGTGAAAGTGAGTCGGGCGTCCTGAGTGAAGCGGCGGATTTGCTTCGTGCGGTCGTCGCTTTGTTCGGTCAGGCTGACCGTGCGCTCCGGCGCATCGTTGGCTGGCCCAATGATTGCACGCATGGTCAGGCTGCGTTCCAGCGGGTGATGCGCGAAATTGACGATTTCGAGCTCCATCTGGTCCCCCACCCAATACCAGGTCAACAGACCGGCGCGGTCGATGCCCTGTGGGTTTCGGACGATGATCTCCGGGGTGGCGTCCACTTGGGAATACGACTTCATCCTTTCGCCAGTCAGCAGCCACATCGCACCCGATCCGGTTGGCACCTGCCGGAACGAAAACTGGTCAACCGGGGTGGGGCGGTCGCCGATCAAATCGACGTCCGTATAAACAGAGGCGTGGCGGGCATGGTAGCACAGCCAGGCATTCAGGATGACGTGCTGCTCCTTGACCAGGTAGGTGCGTTCAGGATGCGCGGCGATGTCGCGGAATACCGCTTGGGCTGCGGGCGAATTGATCGCGGCAAGATTATCCCCGTTGGCAAATACCCGCTGCAATTTTCCCCACGAGTCCGCTGCGGCCAAGGCCAGGAATAGGCCGATGACGACAGCTGCCAAACCCAGTGAGCCACGGCGCAATCGCGCAAGGCCGCCCCGGCGCGCCGGGGCGGAAAGCACCATGGCCAACGATTCGCCCAAGCGCGCGGCGCCAATTGTGCCGCAGACCGCGGCAAGCGGCGCAAACAAACCCAGCAGCTTGCCGAGCGGATACTTCGCCAGCACGGGCGCGGAGAGCAGCACCGCGAGGACGCCGAGGGGTGCGGCAATCAGGCCGACGAGCCGGAGTCGGGAGCGGGGACTTCTCGAGGCCAGGCCATGCAGGGCCAAAGCGACGAGGATAAGCCCTGCCAGAGGTTGTGCACGTTGGGCCCAGGGCGCGGCGGAGGGGAGTCCCACGAATATTTCCGCCCAGCCTTGCAAGGTGCCAGCGCGGGGGGCCAATTGACTTAGCATTTCCGGATCTGCAGCGATTTTGTATTGGGACGCGACAAAGCCCAGCGACCGGATCACATAGGGGATCAGCAAGAGCAACGAAACTGCAACCGTGGAGGCGAAGTAGGCGAAGCGTTTTCGCAGCGGCCATTCCAACGCGACCAGGGTGAGCGCCGCCACCGAGGCGACGCCAATGACATAGACCTCGGTATAAGCGCTGAGCAGAAAGGCCAGAATGAGGGTGGTCGCCACCCACCCCAGGGGCCTATTCCGCCGGGCAACCAGCAGGCTTAGGCCCAGAGCCGGTATGACGAACAGCACGGTGGTCTGCGAAAGAAAGCCGTCCAGATGGGTCTGCGTAACCGCAGGGAGCGAACCCGACCAGACTCCCCCGAGCCACGCCAGCGAGGGTCGCACGCTGCACTGAACCAGCAGTGCCGTGACGCAGGCGGCCAGCAACCCGACAAAAAACAGCGAGGTCGTGCCGTAGGCCATCTGGGCGTCGGTCAGGGAGGCAACACCTACATATCCGTTCGCCACGCTTTGGCCGATGCGCATTTCCTTCAGGTCGATCGCCTTTACCAGCCACGGATGCAGGCCCACATCGGCAAGCGAGGTGCTGAAAGGCCGCTCCACAAGAAATTGGGCCAGTTGCACGTAATTCACCTGATCTTGGTGGGCGTTGCCATAGTAGTGGGCGGGGCCGTGATAAATCAACGCCGCTCCCTGGAAACAGAAAACCAACAGGCCAGAAGAAAGCCAGAGCCAGCATGCCTGTGTTGTCCGCGCGCATGGCGCGACTGTGGATCCGGACCGATCGCGCCACCAAAAAGCCAGACCTGCAGCAGCAGCTGAAAGCCCCAGCCATGACGACCACTCCAACTTAATCCCCGCGTAAACGAGGTTTTGGAGAACAATAAAACACAAGCACAGCCCAGCTGTCGCACAGATAAGTATATCGCCAGCGGGAGGTGGGAAAAAATTAGCTTTGCGGCCCGATCGATAGATGAGATAGCCCCAACCGGCAGAGGTGAACAGCAGCACACCCAGCTGAAACCCAATTGCGATGCCGTGCTGGACCAGATGCATCTTAGCAGTAGGAGGTGGCAAGTGCGCGGAGAATGGTCATGGTTTGTCGAGGTAAAAAATCACCCGGTCATCCCAGCAGAACCGGCGCAGTTCCCGGAGGATGTTTTGCTGTCCGACAGGATTGTCCGATATGTGATACCAGTCGGTGAATGTGAAATCAGACATGCCAGGAAGGACGAATGGACGCACGCGCAATTCCAGAAAACCGGCGGCGCGTGCAAGGTCGTTTATTTCCTGTAGATTGACATCGCGTTCGATCCACCAGTCCGGTTTCTTGTTTTCTGTCAGAAAGCGCAAAGTTTCGGGCGAGGAAGCGTGGCGGGCTCCGGGCTCCACGAAGACGGCGCGGCCGCCAGGCACGAGGACGCGATACATTTCGCGAAATACTTGGCCGTAGTCCTTCATGTGGTGGAGGCTGTCAAAGCAGAACACATGGCCAAAGGTGGCGTCCGGGAAATTGATGGTGTGGCCGTCGCCCACGGCAGTGTGGAAGCGGGTTGCATCGATCCGCGGGTCGAGCTGCGGGCGCAGCTTGGCCTGTTCGATGGCGGCTGGATCGACGTCGAATGCATACACATCACGGCCCATGCGGTTCAGCCACTCCGTCGTCCAGCCGGTGCCGCACGCGAAGTCCAAGACCTTGCGGTTTGGCTGGGCGTCGTCGAAACAGGCGAGCCCGATGGAAAAATCGAAGATCAGCCGCGACTGGCTGCGGCCGGCGGCCCCGCCAAACGGGTAATTTAATGCACGGATTGTATCGGGTGATAGAGACATGGAAAGGATCAGGTCGGGCGGCGCAGGACGCGGTCGTAGAATTCCAAGGTCGCATCCGCCGTGTGTTGCCAGCTGAATTTTTCGGCCCGGGCCCGGTTGGCGGCGACGCAGTTTGCGCGCAGCGCGGGGTCTTTTTCCAAGCGCAGCATGGCGTCCGCGATCGTCCCGGGCCGCGCCGGGTCGATGTAGAGCACGGCGTCGCCGCCGACTTCCGGCAGGCTCGAGCGGTCGCTACACAGGATCGGGCATCCGAGCGCCATCGCCTCTAGCACGGGCAGACCGAATCCCTCATACCAACTGGGAAAGATGAGTGCGGTGGCTGACGAATAGAGCTCGGAAAGCTTCGCATCGGGAACGTAGCCGAGGCGACGGACCATGCCGCGCCCGCTCAGGACAGTGATGCGCTCCCGGACATCGGCGGAATTCCAGCCATCGCCGCCCGCCAGCCAGAGCGGCTGCGGTGACGCGCTGAGCGGCCAGTAGATTTCCAAGGCGTCGAGCAGGGCTAGATAATTTTTCCGCGGCTCAAGCGAGCCGACGGCGAGCCAATAGGGAGGGGTGCCAGACGCCACTGGTGCGGGCGGCAGGGCGAAGCTCGGCCGGGCCGCCAGCGGAGTCACCTGCCAAAGCCGGTTGTTCTCCTCAATCCAGCCGGGAAGTATGCGCTCGAATTCCGTGTGGGCGTTCTCGGAGATGAAAATGAAACCGTCTGCGGTGCCCAGAGCCTGCAGCAACCCGCCCTGACAGGCGAGCCGGTTTTGCTCGGTCGCAAAGTGCGGCACCGCCCAGAAGGAGACGTCGTAGACCGTGAACACTGTGCGGGCACCCGGCACGCGGGGGGCGCGGAACGAGTTTGCGTGCACGATGTCCGGCGCGCCGGTCTTGATCACGAGTTCCGCCGGGCTGCGCCAGATCCGCGCCGCTTCTTGCGGTGTGATATCGGTAAACGTGCTGGTGACGTTCGGCGCCGAGATATGCGTGCCCTGCTCGGTGGCGGAGTTGATCCAATCGCCGAACTGGTGATACAGGAAGAATTGGTGCCCGGGCGCGCGCACAACGAGTTCGCGAACGAGCGAGTCGGCATACCACGCGCAGCCCGCGCGTTCCGAGCAAGTCTGTGCCACATCGAAGCCGATTTTCATCGCGGCGAATCTGAAGCGATCGCGGCCAACTCCCGCAAGAGTTGGTCGTCCAGCTCAATCTGGTATTCCTCCGCTCGCGCGAGCAGGCGGCCGGCGTAGACCATCGCATGTTTTTTTTGTTTTTCCGGCATGGGGGACGTGCCCCACCCATTCTCCGTGGCCTCGATCGAGGCAAGATGTTTCAGCCAGGTATAACAGTCGGCGGGCCGCCGGGCGCGCCGACGCACGACCTGCAGGATCTCGCGGTGCACCGCCAGCCTGGAGCGGAGTGTTTTGGTGTCCGCATGCAGTCGGGAGCCCGCCAGCGGTTCTCCGGGCAGGTGATGGATCTCGGCCGCGGCCCCGAGGCGCAGCCAGTATTCATAGTCCATCGCGAAATGGAGTCGTTCGTCAAAGAGGCCAAACCGCGGCAACAGACGCCTGCGCCAAAACACCGCAGGCTGGCAAAGGAAACAATATTGGAACAGCCGGTCGTAGTTCCACGGTTCCGTTGGATAGGCTTCTACAACGGAGCCGTCGGCCTTGAGGTGCCAAGCATTGCCATACAGCAGGTCGCAGGCAGGATGCGCGGCAAAGTGCGCGGCCACCCGTTGGAACGCACCCGGCAGGTAGATGTCGTCGGAGTTGAGGTAGGCGAGGATCTCGCCCGAGGCGACCAGCAGGCCCTTGTTGATCGCATCCGTCTGGCCGTGGTCACGGCCGGAGGACCATTGGATTCGGTTGCCGTAGGACGCCAGGATTTCGACCGAGCCGTCGTTGCTCCCGCCGTCATTCACCAGAATTTCAACGTCGCGGTGCTCCTGTAGCAGGATACTGTCGAGGTTGGCCCGCAAGTAGGGAGAATGGTTGAAGGAGGGAACCACGATGGAGAATTTCACGGGGCCTCCTCCATGAGGTTGAGACGCTGTCCGGCTGATTCAAGATTTACTGCCGCCAGCAGCACGCCGTGCCGGCGATGGTCGGCCGAATCGAGGTGGTCGGCGTCCGGCACTTCAATGACGAGCGGCTGGCCGTCAGGTTGAATCTCCAAGAAATGTTCGACCGCGATTCCAGCCGGGACATCGAAACCACCGAGCGGGGTGAGGCCGCGGTAGAGGCGGACGCGGCGTGAAGCCGGCCCGGCGGCCACCCGCACCTCGAGGCGAGCATTGCCTGAAGACGCCGGCAGGCCGAAAACCGCAATGCCTTCGATCCAGCCATCGGGGTGGAGGCCGTGGTTCCATCGCCGACCCGGCTTGCCGGCAAGGGAACGGATCTCGTCGCGGAACTCTTTGAGCTCGGCGGCCAGGGAAAATTCCCCGAGGCGCCGCCGTCCCCGGGCGACGAGCGCGGCGCGGAGCTCCGGGTGGGTGGCGATTTTCAACATGGCGCCGGCCCAGGCGACGGGGCTGAGGGGATCCGCGTAGAGCGCGGCGTCACCGCCGACTTCCGGCAGTGATCCCATTTCGCTGGAAAGAATAGGAATCCCGAAATGCATCGCTTCGATGAGCGGAATGCCGAAGCCCTCGTGCAGGGACGGGAAAACCAGGGCGCCGGCGTCGCGCCACAGCCCGGCGAATTCCTTTTCCGGCAGGTGGCCGTGGAACGTGATATGTTCCCGCACGCCGAGATGGCCGGCCGTCTCCAGCAATTGATGCATGGCGTCGCTTTCGTGGCCGGTCAGCACTAGCCGCCAAGGCGTGCCGGCGTGCTGGCGGCGGTAAAGGCGATACGCTACCAGGAGCGTCTCGTGATTTTTGTGCGGCCAGCAGTTGGCCGGATAGAGAAAGTAGGGCACGTCGGCGGCTTCCCTGCGGCGGGCGGAGTCGACCGGATTGAACCGGTGGTGAATGATGACGTGCGAGCAAAACATCTGGTCCGCAGGAATTTTATAGTGGCGGGTCATCTGGCCGGCGGTGTAGTGCGAGATGCACTGGAACTTCGCCGAGACGCGGACAAGTTTCTGGAAGGAGCTTTCGCGGTGCCGGTTGGACTCCGGCGACAACGTCGCGGGATAGTCGCGGTGGAGCACGTCGACCACGGTAGCCAAGGTCGGCACGCCCTGGCACGCGAACTCGGCCGAGATCAACGGCGAATAGAAAACGTCTGCACGCAACTGCACCAGCAGATTGAGCGGCGGATGGGGCAGGAAAGTTTCGCCCCCGCGCCAGTTGCCCAGCGCCGCCGGGCCCTCGCCGCCGTTGTCGCGCACGCAAACCAGTTCGTCCTGGGCGCGCGCCAGCTGGCGCACCTCGGAGTGCGAGGCGGTGCAGGTGAGAAAAACGAAAACGAGATTGTCCCCCTCCAGCATCGCGAGGCCCCGGAGGTATTCGAGGACGAACGGCTTCACGCCGCCGCTGGCGCCCCGGGACTGGAGATGCGAAAGGTCCACCGCCAGCCGCAGCGGGTTCGCGGGGGGTGTGTCGCCCCGCGTTGGACGAAGTCGGGGGAAACCCAGCTGCGCCGAAGAGAGGTCGTTCACGGCAACGGAAAGGGTGGGGTCATGACGGGCGTGTTCGCAACCTGACCAAACAAGACTTGCGCCTCCGCCGCCCCCGCGGGAAGCCCGGCTAGCGGCAGGTCGAAGGCAAATCCTGACTGCACGCGGGCGGCGTGGGCCTGTCCCTCGGCCGGAAACGCAGCGGCGACGTCGGGCCGTTCCACTGCGGCGCCGCGGCGCACCCAGAGCGACGTGGCTGTCCGCACAACCAGGTAGGGCGGACGGAAGGGCACCGCCTCGGGCGTATCGGCAAACGCCCAGCCGAACAGGTGAATGACGTCGGGACCGCGTTCAGATGTTTCCAAGTTGGAGACCACGGGTGCGGCCGCGGGCAAGAAAGCCCCCGGCGGCAGTTGCAGCCAGCCGACCGGAAGTGCCGACGGGTTCGCGACCTCCGTCTGGGCCAGCAGCCGGTTGGCGAGCGAAGTTTCCAGTTGCGCGCGGCGTAACGCGTCCTTGAGGTCGACTGTCAGCTCGCCTGAGTGGATGAGTTGGTTGAGCGTCGTTACATCGCTGTCCAGTCGCGCGATTATCTGGTCCCGGTGCTGCACTTCGCAGCCGAGGTTCGCGAGCTGCCGGTTCATTTCCGCGTGCATTTCGTTGAAGCGTTTCTCCTGTGCTTGGGCGAGGGCGGTCAGTTCTCCGACCTGTAGCACACGCGCATCCGCGTCGGCCTTGTATTGCTTGGCGAGTAGGTCGAGGGTTTCGACCTGTTCGGTGCGCGCCTTGGCGTCCCCCTCGGAGCGCCGGGCATGCTGGTTCAACCGGATATTTTCCTGCTGGAGCCCGGCCGTTTCGGCGCGCAGGTCCAGCAGCGCGGCAGCAAATTTTCCTCCGGCACTGGCGGCGAGCGCCGCCGTCTGATCCCGTTCTTCGAGCGACACCAGCGGGACAGCGGACGCAAACGGGAACATGTCGTATTGCGGAAAAATGGGGGTTTCGAAACTGACGTGCGCAAATCCCGTCTCGCGCAGGAGCTCGGTCACGGAGGATTGGCTGAAAAGATAGAGATGTTCGGGAATGAACAGCGGCAGAAATGGATCGTCCGCCTTTTGCATCTCAGCAAAGGTGCGGCCTTCCCGAAGCCGGGGTGTCTGAATCACTAGAAGGCCGTCCGGTCGCAACAGTTTGCGACAACACCGGAGCGTGGCGCGCGGGTCTTGGAGGTGCTCAAGAACATCGAACAGCGCGATGACATCCAGGCTGCCGGGAGCGAGTGCCTGACTCTCGACAGGTCCGGCGAGAACTTCAACGTCGAACCAGGCCGCAGCCTTGCGACACAGCGCCGGGCTGAGGTCCAGGCCGCGGGCCCGAAAGCCGGCTAATTTCGCCAGGCCGACAAAGCCTCCGTGAAAACTCCCAAGCTCCAGCAGTTCCGCCGGCGGCAGTTTGTAGCGCAAGAGGGCGCGCAGCCAATACGGGCAGCGTTCGGTCAGGTCGCGCCGGCTGCGAGTGAGGAAGTCCGGCTGTCCGTAGTCTTCCTGAAGATGCCGCTCGGCGTAGTTGGCCCCGTAGAGATCGGCCTCCTCATCGCGGATCTGGCTCAGATCCTGCGAGGGCATCGCCCGCGCGACTAGGGTCTGGCATTTGTTGCAGAGCAGATAATCGGGTGAAAAATCCGCCAAGTGCGAATTGCCGCACCAGCAGCGCACGGCATTTTTCTCGGCCTTGGGGGATTTCATGAAAGAATCTCACAAAGTTTGATGCCGCCGCTCAGATTGGCAATCCCGTGATGAAGTAGCTGGACGGGCCGCCCGTGCGCCCGAAAGGCCACTTCAAACGGGCCGATACCCGAAAGATGGCAGTGCCGGCGCACCCGGTCGTCGAGTTCAATGTGATTCAGCAGGTGGGCCCTGGCGGCGTCCCCGGTTGCGATCGAGGCAAACCCCACCTCAAAGGTATAGTAACCCGCGGCGATCTCCAATTTCACTCGGTGACGGAATCGCAGTCGCTTCCCGGCGGCATAACCAGCCCCGAACTCCGAGCCGTATTCCAAGCTGTTCTTCCCATGCACGATGATCTGCTTGTTGTTGAACAGCACCAGGCCGGTGACCGGCTGGTCGATGGGGCGCAGCAACTCGTATTCGTAGTAGAAGTCTGCCTCCTCCCCCTGCTCGAACACGCGACAGGCGTCGCCGCGAATGTCACAAAGAGCCACGCCGGTGCATCGTGCTGTTCCTTCCGCGACCTGGGGAACGCCGCTGATGTCGAAAAACGCCGCTTCGGCAGGCCATGCGGAACCGGATACCGCAGGAGCACCTTCGGAGGCGGCCGGCTGGGAGGCGGTCGACTCGGAGGTGGCCGCTTCGCTTTGATTGACTAGGTAATAGCGCTTCACCACCTCGATGGCTGCGCCTGCCGCATGGAGTCGACCTTGGTGCAGGAGGTAGGCGCGTGCACAAAACTGCTCGACGTTGTTCATGCCATGCGTGACCAGCACGATCGCGACCCCGGTCTCCTGCAAATGATTTAGCCGCGCGTAGCACTTCTGCTGAAAAAAAATGTCGCCGACGGCCAGCGCCTCATCGATCAGCAGAATGTTAGCCGACACATGAGTCGCGACCGCAAAGGCCAGCCGGACAAACATGCCGCTGGAATACGTCTTCACCGGCTGATCGATGAAGTCGCCGATGTCGGCGAAAGCGGTAATCTTGTCGAACTGTTCGTCCACTTCGCGCCGCGAGAGGCCGAGCACCGCGCCGTTGAGATATACATTCTCCCGGCCGGTGAACTCTGGGTTGAACCCGCTGCCGAGCTCCAGCAGGGCGGCCACCCGGCCCTTCACTTTCACCGAGCCGGAAGTGGGCTGCAGCGTTCCGGCGATGATCTGCAACAGCGTCGATTTGCCCGAGCCGTTGCGGCCGATGATGCCGACGCTCTCTCCGCGTTTGACGGTGAGAGACACGTCGTTCAACGCGTAGAAATCGCGGTAGCATGAGGCGGCGCGGGCTCGCAGTCGCCGGGCGGAGTTGGATCCTTTCGGCATGACTCCGGCCAAGCCCTCGAGACCGGGGGAAACTAGGCGCGCTGCCGGGCTTTCCCAGATGCGGTAAGCCTTGCTGACGTTTTGAACTGAAATGACGGGGTCGTCGCTCATGTGCGGTCAGCGGATCAAACCGGCGGCCACGGTCGTGTTGGTGGATTCGTCGATGAGGATCATGGCACCTGTTTGGCGGTTTTGTTTGTAGCTGTCGAAAAAAAGCGGAGCAGCGGTCTGGAGGGAGACACGGGCGAGGTCGTTCATTTGGACAGGGGCGTCGGCATGGCAACGATGAAGGGTGGTCACGTCGAGCTTGTAGCGGACATTCTTCACCCGGCAGTTCGTTTCGCGAGTGGTGTGGCGCAGGCGATATCGCCGGGATGGGTCCAGCGGGGTGGAAGAAAACCAACAGAGCGTCGCTTCCAGTTCACTGGCGGCCGCAGGTTGGTTCCCCGGTTTGGCGAGCATCTCGCCGCGGCTCACATCAAGGTCGCGGTCGAGCTCGACGACGACGGACATCGGGTGGAACGCCTCCGCGAGCGGGCCGGCGGGACCGTGGATCGCCGCGATGCGGGCGGTGAAGCCGGTGGGCAGGTGGACCACTTCCTCGCCGGGCCGGAAGACGCCGCTGGCGATCTGCCCGGCGATGCCGCGGAAATCGGGCGCGGCCGGATCCTGCGGCCGGATGACGGTCTGCACGGCGAAGCGGGGATCGACGTGGTTGGCGTCGTTGCCGACGTAAACGGTCTCGAGGGTGTAGAGGAGCGGCGCGCCCTGATACCAGGGCAGGCGGAGGGATTGCTCGACGATGTTGTCGCCGTGCAGGGCCGACATCGGCACGAACTGAATGTCGGCGGCATCGAGCCGCTCGGCATACGCCATGAACTGGTCGCGGATGCGCTCGAAGGCTTCCTGCCGGTAGCCGACCAAGTCCATCTTGTTCACGCAAACGACGAGGTGCTTGATCCGCAGGAGCGTGGTGAGGAAGGCGTGGCGGCAGGTTTGTTCGGTGAGGCCGTGCCGCACGTCGACCAGGAGCAGCGCGAGTTGGGCGGACGACGCCCCGGTGACCATGTTGCGGGTGTATTGGAAGTGGCCGGGGCAGTCGGCGAGGATGAACTTGCGGCGCGGGGTCGCGAAGTAACGGTAAGCGACGTCGATCGTGATCCCTTGTTCGCGTTCGGCGCGCAGGCCGTCGGTGAGGAGGGCGAGGTCGGTCTGCGCGTCGCCGCGGCGGGCGCTGGCGCGTTGCACGGCGTCCCATTGGTCCTCGAAGACGGATTTGGTGTCGTGGAGGAGGCGGCCGAGCAGGGTGCTCTTGCCGTCGTCGACGTTGCCGCAGGTGATGAGGCGGAGGAGGTCCACGGCGGCGGTTAGAAATAGCCTTCGCGTTTGCGGTCTTCCATGGCGGTCTCCGAGCGGCGGTCGTCGGCGCGGGTGCCGCGCTCCGTCTGCCGCGCGGCGGCGACTTCGGCGATGATCGCGGGCAGCGTCGCGGCGTCGGAGCGGATGGCGCCGGTGCAGGTCATGTCGCCGACGGTGCGGAAGCGGACGCGCTCGCGGCGCGAGGATTCGCCGGGGCGCAGCGGCAGGCGGGGCGAAGCCGCGAACCACGTGCCGTCGCGGGCGATGATCTCGCGTTCGTGGCTGAAGTAGAGCGTGGGGAGGGGGAGCTGCTCGCGGGCGAGATAGGCCCAGATGTCGAGTTCCGTCCAGTTGCTGAGCGGGAAGACGCGGAAGTGTTCGCCGGGGCGTTTGCGGCCGTTGAAAAGGTTCCAAAGCTCGGGCCGCTGGTTCTTGGGGTCCCATTGCCCGAACTCGTCGCGATGGGAAAAGATGCGCTCTTTGGCGCGGGCTTTTTCTTCGTCGCGGCGGGCGCCGCCGAGGGCCGCGTCCAGTTTCAGTTCGGCGATGGCGTCGAGCAGGGTGGTCGTTTGGAGCCGGTTGCGGCTGGCGTCGGGGCCGGTCTCGTCGGCGGCGCGGCCGGCGTCGATCGTCGCCTGCACGGGGCGGACGATCAGGCGGAAACCGAAATCGCGGGCGAAGCGGTCGCGGAATTCGAGGGTCTCGGGAAAATTGTGGCCGGTGTCGATGTTCAGCAGCGGGAACGGGCACCGGGCCGGCGCGAAGGCTTTGCGCGCCACGGCCGCGAGCACGAGGGAGTCTTTGCCGCCGGAAAAGAGGATGGCCGTCTGGGGGAATTGCACGAACGCCTCGCGCACGACGTGGATGGCCTCGTGTTCGAGCAGCTCGAGCTGGGTGAGGTGGAAGCCGGGCATCGGGGGGCTCAGCCTTCGAGTTTCACCCGCGTGGCGGCGAAGCGCAGCAATTGCGCCGCGGATTCGTCCGGCGTGCCCCGCGACGTGTCGAGCACCAGGTCCGAGTCGGTCGGCTCTTCAAAACGGGCGGAGATCCCGGTCATCTGCGCCACCTGCCCGGCGGCGGCACGGGCGTAGAGTCCTTTCACATCGCGCTGCCGGCAGGTTGCCAGAGGCGCGCTGAGGTAAACCCAGGACAGGCGGTCGCTGCCTACGATCTCGGCCACCAATTGCCGATAAGCCGCGCGTGGGGTGATAAAAGCGGCGATCACGCTGAAGCCGGCGTCGGCCGCGATCTTGGCGACCTCGGCGGCCCGGCGGAGATTCTCCGCACGGGCCTCGTCGGAGAAACCCAAGTCGCGGCACAGCCCGGCGCGGAGCGCGTCGCCGTCGAGCGGGAAGACGGGCCGGCCGGCGCTCCGCAGTTGCGCGGCGAGGGCGCGGGCGAGGGTGGACTTCCCCGCGCCGGAGAGACCGAAGAGCCAGAAGACATGTCCGGACGGCGGTTCCATGCGGCGCTCAGAGCACGTCGGCGAACGCGGGTTTCATGCGCCGGAACGCAGCGTAGCCGAGCACGCAGGTGCCGAATCCGCCGAGGTAGAGATAGGCAAGATGATGGAGATCGAGGGGGCGCTCCCAAAGGAGGGCGTTGCGGGCGAGTTCGATCGCCAACAGCACCGGGTTGAAGCGCATGTAGGCCCAGGCGGCGGGCGGGATTTTTTGGGCCGAGTAGAAGACCGCGCTCGAAAACATCAGGGCCGTCGAGAGGAATTGCAGGATCTGGCCGATATCGCGCAGGAAAACCCCGAGGGCCGCGAAGAGCCAGCCGAAGCCGAGGGAGAACAACAGGAGCGGGGCGAGAATGGCCGGCAACCACAGCACGCCCAGGTGACTGCCGCGGCCGAAGAAGAGCGCGCAGACCAAAACGAGCGTCAGGCTGATGAACATGTGGAAGAGAGCGCCGAAGACGTTGGCCGCCGGCAAAATTTCCAGCGGGAAGACGACTTTTTTCACGAAGTTCGGGTTCGCCACAATCACGGTCGGCGAGGTGGCGAGCACCTCGGCCGCGAATTGAAAAATCGCCAGGCCGAGAAAGATCGCGAGGGCGTAGTCCGCCCGGGTCTCATGCGGCAGCACGCCGAAGCTCCCGCCGAAGATATACCCGAAGACGAGGACGTAGAGCCCGAGCATCAGCAGCGGGGTGAGGACGGACCAGAGCAGGCCGAGGTGGCTGCCTTTGTGCCGCAGCTCCACGTTGCGCAGTGTGAACTGCCAGAGCAGTTCGCGGTGCTGGAAAAGGTCGGCGGCAAAAGGCGCGAGGCGGCGCAACATGGTGGAGTTCAGTGCGGGTCTTAAGCCGTGCGCTATCAGCCAAGTAAAGATTTTTCCGTGGCGCCGGCGGAGGCGAGAAAATTTCCTGATTGCAATAGCCCGGCCTTTAAGGCGCCCTTGCGGAAATTCTCCTATGAAATTCCCGAATTTGTTTGCGGCGATGTTGCTCCTCACGGGCGGGGTGTTTGCGGCCCCCCTCGACGAGGTCGCGCTGCCCGAGCGGGTGTTCACCGGCCTCGATGCGATCCTCAAGAGCGCCGTCCAGCAGTCCCCGCGGATGGTGAACCGCGAACTGGACCTCCAGATCGCCGAGAACGACCGAATCATCGCGCGGGCCGGCCTGCTTCCGAGTTTCGGCGCCAGCTATCGCTACAATAAGTCGCGCGACACCCGCGCCGATGTCGTCGGCCGTCTGGGAGTGACGAAAACCTATTACGACGTTTCCATCAGCCAGCCGCTCTTTTTTTGGGGCGAGCGCCGCAACAACGCCCGGATGGGCGAGATTCGCGAGAAAATCTCCAAGGGGCAGTTCCGCGACGGCTACCGGCTGCTGGTTCAGGAGCTCCGCAACCAGTATCTCCAACTGATCGTCCGCAAAGTCGCGTTGAAGCGCGCCCGGTTCAATCAGAAGTTCACGCACGACCAATTGGCGATTGCCGAAGACCGCCTCGCGAAAAAAGTGATCTCGGAATTCGAAATCTTCCCGCTGCGGCTGAATTCCGAGCGGGCGGACATTGATCTCGAGCGAAACGTGTTCGACTACGAGACCGCCAAGGCGGCCTTCGCGCGGTTGGCCGGGTTGGGGACGATGGGCGACGAGGCGATTCCGGACACCATGCCCGCGCTGCCGTATCCTGCGACCGCCGTGGACGGGCTGCTCGCGGGCTTCCTGGCCCAGAAGGATTTACCCTCGGTCGAGGCGTTCTCGCTGCGCAACCAGATCGCGATCCAGGAACTCGACTACCTGAACCAGAAGACCCGGTTGCGCCCCAAGTTCAGCTTCACGGCCGGCACCAATCAGGACGAGCAGAACTACAAGATTAACGACGTGCAGAAGTTCCGGGTGAACTCGCTCTATGCCGGGATCCAAGTCCAGTGGACCCTCTTCGACGGGTTTGCCGCGCAGGCGGCCAGGCGCATCTCCCTCGCGCGGCGGCGCCAGATGGAGAACGACTATCGCGAGCTGACCGACCGCCTCGGCAAACAGGCGCAGGCGCAGGCGAAGCAAATTTATTTCTCCGCCCGCAACATGTCGATCAATGACCGGTTCCTCACCTCGGGCGAAGGAAACCTGAAGACCCGTCAGGACGATTTCAAACGGGGCGTGATTTCTGAAGCCGACGTCAGTCTCGCCCAGCTCGGGCTCTTCGACGCGCAGGTCAACGCCTACAACGCACGCGCCGACTACTTGGTCCGCATCGGCGATTTCCTCGGCACGCTGGCCGAAGACCCGGTGCTCGGCAACTTGACCAACAAATAAATGAACCAGCCCGGATTCCTTCGCAGGTGGGGCGCGCGGCTGGCCGTCGCCGTGGCGGCCCTTGCCATCGTCGTCTTCGTCGTCTCCTACCTCCTGCGCCCCGTCGCGCTCGTGTCGGTCGCCATCCGCGGCAAGGCGGTGCGCGCGGTGCCCGGCTCGGTCGAGGTGAAGGCGGAGTTCGCCATGCAGCTCAAGAGCGAGGTCGGCGGCCGCGTCAGCGCCACCGAGCTCCGAGATCGAGCGCATCAAGAACGAGATCGTGGCCGCGCGGCGCAAGGTGGAGCTCGGTTCGACGCTCCGGCCCGAATTGCTCAACGCCAAGGACAGCCTCGAGAACTACGCGCGGCAGACGAAGGCCGGGGCTTATCCGGCCGCCGAGCTGGAGAAACAGCAGCGCCTCGTGCAGCAACTGGCGCAGCGCATGGAGCTCGACGAGGTGAACAACCGCCTCGCGCTCGAGAATTTTGAAAACAGCCTCCGCTCGAAGGAGCGCGAGAAAGCCAAGATGACGATCACCGCGCCCTCGGACGGCGTCGTCACCACGGTCGATGCGCGCGCCGGCGACCTCATCGGCAGCAATTCGCAGATCGCCACGATCATGGCCGTGGGCCGCACCGTCGAGGCCAAGCTGAGCGAGGAGAATTTCGCCGCGGTCAAGATCGGCGAGAAGGCGACGGTGCGCTTCCTCACCTACGGCAACGACCAATACAACGCCGTCGTCTCGAAGATCCTGCCCTCCGCCGATCCGACGACGCAGCGCTACACGGCGTTCCTCGACGTGTTTTTGCCCGAGGGCCGCGTGCTCGTGCCCGGGCTCACCGGCGAGGTCAGCATCGTGATCGCGGAGCGCAACAACGCGGTCATCATCCCGCGCCGCGCGCTGGTGGGCGATTTCGTTTACGTCGTCGACGGCAGCAAGCTCGTCCTGCGCAAGATTCAGAAAGGCTACGAGAGCCTCAACCAGGTCGAGATCCTTTCCGGGCTCGACGCGGGCGAAGAGGTCGTGGTCGAGCAGCAGGACCGCTTCCGCGACGGCGACCGCGTGCGCCCGCAGGTGCTGCCCAACTAACCGTCCGCGGGAACGCGCCGCAGTGTCCACCAATCTCCGCATCGCCCTCCGCTTCCTGACCGCCAAAAAGCGCGCCATGCTCATGAGCCTGGCCGGCATCGTGTTTGGGGTCGGCTTCTTCATCGTCACCCAGGCGCAGACGAGCGGCTTCGAGCAGTTCTTCATCAAGACGATCCTCGGCACCAACGGCGCCATCCGGATCGAGGACAAAATCCAGCAGACGATTTTCTCGATGAAGGCCGCCGGGCACGACAAGAACGTCAGCGACTTCGAGATCGTGACGCCCCGCGAGGTGCACAAATACATCGACGGCGTCGAGAACCCGGAGCTGATCATGGAGGCGCTGAAGCAATTCCGCAACGTCTCCGGCGCCTCGATGGTCGTCACCGGCGCCGTCGTGGCCGACAGCTCGTTCAAGAACGACACCGCCCGCGCCTACGGCATCAAGCTCTCCGACCATCTCGCCGTCTCCGACCTCGCCTCTCAGGTGATCCGCGGCGACCTCGAGGATTTCCGCCGCTCGCCGACGGCGTTGCTCATCGGCCGGGTGCTGGCCGACCGCATCCAAGTCACCGTCGGCGATTCGCTCATCCTCCGCGCCAACGACCAGCAGCGCCGTTACCGCGTCGCCGCGATCTACGAAACCGGCGTGCGCGACATCGACCAGGTCCGCATCTACATGCACATCGGCGAGGCCCGTTCGCTGCTCAAGAAAGCCACCGGCGCGACGTTCATCCAAGTCTCCCTGTTCGACCGGGACCGCGCCCCGCAGGACGCCATGCAGATGGAGCTGGTGTTCACCCACGGCGCGCAGGGCTGGCAGGAACGCGAGAAGACTTGGCTCGAGGTTTTTCGCGCGCTCCGCGTCTCGTCCGCACTCACCGTCTCGACCATCATCCTCATTTCCGGCCTCGGCATGTTCAATACGCTCGCGATGATCGTCATGGAGAAGACCAAGGAAATCGCGATTCTGCGCTCGATGGGTTACACGCGGAAGGACATTTCGCGGATCTTCATCTGGCAGGGCATTATCGTGCTCGTCGTCGGAACCGTCCTGGGCTGGATGCTCGGGGCCGGCGTCACCTACGGCGTCTCGAAGCTGCCGATCCGGATCCGCGGCATCTTCTCCACCGACAGCTTCGTGGTCGCGTGGTCGATCTGGCACTACGTCGCCGCGACGGTCACCGCCGCCGTCGTGGTAATCACTGCCAGCCTCGTGCCCGCACGGCGCGCGGCGCGGCTCGAACCGGGCGACATCATCCGCGGCACCTCGCAATAGCCCATGCCGACCCCGAGCGACCAGATCGCCTTGCGCTGCGAAAACCTCCACCGCTACCTCGGTCAAGGGGAGGGCCGGGTGCACGTGCTCCGCGGCGTCTCGTTCGCGGCCCGGCGCGGCAACGTCACCGCCATCGTCGGCCCCTCCGGCTGCGGCAAGAGCACGCTGCTCTATCTCCTCGGTCTGCTCGACCAGCCCGACGGCGGCTCGATCTGGATCGCCGACCAGTTGATGTCGAACAGCAGCGACCTCAACCGCACGGCCGCCCGCGGCGAGCACGTCGGTTTCGTCTTCCAGTTTCACTTCCTGATGCAGGAGTTCTCGGCGCTCGACAACGTCATGATGCCGATGCGCAAACTCGGGCGCCTCACCGAGGAGGAAATGGCGGCCCGCGCGCACAGTCTGCTCGGCGAGGTCGGCCTCGGCGACAAATCCCACCGCCTCGCCACCCAGCTCTCGGGCGG
>JACQFT010000018.1 GCA_016199925.1 Opitutia bacterium | reverse complement strand
GGGAGCGGGGAGCGGGGAGCGGGGCGGTGAGCCGTGAGCAGGGAACGCGGCGAATCGCAAGCGCGGGTCTGCGGCGGTGCGCGGTCAGAAACTGTAGGAGGGGCTTTACGCCCCGATTCAGCAAAACCATCGGGGCCTAAAGCCCCTCCTACCGTCAGAAGGTCGCGCTGCAGCCAGGTCACTCCGCCAGCTTGAAGCGCGCGGCGACTTCCTTGGCGAGGGCGGTGTAGGCGGTGGCGCCGGGGCTGTGCGGGTCGTAGGCGAAGATGGGTTGGCCGAAGCTGGGCGCTTCGCTGAGCCGCACCGTGCGCGGGATCAGCGTCTCGAAAATTTTGTCGGGCAAATGCTGGCGCACTTCGTCCACGACTTGCCGCGAGAGGTTGAGGCGGCTGTCAAACATTGTCATGACGACGCCGCCGACGTCGAGGGTGGGGTTGACGCCGGCGTTTATCAGGCGGTCGACGACCTTGAGAATCTGGCCGAGGCCCTCGAGCGCCATGTATTCGCACTGGAGCGCGATGAGGAGGTGGTCGGCGGCGGCGAGAGAGTTCATCGAGAGCATGCCGAGCGCGGGCGGGCAATCGATGATGATGGTGCGGTAGCCGCCGGAATTGCGGATCGGGTCGAGGACGGTTTTCAGGCGGAGGAGATAATTTTCCTGCTGGGCCAGTTCAATCTCGATGGCGGCGAGGTCGACTTCGGAGGGAATGAGGGCGAGGTGGGGCCAGGCGGTGGGCGTGAGCATTTCGAATGCGCTGCCTTCGCCGCGGAGCGGGCCGTAGAGGGATTTGCCCTCGTGCTTCTCGAGGCCGAGCGCGCTGGTGGCGTTGGCCTGGGGGTCGAGATCGACGACGAGCGTGTGGATCTTGCGCGCGGCCAGCGCGGCGGCGAGGTTGACGGCCGTGGTGGTCTTGCCGACGCCGCCTTTCTGGTTGGCGATGGTGAATACAGTGCAGGCCATGCGCGATTAACCGGAAAGGGCCCGCGAGAGTCTAGCGCGAAGTGTGCGGCGGAAGGCCGCCGCCGTTGTTTTCCGGTTTGGTTTCGCGAGTGCGGGCCAGCGCGCTGACCCACGGGGGAACCGTTTGTGCGAACAAGCCGGGAAAGCCCTGAGGCCGCCGCAGACACCGCCTGCGTGCGGGCGCCGCGGGTCGGCCAGCAACAAGCGACGCGGGCTGCGGGCTCAGGGGCGGGATTTGGCGGCGGCGGCGGCGAGGCGGGCGAACAGCAGCTCCGGGGTGAACGGTTTCTGGATGAAATCGTCCGCGCCGCACGCGGTCAGGGCGACGCGGGCGTCCTGTTCGCTGTAACCGCTCATGATGATCCCGACGACCCCGGGCCGGAGTTTGCGCAGCTCGCCGAGGGTTCTCGGCCCGTCGAGGCCCGGCATCGTGAGGTCGATCAGCACGCAGACAAAGCGGTCGGGCTGGGCGCGGAAAATCTCGATGGCGGTCTGCCCGTCGGCGGCGCTCACCGGGTCGTAGCCGCCGGCCCGGAGCACCTCGGTCACCAACTCGCGGACGGGGGTCTCGTCGTCGACCACGAGGACGGCGCCGCCCGGCCGCGGGCGGGCGGCGGCGGCGGGAGGGGGGAGGCGCGGCGGTTCCGCGGGCGCGCCGGCGAGGGCGGGAAAATAGACGCGGAAGACCGTGCCGCGGCCCGCGGCGCTGGTCACCTTGAGCGCGCCCTGGTGCGAGCGCACGATGCCGAGGACGGCGGCCAGGCCGAGGCCGCGGCCGGCGAATTTGGTCGAGAAGAACGGGTCGAAGATTTTCTCGAGCACGTCGGGTGTCATGCCGCCGCCGGTGTCGGCGATTTCGAGCCGCACGTATTCGCCGTCGCCGGTTGCGGCGAGCAACTGGGCGCCGCTCAGCTCTTCGGCGGCGAGGCGGGTCGGCTGGGTTTCGAGGCGGATTTTTCCCGGTTGCCCGCCGAGGGCTTCGGCGGCGTTGAGCACGAGGTTCATGACGACCTGGCGGATCTGCGACAGATCGGCCTCGATCGCGGGCAGCGGCGCGGCGAGGGCGAACTCGAGCACGGCGGTGCGCGGGAGGGAGAGCTCGAGCAGGCGGGTGGTTTCCTCGACGACGGCATTGAGGTGGACGCGGCTGGGCGCGAAACTGGCTTTGCCGGCGTAGGCGAGCAACTGCCGGCAGAGATCGGCGGCGCGATGCGAGGCGGCGAGGATGTTGTCGAGGCGCCCGGTGCTTTCGGGCGCGAGCCGGGCGTCGAGGCGAACGAGCGCAGTGTTGCCGAGGATGACGGTGAGCAGGTTGTTGAAATCGTGCGCGATGCCGCCGGCGAGCACGCCGAGGCTCTCGAGTTTCTGCGTCTCGAGCATTTTGCTTTGCAGGCGGGCGGTCTCCGCCTCGGCGCGTTTGCGGTCGGTGATGTCGGAGTGGGTGCCGGTGATGCGCAGGGGCGCGCGCGTCGCGGGGTCGCGGACGACGACTTTGCCGCGGTCGAGAATCCACCGCCATTCGCCGGACTTGGCGCGGAGCCGGAACTCGTTCGCAAACTGGTCGCGTTCGCGCAGGACGGCCCGGTGGTCGGCCTCGACGGCGGGCCGGTCGTCCGGGTGGACGAGGCGGAAGAAATCGGCGACGGTGGTGCCGAGTTCGGCGGGGGCGTAGCCGAGCATGGCGGCCCAGCGCGGGCTGCGTTGCACGCGGTCGGCCGGCACGTCCCAATCCCAGAAGGCATCCTGGCTGCCCTCGAACACGAGGGAGAGCCGCTCTTCGCTGCGGCGGAGTTCCTCGGTCTGGCGGGAGACGCGGCGCAGCACCCGGCGTTGCCAGGCGAACGCCGTGAGCAGCGCGAGGGCGAGCAGGGCGGCGGGCAGCAGATAGGGGCGCACATCGCGGAAGCGCAGCCGGCGCGGCTCGAGCGGGCCGATCCATTTTTCGTGGAGCCGGTCGTAGGTGCCGTTCATGTGGACGGCGAGCAACCCCTCGTTGAGGCGGCTGAGCAGATCGGCCTGCCCGGGGTGCACGCCGAAATGCATGCGGTAGCTCAACCCGTCGCAGTTGACGGCGGTGAGGACGACGTCGCGGTAGCCGCGCTCGCGCAGGCGGAAAGTGGTCACGAGTTGCAGGCCCAGGAGGGCGTCGACGCGTCCGGCGCGCAAGTCCTCGATGCCCTCGGCGAGGCTGAGGACGGGGACGAGCGTCGCGCCCCAAGCCTGCTGGCGGGCGTAGTCGTGCCCGAGCGAGTCGCGCAGGACCGCCACGCGTTTGCCGGCGAGATCGGCCGGCGTGCGCAGCGCGGGCCCGTCGCGGCGGGCGAAAAGGCCGCCGTGCTGGACGAGGTTGGGCATGGAAAAATCCATGAAGGCCTCGCGCCCGGGGGAAGAGCTGACGTTGCTGAGGATGTCGAAGCGCCCCTGCTGAAACTGGGCGATCAGCACGGGCCAGGGAGCGACCTCGAATTCGAGCGCCAGACGCTGGTCACGCGCGGCGGCACGCAGCAGCTCGACGGCGAACCCGGTGGCGCGGCCGGTGTCGTCCGCCAGCGAGAAGGGCTCGCCGGCGCTTTCCACGGCGACTTTGTAGCTGCGGGCGGCCTCCGCCTCGGCGGCGGCGTCGGCCAGCGACACCGCGGCGTAGAAAATCGCGGCACCGACGGCGCGGAACGCGCCCGGCCGGCGCTCCCGGGAGGAGCGGGCGGGAATCGGGCGCGGAGGGGAGGAGACGGCTTTGATGGCGGGAAGGAAGATCCGCGGGTTTCAGCGCGGGAGATTTCGGGCGCGGGCGACGGTGCGGAACAGAGCGTCCGGGGTGAATGGTTTCTGGAGAAAATCGACCGGGCCGCAACTGGCACAGGCTTCCCGTGCGGCTGCCTCGTGGTGGCCGCTCATGATCGTCGCGGCGAGCGCCGGGTGCCGGGCTCTCAGCGCGCCCAGCACGGCCGGCCCGTCCATGCCGGGCAAACTGAGATCGACGAGCGCGAGGAAGTAACGGCCGGGATCGGCGCGAAAAATTTCCAGCGCCTCCGGTCCGTCGGCGGCGCCGACGGCGTCAAAGCCGCCGCGCCGCAGGACCGCGAGGACGAGTTGGCGCACCGGCGCCTCGTCTTCGACCACGAGGACGGCGGTGCCGGGAGGAGGGGCGGCGGGGTTCGCGCGCGGCGGGGGCGGCGGGCTCGCGGCGGGGAGATAGACCTGAAAGACCGAGCCGCGGCCGGGGGAGCTGGCGACGGTGAGTGCTCCGCGGTGCGAGCGCACGATGCCGAGCACAGCGGCCAGGCCCAGGCCGCGTCCGGTGAATTTCGTGGTGAAGAACGGATCGAAGATGCGTTCGACGACCGGCGGCGTCATGCCGCAGCCGGTGTCGCTGATCTCCAGGCAAACATAGGCGCCGGCGGGGAGATCGCCGGACGGCAGACCGCGGGGCAGACCGCCGGGCCCGAGCGGCACGAGGCGGGAGGCTACGCGGATCAGGCCGGGGTTGGCGCCGAACGACTCCGACGCGTTCAGCACGAGGTTCATCACCATCTGGCGAAGCTGCGAGGAGTCGCCGTCGAGGGCGGGCAGCCCGTCGGCGAGGGCGAATTCGAGCCGCGCCTGCCGGCTGAGCGAAAGCTCCAGCAGGCGCGTCGTCTCGAGCACGACGGTGTTGAGGTCGAGCCGTCCGAGGGAGAAACTGCCTTTGCCGGCATAGGCGAGGAGTTGCCGGCAGAGGTCGGCGGCGCGGTTGCTCGCGAGCTGGATGTTGCCCAGGCGCTCGGCGTTCTCGGCCGCGAGGCCGGGGTCGAGCCGGGTCAGGGTGGTGTTGCCAAGGATGACGGTGAGGAGGTTGTTGAAATCGTGGGCGATGCCGCCGGCGAGCACGCCGAGGCTCTCGAGTTTTTGGGAATCGAGCAGCTTCGTCTGCAAGCGGGCTGATTCGTCCTCGGCGCGTTTGCGCGCGGTGATGTCGGAGTGGGTGCCGACGATGCGCCGGGGAGCGCCGGTCGCCGGATCGCGGCCAATCACCTTGCCGCGGTCGAGGATCCACTGCCACTCGCCCGACTTGGCGCGCAGCCGGAACTCGAGGGCGAAGTGGTCGCGGGCGCGCCAGATTTCGCGTTCGTCGGCTTCGATCCGCGGGAGATCGTCGGGGTGGACCAGGCGGACAAACGCGGCCCGGTCGCGGCCGATCTCGCCCGGGGTGTAGCCGAGCATGCCGGCCCAGCGGGGGCTGCGCATGACGCGGGCGGTGCGGACATCCCAGTCCCAGAAGGCGTCCTGACTGCCCTCGAAGACGAGCGAGAGGCGTTCCTCGCTGAGGCGCAGCTCCCGGGCCTGGCGGGAAACTTGCGCGAGCATCCGGCGCTGCCAGACGAACGCGAGGGCGGCTAGCAGGAGCAGCGCGAGGCTCGGCAGCAGGTAGGGGCGGATTTCGCTGAGGCGCAGCGTGCGCGGCTGGAGCGCCCCCAGCCACTGCTCGTAGATCCGGTCGTAGGTGCCGTTGAGGCGGAGCGCGAGCAGACCGTCGTTCAGGCGGGCGAGCAGTTTTTTTTGTCCGGGCTGCACGCCGAAATGCGCGCGGTAGTCGAAGTCCGCCGCCGGCATCCCGCTGTCGACGATGTCGCGGTAGCCCCGGCGCTGGAGCAGATACTCCGCGACCAGTTGGGAAGAGAGAAAAATATCCCCGCGCCCTTCATGCACGGCGTCGATGGCCTCCTGGAGCGAGGAGACGAAGACCAATTGCACGTTCCAGTCTTGGTGCTGCACGTATTGGTGGGCGCGCGAATCCTTTTGCACCGCGAGCCGCAGGCCGGCGAGGTCGGCTGGCGCGCGGAGCGGCCTGAGGCCCCGCCGGGCAAACAGGCCGCCTTTCATCTGCGTAGTCGTGACGGAAAACTCCATGAAGGCCCGGCGCTCGGGGGTGTCCACGACGTTGCAGATGAGATCGATCCGGCCGGCCTTGAAATCGGCGAGCACCTGGCCCCACGGCAGCAGCACGAACTCGACCGCCAGCCCCTGGTCGCGCGCCACCGCCCGCAGCAGCTCGACCGAAAATCCCGCCGGCCGCCCCTGCGCATCGGCGCCGGTGAAAGGGTCGCTGTGGGTCTCCACCCCGGCGCGGAGCACGCGAGCGTCGGGGGGCGGAGGTTCGCCGCGCGCGGAGAGCAAAGTCAACGCCATGCCCGCCGCGAGGCGCAGCGACCGCCGCAACGCGACTCCAAGGCGGAAGGCAGTTGTCATTGAGTCGTAAGCAGGCAGAAGCAAAACGCCCGCCGACGCAATCATCCCCTACGGCACAGCCGGGCCGGTCCTTGAACGTGACCGCATCGCGAGGGGGCGCTCCCACATGGCGGAGTCGCGAGCAAGCTCGCTCCCACAGGCGGAGTCGCGAGGGGGGCGCCCACAGGTGAAGTCGCCGGAGTCGCGAGCGAGCTCGCTCCCACATGACGGAGTCGCGAGGGGGCGCTTGCCCGTTGCTCCGAGGTTTTTCTTGCTGGGGACGCGGCGCCCTCGCCGCGCCTTGTCCGGGCACCGGGGCGGGGGCGCCCCGGCTCCATTCGCGCCGGGTGCGATTTTGTGAAGATTGCGTCGGCTTGACTCGGACCTGTGGGAGCGTGCTTGCACGCGACTGACCGCGCCGGAGTCGCGAGCAAGCTCGCTCCCACATGGCGGAGTCGCGAGGGGGCGCGCACAGGTGAAGTCGCCGGAGTCGCGAGCAAGCTCGCTCCCACATGACGGAGTCGCGAGGGAGTCGCTTGCCCGTTGCTCCGAGGTTTTTTTGCTGGGGATGCGGCGCCCTCGCCGCGTCTTGTCCGGGCACCGGGGCGCGCTCAGCTCTTCCGCGTCAGCATTTGCTCCGCGAGGCGGACGAGGAACGGCGCCCCGCCGGGGAGCCGGCGCAGGGCGGCGAGGGCGGTCGTCGTGTGCTCGGCGGCGGCGGCTCGAGCGGCGTCGAGGCCATGCACGCTGACGAAGGTGGCTTTGCCGGCGCGGGCGTCTTTGCCGGCGGTCTTGCCGAGGGTGGCGGTGTCGGCCGTGGCGTCGAGAATGTCGTCGACGATCTGAAACGCCAGGCCGAGGTGCCGGCCGGCGTCGCGCAGCGCGGCGAGGTTGCCTTCGTCGACGCCGCCGCAGAGCGCGCCGGCGGCGAGGGCGGCGGCGATCATCGCGGCCGTTTTGCGGTGATGGATAAACACGAGGTCGCCGGCGGTGACGCCGGATTTTTTCTCCGCGAGCAAATCCTCCATCTGCCCGCCGATGAGCTGCTCGCTGCCGGCGGCGCCGGCCAGTTCGCGGAGCAGCGCGGCGGCGATCTCCGGCGCGTGGGCGTAGTGGCGCCCGAGGAGTTGAAACGCGAGCGTCAGCAGCGCGTCGCCGGCGAGGAGCGCGGTGGCTTCGTCGAACTGCCGGTGCGCGGTCGGGCGGCCGCGGCGCAAGTCGTCGTTGTCCATGCACGGCAGGTCGTCGTGGACGAGCGAGTAGGTGTGGAGGCACTCGAGGGCGACGGCGGCGGGGAGGGGATTGAGGCGCGCGCCGAACACCTCGGCGGTGGCGAGCAGGAGAACCGGGCGCAGGCGTTTGCCGCCCGCTTGCAGGCTGTAGCGCATGGCTTCGTGCAGGCGCGCGGGGCGCGTGTCGGCGGGCGGCGTCAGTTCCTCGAGGCCGCGCTCGACGCGCTGGCGGTAGGATTCAAGTTGGGCGGGGAAGTCCATGCGTTGGAGTGCGGTGACCACAACGCGCTTCGCGGCGCGAGGCAAGCCGGGCCGGGGAGAAATCGCCGCCCTGTCGCCGTGAGCGGCAGAAACGCCGCGGGGCGCCGCGCGTTCGCAGGGCTGCGAGGGCAGAGGCGAACTCCGGCGCCCGCCGACTCCCGGCCAGGTTTGCCCCTTGGCCGGCCGGGCCAAGGTCTTTTGTTTGGAAAACTTGGAGCCGCGCCGCCCTCGGCGCGGAGGAATCGTCGGGACGCGGCGAGGGCGCCGCGTCCCCAGTAAGCAGAGGCCAAAACAAAAGACCCTGCCAGCCGGGCAGATTGGTTCAGCCGTCCCTTGACTGTCGGGAGCAAACCGGCCTTGCTCCGGGCCAGGGCCACAGATGACGCGAGTCATCTGCGGCTCTTTTTTTTGTTTCGGAGGAAGTGGCGCACCCCCCCACTGGCTCCTTGTTTCGTCCCCACCTCAACCCCGATTCCTCCCATGTCCAATCCCCTCAGCCTCCAAATCCCGGTGACGCAAGCCAACCAGACGATCTACGCGACCGTCGAGTCCTTCGCCGCCTACACCCAACGCATCACCATCACGCTGCCGGATTCCACGACGCGCCAATTCCAGGGCAGCGGCGAATTCGTGCAACTGGGCACGTTCACGTTTCGCACGACCGCGGCGGGCTTCTACACCTTCACCGTCAAAGTCGAATACCAGTCCTCGCCCGGCGGCCCGTGGCAACTCTCCGCCGACGTCGTCTCCGCCTCGCAGGTCGTGAATACGCTGAACTACACGGTCGTGTTTTCCGAAGACGCCACGGACGACGACGACAACGACTCCTTCATCACGTTCCGGTGGTTCTACACCGGCGGCGGCCCCCGCTGAAAACCCTCCCTCCCAACCCTCCTCCCTCCCGCTCCCATGAACACGCTTCCCGTTCCGCCGGTGCTCCGCTCCCGCCAGCACCTGATGAGTCTCGGCCTGATGGCCGCGCCCGACACCCTGCCCATCCAACAAGACGGCACCACCTACACGATGGCGCAGGAAGTCTGCTGGCTCGACGCCTCGCACTTTGCGATCGGCCGTTGGGACGGCTCGATGAGCATCTTTAACTTCCAAAGCTCGCCCAACCAGGGCCCGGTCATCACCAACGCCGTCAATTCTCCCGCCTACGCCGGCGTGCAGATGATCACCTACCTCGCGACCGACCTCTTCGTCACCGCCAACGACGCCCAGAGCCTGATCGTGTGGAGTTCCCCCACCGGCACGTGGACCGACCTGAGCACCGTGCAACGGCTCAGTTACCCGGCGGCCCTCGGCGTGGCCAACAGCGGCGCCTCCTTCCTCTCGCCCGACGGCCAGACCCGTTTCCTCGCCGTCGGACACGAGAACGGCTACCTCTCCATCTGGAGCGGCTCCAGCGCGGGCTTTGGCCTCGTCCTCCTCCGGTCGGTGGACCTCCGCGCGGCCCATCCCGTCAACCCGTGGAACCTGCACAACATCCGCGGCGTCGCGCTCGTGTCCCAGGACGCGGCGTCCAGCTACGTCGTCACCGGTTCCGAGGACGGCAACCTCACCGTCGTGCGCGTGCCCGACGGACAGATCATGAGCGTCGTGGTTTACAACCCGGCCGCCCAGCGCGGCATCAACAGCCTCGCCTACTCGGCGCAGGGCTTGCTCGTCGCCAACTGCTCCGTCGGCCCGACCGACAAGAACCTCTGGTATTACGCGATCGATTTGCAGACTTGGGCCATCACCTGCACGGCCTCCGCGAACCTCGTCGTGAACACCGCCGCTGCGCAAGTCTTCAACTTCGATGTGATCTGGGGCGCCACCGCCGGCGGCCCGTGCTGGTTCTCCTCCACCGAGGAAGGCTACCTGTGGATGGGCACAGTCACGCCCACCGCGATCGCCATCACCGGCCGGCAGCAAGTCACCAGCCCGCTCGGCGCCGCGATCGCCACCACCCCCGCCGGCAACCTCGCGTTCGTGGCCTACGACATCTACCAGTTCACCACGCTCTAACCCGGTGCTTCCGTCCGCGGCGGGTCCGATCCCGCCAAAGCTTGGCCGCCACGGCGGGCGGGCTCCTGCGTATTCGGGTGGAGGGGCCGGCTCCGTCCGGTGCGCGCAGCGCAAAATGCCGGACGAGACCGCAGTCGCCCCTTCCCGGTGACGCCTTGGGCGGGAGTCGCGGGAGAGTTGGTCGAATGCCCCGCCGCGTCGCGCCGGTTCACCACGCGGTGGATGGCGCGACTCCGGTTTCCCCAAACAAACGCTCCTCGCCCCCCGCCTCGGGCGCATCGCAGATTCTTGCCTCGGGGCGCATGGCGAGGACGTCGCGCCCCGTGGGCTCGCGAGCGTGCTCGCGCGCGTGGGCTTCGCCGCAGCCGACGGCCCCGCGACAAGGGCAAGTCCGCCGAGCCCGACCTCCGCCGGCGCGGCGGACAGAACGGGCGACGGGGTGGTTTCGCCGCGGATTTCGCGGAGGGCGACGGATCAATCGAGGAGTTGGGGCGGCCCGCGATGGCATCCGTGTCCTTCCGTTAAATCCGCGGTCAACTGACAGGCACTGCCGCGGTCCGGCGACAAGCGGGGCCTGGAGAGACGAAGAGATTGTTCGCCGAAAACTAAGATGCACGCCGGCGGCGCGCGGCGTTCCGGTTTGGTTTCGTAGGTGTGGGCCTGCGCGCTGACCCAGGCGAGGAACCGTTTGCGCGAGCAAACCGGCAAGCCCGGGATTAGTCGGAGTCGGACGAATCTTTTGCTTTGACAGGGCCGCGCGCGGCTCTCTTCTTTCGTGCCTTTATGAAAGTCGTGTCCTCCATCAAATCCGCCAAGATGCGTCACCCGGCCTGCCAGGTGGTCCGTCGCCGCGGGAAGATCTATGTCATCAACAAGGTTGAGCCCCGCTACAAGGCCCGCCAAGGTTGAGTTCGCAACCCACTTTTTAACTGTGAAAGCCGAAGTCCATCCGTCGC
>JACQFT010000088.1 GCA_016199925.1 Opitutia bacterium | reverse complement strand
GCGTCACCGCCGCCACGCCGCTTCCCGGTCAATCTTCACGTGGGCGCACTCCTCGCGCTGCTCTGGAGCCCGGGCGTTTTCGCGCTCGACGCGCCGGCCGGCGGCGCTACCGCCGCGCAGATTGTGGCGGCGATTCAGGCGCCGGTTTTTCCCGCGCGAGTTTTCGACGTGCGCGAATTCGGCGCGCGGGGCGACGGCGTGGCCGACGACCGGCCGGCGATCCTCGCCGCGATCCGCGCCTGCAATGTCGCCGGGGGCGGCCGGGTGCTGCTGCCGCCGGGCCTCTACTTCAGTGCCGGCCCGGTCCACTTGCAGAGCCACGTCGATCTGCACCTCGCGGCCGGCGCGACGCTCCGGTTCACCGACGATCCGGCGCGCTACCTGCCGGTGGTGCTCACCCGCTGGGAGGGCACCGAGTGTTTCAACTACTCGCCGCTGATCTACGTCCGCAACGCGACCGATGTCGCCGTCACCGGCGCCGGCACGATCGACGGCACCGCCAAAAACAGTTTTGCCCGGTGGAAGCCGCAACAGGGGCCGGACCAACTGCGCCTCCGCGCGATGGGGGCCGAGGGCGTGCCGTTGCCCGAGCGCGTCTTCGGCGCCGGCCACTGGCTGCGGCCGGGCCTGATGCAATTCTACGGCTGCACCCGCGTGCTGGTCGAGGGCGTGACAATCAAGGACGCGCCCTTCTGGGTCATCCACCCGGTGTTCTGCCGCGATGTCACCGTGCGCGGCGTGACGGTGGAGAGCGCCAACGCCAACAACGACGGCTGCGACCCCGATTCCTCCGTGAACGTGCTGATCGAGGACTGCGTCTTTCGCACGGGCGACGACGCGGTGGCCATCAAGTCGGGCCGCGACGCCGAGGGCTGGCGCAGCGGCGCGCGCTCCGAGAACATCGTCGTGCGCCGCTGCGTGCTGGCCTCGCAGGCGAACGGCCTGTGCATCGGCAGCGAGATGTCCGGCGGCGTGCGGAATGTTTTTCTGGAAGACTGCCAGGTGCTCGACGCGGGCGCGGCGCTGTGCTTCAAGGCCAACCTCGACCGTGGCGGCGAGGTCGCCGGCATCCATGTCCGCGGCATCACCGTGCAGCGGGCCCGCCGCGCGCTGGTCGAGTTCACCACGGCCTATCACGGCTACCGCGGCGGCCAGCACCCGCCGAGCTTCCGGGATTTTGTTATCGCCGACGTGACTGCCGACACCGTGGACGGCCCGGCGATCTACGCCGTCGGCGTGCCGGAGGCCCGGCTGGAGAACATCCGTTTGCAAAACATCACCGTCGCGCGCGCCGCCGCGCCCGCCGAGATCCGCCACACCCGCGGCCTCACCCTGGAGAATGTGCGGATCAACGGCGTGGAGCTGCCCCCGGCCCTTTCCTCCGAACACCCATGAACCCCATCCCCCGCCATCCCCGCGCTCCGGCCTGGAGCTTCCTCTGTCTGCTCGGCCTCGTCACCTCCCTCGGCGCGGCCGCCCCCGCGCCCGCCGCCGACGAGGCGCTGCGCGCCAGGATTTTGTCGGCCCTGACCGAGGGCGGCACCTACGCCGCCGACGTGCTGCTCGACGAGCACGGCCAGGCCCGTTGCGACTACAACCTCACCGCAGGCAAGTGGCAGCCCTACGAACCCGCGTGGCACACCGGGCAGATCATCTACGGCCTGGTCGAAGCCTATCAAATCACGCGGCAGCCGAAATTTCTCGCGCAAGCGAAACACGCCGCCGAGTGGTGGTTGAGTTTGCAGATCAAGGACGGCTCCAACCTGCACGGCATGCTGCGGGCCGTGCATGGCGGCGGGATCGACTACATCGTCTTCGCCACCGTGTCCGACGGCACCGGCGGGCTGTTCGCCCTCTGGCGGCTCACCGGCGACGACCGTTATGCGGCGGTGCCGACCCAGGCCGGCGACTGGATGCTGGCGAACATGTATGAGCCGACCCAGCGGGTTTTCTACGACGCCGTCGATCCGCGGACCGGGGCGGTGCAGAAAATCACCAGCCCTTTCTGGCCCGAGAAAAAAACCCAGGTGCTCTTCGACGTCGCGCGGCCGAACAACGAGGGATCCCTCTACAAGGACATGTTCGCCTACACGAAGAACGAGAAATACCGGAGCGTCTTCGTCGACCTCTGCGACAGCCTCGTCGAGAAACAGGGGCCGGAGGGCCTCTGGATGGACTTCATCCCGAACAACCGCGCGAAGGGCCGGTTTCACCCGCGGTTCAACCTCTGGTATGCGGAGTCGCTGATCGAGGGCTACGAGCTGACCGGCGACCAACGCTATCTCGCGGCGGCGAGAAAGACGCTGCTCTTCTACACCAAGTTCCAGCAGCGCGACGGCTCCTTCTACCGCGATAATTTTCTCGACGGCACCTCGAAGGAAAACTCCGTGACGGGCTCGACCGTGTCCTTCGCCGGCCTGCTCTGGCTGCGCCTCACGCGGCACGGCGCCGGCGCGGGGTTCGAGGCGCCGCTCCAGCGCGCGCTCCAGTGGGTGCTCGCGAACCGTTTCGCGGCGACGCATCCCGATCCGAATCTCGCCGGCGCGTTCTACAACCTCCGCTCCGCGGCGAAAGGCGCCAAGCTGGAAGTCCTGCAACGCGACCTCGGCACCGCCTTCGGGCTGCGCTTCCTCGCCGCCTACTACCGCGCGAACTGGCCCGACGGCGGAAAAACCGCCAAGCCGCGCCGCCGCCGCCGCCGAGCCGCGACCCCGGGAGCCGGACCGACGAACGGCGGCGCCGCCCCCGGAAACTGAAACTCGCGGCCGGAGAACCGCGGGCGATTTCGGCCCTTGACCCACGGGGGGAGCGGGGCTTCTTTCGCCCCTCCTTTGCCTGATGGTGTAATGGTAGCACAGGCGACTTTGACTCGCCTAGTCATGGTTCGAATCCATGTCGGGCAGCCAGCTTGAAACAAAGGAGAACTCTTTTGAGGTCCGGAAAACAAAGCGGGAAGTCGTTTGCCTCCGGCCGGACTTCGGCGCGAAAGGCGTGCTGAAAATATCTTGAGCGAAAAGGCTGGGGGACTCTCACCCGCAGACCCGCCCGCTTGCTCGACATGGACCGACTGATCCCGGTGTTTTTGTCCGGCGCTTTGCGCGCGGAGATCGGTCGCGGGGCCATCGCGTTGCTCGGCCAGCTCCGCACCGTCACCGGGGAGACCCAGATTTTCCCGGCCGGCGCCAAAGGGATGCCGCGAGGGGCGCGTTTTTCGCCGTCGTGCCGCTTGCCCCGCGCTCGGCCCGCTCCTGCGCGCCGCCGATCGGGAAAGTTGCACCGCGCTCGTGCTTGCGGCGGGGAGTTCGATCACCGCGGTTCGGCTGATCTGCCCCTCCGCCCGCCTTGCTGTAGCGCGTTGGAACGCACCACCAAGATGCTCCAACCCACAAACCTCGCGGTCCACGGTCCGGCACGCCGGGCAGGCCGCGGACCGGCGCCAGCCCGCAACCGCTCAACGGTCCGAGCTTTGCTTTGGTCGCACGGAGTCGTTTCGTCCGGCGCGATCAACGGTGCCCCGGCCCGCCCAAATCCTCAGCGAAGCTCGGCGAGATGCATCAGACGGGAGCTGCGAATTCGCTCGGAAAACCGTGCATGCTCGTCTCGTCGAGGCGTGTGCCGGGCGAGTTCTCCGCATCGTCGGTTCATGCTTTTTCCCGGCTCCGCACCAGCCTCGCCGACGGGACGAGCGCTCGCCGCCCGCCACCGCGTCGGGCCCGGCGCCGGCTCAGGCCGGAGTTCGCGCGTTCGCCCGCCCCGGTGGGGCGAATTTCTCCGGCGGAGGTTTTCCGTCCGCTCCGCACCGGCCCGATATTTTTCCGTCAAGTCAATTTTCGGTGCCGATTCGCACCCGGCTTCCGAGGGCGTTTTCAGAGGGAATTTCGTCGGCGTCGCGCACTTCGAGGCCAGGCGCCGGTCAGAGCTGAGTGGGCAATAGTTTGTCCACGAAAAAATGACGGGGATATTTCTGAAAATCTGTTGACCGGCCAGACACCGACCCCATTAGTTGTGGGCAAGGTTCCGGGCATCCACATCCTGTGGTGGTCAACAACGTGTGGGGAAGTATTGGCAACTTCGTGTCGCCAAGCCTTCTTTCCCGTCGCTAGACCACGGGCCACATCCACGTTTCCACCCACATTTTCGCTCGTCGCTGCGCCATGCAAAAATCATTCACCGTTGGCACCAAGACTTTTGTTCTCGATGAGGCCAAGGCCGAGGCCGCTTTCGCCGCCAAGAAAGTCATCAACTGCCGCCAAGTTCCCTATTTCAACATCCTCCCCTTGAAATACCAGTGGGCCTACGATCTCTACAAGACGATGAAGGCGAACCATTGGGAACCGGAGGATATCCCGATGGGCAAGGACATCGAACAGTGGCGTGACACGAAGACCGTCAGCGACAGCGAGCGCTGGATCATCCGCATGGGGATCGGTTATTTCTCGGCCGCCGAGGGCATCGTCGGCGACAACATCCAGCACGTCGTCCGCGAACTCGTCACCGCCCCCGAGCTCAAGCTCGTCCTCGGCCGCCACGCGCACGAGGAGAACATCCACGCCGACTCGCTCCTCTACATGATTTCCTCGCTCGGCATCAACCCGCACGAGTGCGAGGCGATGTTCGAGGACATCAAGTCCATCGAGAAGAAAAACGAGTTCGTCAACAAGGTCTCCCGCGATCTCCGCCGCGACCTCGATCTGACGCTCCCCGAGAACAAACGCCTCCTCGCGAAAAACATTTTCGTCTTCGGCCAGTGCATGGAGGGCACGCAGTTCTACGGCCTCTTCGGCATGGTGCTCTCGCTTTACCGCCAGAACAAATTCCCCGGCATCGGCCAGATGTTCCGCTACACGCTCCGCGACGAATCCAACCACATCGAGCTCTTCCGGAATCTCTTCATGGACCTCGTCGAGGAGAACCGCGAAATCTGGACGCCGGCGTTCAAGGACGAGCTCCGCCAGACCATGGCCGAAGGCATCCAGCTCGAAAAAGATTTCATCCGCGACTGTCTGCCCGTGAACGCCGTGGGCCTCGCCATCGACGAATTTCTGACCTACATCGACTACATCGCCGACCGCCGCCTCGAAGGCTGCGGCTTGGCTCTCCTCAACCCCGGCGTGAAAAACCCCCTGCCGTGGCTCGCGGAGATGATGGACATCAAGAAGGAGCAGAACTTCTTCGAAGGCCGCGTCACCGAGTATCAGAAATCGTCCGCGCTCAAGGTCGCCAGCGACGACGAGTTGTAATTTTCTCCCACCCCATTCCTCGCTGCTTTTCCCCCCACGCCTCTAGCTGCCGCTTTGCCATGAACACACCTTCCATCCAACAGGAACTCGCCCTCAAGAAATTCTCCGCCGCGCCCCAGGACCAGAAACCCAACTACAACTGGCGCGACATCCTCAAGGACGAGACCGTCGTCGTCCCCGAAGTCCAGGTCCTCTGCCCGCAGGGCGAGGAACGCTTCGATCTCAGCGAGGTCGCAGACACCGTGGGCAAATCCCTTGCCAATCTCCTCCTCGCCAAGGGCGAGAAAGACATCTTCAACGAAAAGAACCAGCGCTTCGTCGCCGACATCACCCGCGAAGTCGCCCACAACCTCACCACCCAGGCGCTCGAGCGCGGCCCGCTCCGCGTCTCCCTCAACGATCTCTACGTGCTCATCGAAAAGACCCTCGTCGACAACTCCGCGCATGACGTCGCCAAGAGCCTCCTGCTCAAGCGCGCCCAAAAAATCAACATCGACCGCGACACCCACGGCGTCACCGTCCGCCTCATCCGCCGCAACCACCAGGTCGTGCCGTGGAACGCCGCCAAGATCGAGATCGCCATCCGCAAGGCCTTCCTCTCGCTCCAGAAAGATCCCGCCCCCTCCGGCGCCATCGCCAAAGCCGTCACCGCCCGCGCCGCCACCGTCAAGCAAGCCTTCCTCCACATCGAGGAAGTGCAGGACATGGTGCAGGAAGAACTCATGAAAGCCGGCCACTACAAGGTCGCCGAAGACTACATCCTCTACCGCGCCCACCGCGCCGCCGCCCGCGCCGCCGAACCCGCCGCGCCCGAGACTCCCGCTTCCGAGATCGCCCTCCAAAACTCCATGGTCGTCGTCGCCCGCGCCGACGGCACCACCTACCTCTGGGACGGCCTCGATCTCAAGAAACGCATCGAATACGCCGCCATCGGCCTCGACCTCTGCCTCTCCCCCGACCAGATCGAGGCCGAACTCCGCCGCGCCCTCTTCGACAACATCGCCCTCGGCGACCTCAACAATACCATCATCCTCAACGCCAAGACCCTCATCGAAAAGGACGCCGACTTCGCCAAGTTCGCCGGCCGCATCCAGCTCACCTACATCTACGAGGAAGTCCTCGGCTGGGACATCGTCCGCGACGGCATC
>JACQFT010000093.1 GCA_016199925.1 Opitutia bacterium | reverse complement strand
GTCACGTAATACGTGACAAATGACTTTTGGTGCTCCGGCTCCTCCGCGTTTCCGCGATCGACGGAGGAACGGCGCCGGGCTCGGCTTTGGGGATTTCGCCGCTTCGGGCGGGCCGTCTGAACTCACACCTGCAGCACGCCGGTGTGGAAATTCGCTTTCGGGCTCGGGCGGCAGGCGAGGTCGAACGCACGGATGAGCGTCGCGCGCGTGTCGTGGGGTTGGATGAGTCCGTCGACCCAGCCGCGGGCGGCGCCGTAGCGGATGTCGGTCTGCTCGATGTAGCCGGCCTTCACCTGTGCGCGCAGCGCGTCGAGTTCTTCCTTCGTGCGCTCCTGCTTGGAGCTCTTCGCGAGAATGTTGAACACCACGTCGCTCGCCTGCGCGGCGCCCATGACGGCGTATTTGCCGTGCGGCCACGAGAAGATGAAACGCGGGTCGAATGCCTTGCCGCACATCGCGTAGTTGCCCGCGCCGAACGAGCCGCCGGTGACGACGGTGATCTTCGGCACGGTGGAGTTGCTGAGCGCGTTCACCATCTTCGCGCCGGAGCGGATGATGCCCGACCACTCGGCGTCTTTGCCGACCATGAAACCGGAAACGTCCTGCAGGAACAGCAGCGGCACGCGCGTCTGGTTGCAGTCCATGATGAACCGCGCGCCCTTGTCGGCGCTGTCGGCGTAGATGACCCCCTGCATCTGCAAGCCGCCGGTCTTCGACTGCACGCGCATGCGCTGGTTGGCGACGATGCCGACGGGCCGCCCGCCCAGCCGCGCGAACGTGCACACGATGCTCTTGCCGTAGTCGGCCTTGTATTCGTCGAGGGAGCCGGCATCGACGAGACACTTGATGAGGTCGCGCACGTCGTATTCCTTGCGGCCGTCGACGGAGACGAGTTCGTAGATCTTCGCGGCGGGAAATTCTGTAACTGTAGGAGGGGCTTTACGCCCCGATTCGTCCGCCGTCGATTGTGCTGCACCGGGGCGTAAAGCTCCTCCTACAGTTTCGGCAGGCAGCAGTCCGATCAGCGACTTCAGCCGCTTGATCGCCGCCGGGTCGTCCTTCTCCTTGAAATCGACGGTGCCGGAAATCTCCGCGTGCATCGCGGCGCCGCCGAGCGTCTCGGTGTCGGTCTCCTGGCCGATGGCGGCTTTCACCAACTGCGGGCCGGCGAGGTAGAGGCCGCTGCCCTCGGTCATGAGGATTTTGTCGCACAGCACGGGGAGATACGCGCCGCCCGCGACGCAGTTGCCCATGATGGCCGCGTATTGCGGGATGCCCGCGGCTGAGATGACGGCGTTGTTGCGGAAGATGCGGCCGAAGTCGTCCTCGTCCGGGAAAATCTCGTCCTGCATCGGCAGGAACACGCCGGCGGAGTCGACGAGGTAGACGAGCGGCAGATTGCACTCGAAGGCGATGCGCTGCGCGCGGAGGACCTTCTTGCATGTCATCGGGACGAACGCGCCGGCCTTCACGGTGGCGTCGTTGGCGACGATCATGCACGGGTGGCCGGCGATGTCGGCGATGCCGGTGACGACGCCCGCGCCGGGGAACGCGCCCCATTCCTTATACATGCCGTGCGCGGCCCAGAGGCCGATCTCGAGGAAACCGTTCGGGTCGTCGATCAGCGCGGCGATGCGCTCGCGGACGAAGAGGCGGCCGTTCTTGTGCTGGCGTTCCTGGCCGGCCGCGCCGCCGCCTTCCCGGAGGACGGATTCTTCGACGGCTATTTGCTGGCAGCGGGCGTGGAACGGATTTGAGGGGGGCGGAGTGGGCATCGGGAAAATCAAAAAGAGGAGTTCGTCAGCGCGACCCGCCTCCGCCCCAGCGCTACGGCGGGCAAGCTTTCCTTGCAGCGTTCAAGCAGGGCGTTGGTGGGAGTGGAGCTGGGAGTGGAGGGTTTCACAAAAGTAAGAGCACTTAGTTTCACTGCGAAAATATGCCATTGCTGCTAGATTTCTCGACCATTTTCATCGACCGGAAATTTCGCCTTGGGTAGTCCATGCGCTGAGAACACAGAATCAAACACGACTTCGCTTTCTTTGGAGCTAATCGAGAAGAGGGTTAGCTTGTTGTCTGCGATCATTTCGCCATTCGCGCAATGGAAGCAGATGATAATCTGCACAGTTTCCTTTCCGTCAGTGAAGCTGAGGGCGTGCCTAGGCACAAAACAAGTCATTCGAGCGTCGTTGGCGTAGATGCCTTTCTCTATTGCAGCGGCTAGCTTCTGGATTTCCGTGCGAACAGTGGACGAGGCTTGTCCGATAATCTTGAATTTTCCCATCATCCCGATTGCAGGTAATCGATCCGGGAGAGGTGGACTGTTAGGCGTAGAATAAACAGGAAGCGGATCTAGCGAAATCAGTGCCACCTCGCGCGCGTTTGATACGAGAATCCTAATGCGAGTAGCCGTGGCTCTTGCCGTAGCTTCCATCTCGGGAGTGACTCGTGAAAATTCCTGCTCATGTGCGCAACCAATAAACAGCACAAGAAAAGCTGCGAGGAAAGGGAGTGGATACACGTATCGCAACATGAGGAACGTCACACCATCGGCCGGAACTTGCCGACGACGTGGCTGAGGCAGCCGGTGATCTGGCCGAGGGAGCACACCTCGACGGTGTTCACGAGTTCGTCGAAGACGTTGCCGCCGTGGCGGGCGACGTTCTCGAGGCGCTGGAGCGCTTCGGGCGCTTTGGCGGCGTTCTTTTTCTTGAAGGCCTTGAGGCGCGTGACTTGCAGGCGCTGCTTTTTTGGCGAGGTGCGGGCGAGGGGCACGCTCGGCATGGGTTCGGTGGAAATGTATTTGTTGAGGCCGATGATCGGGCGCTCGTGGGCGTAGATCTGTTTCTCGTAGTTGTGGCCGGCTTCCTGGATTTTGCTGCGCTGGTAGCGTTGCTCCTGCGCGGCGAGCACGCCGCCGAGGGTGTCCATCTCGCGGAACACATCGAGGATGGCCTTCTCGACCTGGCGCTCGAGGATCAGCAGGCCGGGCGCGCCGCCGAAGAGGTTCATCGTGTGTTTGAAGAGGCCGGACTCCTCGATGATGATCGACTGGCCGTGCGAGGCGAGGAGCGCGTATTTCTCAGTCGGAGTGGTGAACGGTTCGTCGGCGGAGTTGGAGTGGCACGAATTGCTGTAATTCATGTAGGCCAGCATCAGCTCGACGGCGGTGCGCGTGAGGTTGTTCTGGAACTCGGCGGCGATGAGCGAGCGGCCGGAGGTCTGCGTGTGGAGCTTGAGGGCCTGCGCCTTGGCGTTGGCGCCGAAAACTTCCTTCATGCCGATGGCCCAGATGCTGCGGCACACGCGGCCGAGCACGAGGTATTCGACGTCGAGGCCGCAATCCAGGAAGAAGGAGAAGCGCGGCCCGAACTCGTTGACGTCGCACCCGCGGGCTTTGAGCAGCTCGGCGTAGGTGAAACCGTTGGAGAGCGTGAACGCGGCTTGCTGCACGGGCGTGGCGCCGGCCTCGGCGATGTGGTAGCCGGAAATCGAAACCGGATACCAGCGCGGCATGTTGGGCACGCACCACTCGATCATGTCGCAGAGGAAACGCAGCGAGGCGTCGATGGGGAAGATGACTTCGTTCTGCGCCTGCACTTCCTTGAGCATGTCGGCTTGGATAGTGCCGCGGAGGTTCGGCACGCAGTCGGCGCCGAAGCGGCGTTTGGCGGCGGCGATGAACATCGCGAGGATGACGGGCGCGGGCGCGTTCATCGTCATGGAAACGGAGGCGTCCTTGCGCGTGAGGTCGAAGCCGGCGAAGAGCCGCTCCATGTCCTCGACGGTGTCGATGGCGACGCCGCCTTCGCCGACTTTGCCGAGCACGCCCTCGGCGTCGGAGTCCATGCCGTAGAGCGTGGGGCCGTCGAACGCGGTGGAGAGGCGCAGGCTCTTCTGGTTTTTGCTCAGGTAGTGGAAACGCTCGTTGGTGTCCTCCGCGAGGCCGAGGCCGGCGAAGAGGCGCATCGGCTCCTCGCCGCTGCTGCCCTTGTCGAGATACATCTCGCGGTAGGCGGCGTTGGCGTAGGGGAACTCTCCGGGCAGGCCCTGCCCGAGCAGATACTCGGCGATCGCGCCGGGCTCGTCGGTCTGCGGCAACGCGAGGCGCGGGAGGGCGGTGCCGGTGGGCGATTTGGTCGTCTCGACCGACGCCTGGACCTTGGCCCAACGGGCGCGGAGTTCGGCGGCGAATTTTTTGTCGGTGCGCGCGCGCGCGACTTCGGCGGCGACGTGGGCGTTGTAGTGATCGACGGATTCGGCGATGCGACCGAGGGAGCTCATGGGGGAGAGAGGCGAGAGGTGAGAGGTGAGAGGCGAGAGGCGAGAGGTGAGAGGCGAGAGGTGAGAGGTGAGAGGTGAGAGGTGAGAGGTGAGAGAAGCGGAAGGGGAATCTTTCTCGTAATCTTAATCTTTCTCTTTCTCTCGGGTTTTATTCGTTTCCAGAGGGGAGCCGAGAGGGAGAAAGAGAAAGATTAAGAGGAAGAGAAAGATCGGGTCGGAGGGATTGAAGGAGGGTTAGGAATTTTTCGCGGCGAGCGTGGCGATGGCGGCGAAGAGGTGGTCGACGCCGGGATCGAAGTGTTTGGCGGCGGTGGTCGGGTAAAGCATCTGGTCTTTGCCGTTCTGGTCGAGGCGCGCCTGGATCTCCGCGCGGGCGGTGTGCGCCATCGGGTGATCGCACTTGTTGAGCGCGACAAGATCGGCGCCGTTGAGCAGCGCGATTTTCTGGAGCTGGATCAGGCCGCCGTAGTAGGGCGCGAGGACGAAGAGCGAGGCGTCGACGAGCTTCTTGGCTTTGCCGAAGATGCCGAACGGGTCGCTCTCCTGGCCGACGCCGACGGACTCGACGAGGATCAGGTCGAACTCGCCGGACTTTTTCAGAATGTCGATGGCCGCGGGCGCCGAGGCGGAGAGGCCGGTGAGGTTGCCGCGCGTGGCGAGGGAGCGGAAGAACACGCGGTCGTCCTGCGCGTAGATGGCGGACACGCGGTCGCCGAGGATCGCGCCGCCGGTGTCGGGGTGCGAGGGGTCGTTGGCGAGGATGGCGATGCGGCCGGTGGGATTCGAGCGGAGGAAGCGCGAGGTGAGCTCGTCGATGAGCGTGGATTTGCCGGCGCCGCCGGGGCCGGCCACGCCGAGGACGAAGCCGGGAGCTTTGCCAGTTTTCTGAACTGTAGGAGCGGCTTTAGGCCGCGATGTTTTCGAGTAATCCCCTCCTACAGTCATGGCGTTCTCCTCGGCGATGGTCAGCGCGCGGGCGAGGGCGCGGTCGCCCTTGAACTTGGCGTTGGGCTTCGCATCGCGGGCGTAGTCGCGCTTGACGAGATTCATGATGTCGTCGAGCGGGGTGCCGGCGAAAAAGATGCGGTCGGTGCCCTGGCGTTTCATCAGGCGCTCGTCGCCGTGGGTGATCGTGCCGCCGCCGCCGCCGAAGACCGGGATGTCGCCGTTGCCGGATTTCTTGAGCTGATCGACGACTTCCTTGAAGAAGACGATGTGGCCGCCGTTGTAGGACGAGATGCCGACGACGTTGGCGTCTTCCTGAATCGCGGCGCGAACGATGGCCGAGGCCGCCTGGTGGTAGCCGAGGTAGATGACCTCGAGGCCGTGGCGGGCGAGCTCGATGTTGATGGTGGTGACGGCGCTGTCGTGTCCGTCGCACACCGGCACGGCGGTGAGGATGCGGAGCGGAGTGGCGAAGGAAGCGCGGGAGGTTTTGGCGGCGGCCATAGGAAGCAATGTCATACGGTTCGCCCGTCGCGGTGCAATCAGTCTTCGCTCCCGGCGGCGGGAAATTCTGCCGGCGCAGTGCGGGCCGGCGCCGCGCCGGCTCTATGGAGGTTCGCGCAATAGACTGATGCCGTTCCGTTCTCGGGGAGCGCCTGCGTCCCGAAGGCTGTCCTCGGCGGCTCGCCGGGGACTTTCGGAGGTGCCGGCGGGACGCCAGCACCAGCACGCGAGACGTGTGCGCTCCCCGGGAATTGCGCCGCGTCTCGGTCAGTCTATGGTGTGGTGCGATTCTCGATAACCCGGATATTTCATGGGGAGGCGGCGTGCTCGCCGCGTTTCGCCCGCAGACCGGGGCGGGGGCGCCCCTCTCCACGGGGCAGACGGTTCGCCGCTCCCACATTGTGAGGGTGAAACATCCGGGTTGGGCGCACCGTCAGGCGAAATTTCTCGGCGCGGCGCCCGATGATTTGGCCAACCCGGCGGGAAAAAACGTGTTGGCAGACAACTGCTGGAGGTCTTGTCTGTCGCACGAGCCGGGCGGGCCAAGCTCTCTCACCACTCCCATGTTTTTCGAACTCAGGTCCGCTCTGCGTGCGCTGCGGCGTGCGCCCGGTTATACGGTGACGGTGATCGTGACGTTGGCGCTTGGCATCGGAATGGCGACAGGCTTCTACAGCCTGTTCGCGCGCTCCTTGTTTCCGCGGACGCCGTATCTGGACGCGGGGCGGCTGATGCGCGTTGAGGTGGCGGAAACCGGAGTGGGGGCGAGCGGCACGCAGCCGCCGTTCTTGCTGGGCTTCGCCGCATATCGCGCGGCGAAGTCGTTTTCGGGCGTCGCGGGTGCGACCTACGAAGCGGTAAACCTCGTGCTCGGGGGCGAGCCCGAGGGTATCTTCGCCAGCCGGGTAACGACGGACTACTTTTCACTGTTGGGCGTCGTGCCGGCGCGCGGGCGGACTTTCTTGCCGGAGGACGGCCGGGCGGGGGTGGACGAGGCGGCGATGGTCAGCGACAAATTTTGGCGCGACCGGCTGGGGGCTGATCCGGCGGTGTTGGAGCGCTCGCTGCGGTTGAACGAGCGGAACTGTCGCATCGTGGGCGTGCTGCCGGCAGATTTTGTGGCACCGGCCGGATTGATGGGCGGGCAGGATATTTTTCTGCCGTTCATGATGCCGGCGGTCGTGGACGACAGGAGCGCCTTCTCGTTGATGCAGACCATCGGGCGGCTGAAGCCGGGCGTCACGGCGGCGCAGGCGGAGGCGGAGCTGCGGACGATGCATCCGGAGGCGGGCAAACCCTACGCGAAATACATGGAGAAGTTCGCCGCGGTGGTCTCCGCGATCATGGCCCCGTTGGACAATGTCTGGACGAAGCCTTACCGGCGGATGCAATGGACCGGCGTGGCGGCGATCGGGTTTCTCTATCTGATCGCGTGCGTCAACGCGGGCAGCCTGATGCTCGTGCGCGTGATCGGTCGCCGGCGCGAGATCGCCGTCCGCTTGGCGCTCGGCGCACGGCGGCGCGACGTGGTCCGGCCGTTGCTGTGGGAGAGCCTGCTGTTGTCGCTGGGTGCGATTACGCTCGGGTTGCTCGTGGCGAAGTGGCTCATGCCGGCGTTGCTGGCGGCGGTGCCGGGTGGCGGGGACCGTTGGGGGAAAAACGTGACGCTGAGTTGGGAAAGCGCCGGCTTCCTCGCGGCCCTCGGTTTGCTGACCGGGTTGGCGGTGGTGCTCGGGCCGGCGTGGCAGGCGATCCGAATGAATCTCAACGACGCGGTGAAGGACGGCTCGCAGGCCAGCGGGGAAAGTCCGCGCACCCGGCGGTTGCGCGGCGGGCTGGTCGTGGTGGAGGCGGCGCTCGCCGTCGTGCTGCTGGCGGGAGCGGGCCTGATGGTGCGGACCTACGCGCGGATCGCACAAACGAAGCCCGGATACGAACTCTCGCACCGGTTCGGGGTGGTCCTTGCCCGGGCCGCGACTGGCGGCGCGAAGCCGGCACTCGTGGCCGAACAACGCCGGCAGATTCTGGAACGGCTGGCTACGGTGCCCGGGGTGCGAGGCGTGGGGCTGGCAGGAACCATCACTCCAAGTTTCTACTATCCGCACCAATTTCGGATCGTCGGCCGGACTGATGTCGGCGTCGGCGGCGTGCTCGAGGCCCAGGCGAATCCCGTCTCGCCGGAATTTCTCGACACGCTCGGCGTAGCGTTGCGCGCGGGGCGCTCCCTGGCGGGAAGGCGGCCGTCGGATCCGCCGGCCCTCGTGATCAACGAGACGATGGCCCGGCTCTATTTCGCCGGCCGCAGTCCGCTGGGGGAGCGCTTGGCGTTAGGGCCCGGGACGCAATGGGAAATTGTCGGCGTGGTGGCAGACATGAGGGCGCAGCGCGAAGGGCCCAAGCCGCGCTGCTATTTCCCGTATTGGCAGGCGCAGGGCTGGTCGGTGGACCAGGTGCTCGTGCGCACGGCGGGCGCGCCAGGGGCGAAATTTCAGGCGGAGATCCGCCGGGCGATCTATGCGGTGGATCCGCAGCTTGCCGTCACGCGCATCGCGTCGCTCGCGGAGGAGCGCGGTTGGGCCGTCGCGAGCGAGCGGTTTGCGCTGACGCTGTTGCAAGTGCTCGCGGGGCTGGCGCTGCTGCTGGCCGCGACGGGCGTGTCCGCGACCATGGCTTATTCGGTGGCGCAACGTCGCGGAGAGTTTGGCATCCGGCTGACGCTCGGGGCGACGCCGCGGTCGATCTACCGGCTCGTGCTCGGGAGTGGGCTGGCGTTGGTGGCGCTGGGAGTTGGCCTTGGTTTGGCCGCGACGTGGGCGCTCGCGCGCTTTCTGGAAACGCTGCTCTTCGAGACCAGCGCGCACGATCCGCTCACCTACGGCGTCGTCGGTCTCTTGCTGCTCGTGGTCGCGTTGCCGGCCTGCTGGTGGCCGGCGCGGCGGGCGACCAAGGTCGATCTGACAAGTCTGTTGCGGGCGGAATAGGCGCGGCGGCGCGAAGTCCACGACCGGCCGAGTGTCATATAATAGTTGACACTGCCCGGGAGCCGCAGCGGGAAGTGTCACGTATTATATGACACTTCGCCGGGGGGCGGCGGGGGGTCGGGGGCGTTGCGGGGGCGGCGGGAGCGGACGGGTGGAGGGGCCGGGGAGCCTTGTGCCACGGACCGGGGCGCGCCGGCCCCCGTCGAACGCGGGGCCCCGCGCAACGCGGACGAACCGGCGCGGGCACGAGGCGGGCTCGTCGCCGGGTGCCGCGCCCGGGGCTCACCGCGTCCCGAGCACGGCAGCGCGCTCGCGAGCGGAGCAACTGCGCGATCCCGGCCGGCAACAGGACGCACCGCGTCACGCGCGCGGCAATGCGCTCGCGAGCGGCCGGTCGATGGCGGTGCACTCGCTGAACCAGTTCGGATCCGCGGGCGCGAGGGCGGTGGCGCGGTCGAGCTCCGCCAGTTCGTCGGCGCCCAGCGGACTCCGGCGGCGCCGAGGTTTTCTTCGAGCCGGGGAAGTTTCGAGGCGTCGAGGATGACGCTGCTCACCGCGGCTCGCGCGAGCAGCCGGGCGACGGCCGTCTGAGCGACGCTCGCGCGGTGAGCGAGCGCGATCCGGCGCAGGCGTTCGACGAGCGCGATGCCGGTCTCCTTGCCGAACGGCGGAAGGTCGGAGCCGGAGAACCGGGGGTCGGGGGCGGACAGATTATCGCGGGTGTATTGGCCGCTGAGGAACCCGGTGGCGAGAGGGCGCCAGACCTTAAGGCCGAGCCCGGAGCGGCGCAGCGCGGGGTCACGTCGCGCTCGACGTCGCGCCCGGGCCGCGAGGTGTTCGTTCGCGGTGGGTCCGATACTCCGGAGCTTGTCCGCCACGGCGGGCGAGCTTCGGCTTGGCTTGGGTGGAGGGACCAGCCCGGTCCGGTCCGCGGACGGGGAAAAAACGGACGACATTCTGCCGGCCAGCAGAATCCCTCCAAGGCGCAGCTCGGGTCGTGAGTTGCGCCGGGATCGGTCAAATGCCTCGGGGGCTTGCCCGGGGTTCTTTGCCAGTGCCGTGGGTGAACGGGGCGAGGCCGCGGCCCGCGGCGGAAAATCACAGGGTCGGCGGACGGTGCAGGTGCGGGGGGCGGGTGAACTCGGCGATCTTCGCGGCCAGGGCCGGATAGCGTGCCTGCAGTTCGTCGCGGTAACCGATGGCGAAATCGGCGGCCTCGAAACCGGGGGCGAGGGTGGTGCCGAGGAAAGTCCACGCTTCGTCTCCGCCGAGCGGGCGCGCCGCCTGCCACACTCCGTGCGGCACGAGGAACTGGGGGTGTTCGCCGGCGGCGACGTCGCGGCCGAGCACGACGGTTTCGCCGCGGCCGTCGGGATGGAGCAGCAGCAGCTCGAGCGGGCACCCGTCATAAAAGTGCCAGAGTTCGTCGGTCGCGAGCCGGTGCAGCGCCGAGAAATCCGCGCGGGTCTGCACGCAGTAGATCGCCGAGGAGGCGCTGCGCGCGCCGGGTTCCAGCGCCGGGCCGGCGACGGTGACGCGCTCGCTGCTCCGGTAGGTCGGCGCGAACCACGCGCCCTCGTGGGGAATCGGCTCCATCCGGAAACGCGCGATCAGTTGCCGGGCCGCGGCCGGCATCGCGAGGGCGGTCGCCGCGGAGGAGGGTGCGGTCATTTGCAAGGGGTCCGGTCCGCCGGAGCTTGTCCGCCGCGGCGGGCGAGTTCCTGCTTGGTTTGGGAGGAGGGGCCGGCTCCGTCCGGCCCGCGGATGGAGAAAAAACGGACGACATTCTGCCGGCCGGCAGAATCCCTCCCAGGCGAAGCGACGGTCGTGAGGGGCGAGGGGATCGGTCGAATGCCTCGGGGCGTGCCCCGGGGATCTTGGGTGGTGCCGGCGGGACGCCGACACCAGCACGCGAGAGGCGCGCGCTCCCCGGGCAAAGATGAGGCCGTGAGTTGCATGACGTTTCGTCAAATACCCGAGGGGGCTTGTTTCAGAACTCCGCCGAGCCCGGGGTGCGGGCGAAGGGGATCACGTCGCGAATGTTGGCGACGCCGGTCACGAACATGAGCAGGCGCTCGAAGCCGAGGCCGAAGCCCGCGTGCGGCACGCTGCCGTAGCGGCGCAGGTCGAGATACCACCAGTAATTTTTCTCGTCGAGGCGGTGCAGCATCATGCCGGCGCGGAGTTCGGCCAGGCGTTCTTCGCGCTGGCTGCCGCCG
>JACQFT010000023.1 GCA_016199925.1 Opitutia bacterium | reverse complement strand
GGCATCCTTTTCGATCTCGGCGTCTCCTCGTTCCAACTCGACGACGGCGCGCGCGGTTTCGCCTTCCGCCACGACGCCGCGGCCGACATGCGCATGGACCCGCGCGAGGGCCTGCCCGCCAGCGCGTGGCTCGAGCAGGCGTCGAACCATGCGCTCGTGCGCGCCATCCGCGATTTCGGCGAGGAACAGAATTGGAAACGCGTCGTCGCCGCCCTCGAGGGCGCCCGCGGCACCGGCGCGCTCCAACGCACCTCCTCGCTCGCCGCCCTGATCGCCGACGCCATTCCCGCCGCCGCCCGGCGCGAGAGCCGCCTCCATCCCGCGACGCGTTCGTTCCAGGGCATCCGCATCGCCGTCAACGACGAGATCGGTGCCGTCGAGCGCGCGCTGCCCGCGGCGTTCGCCAAGCTCGCCCCCGGCGGCGTGCTCGCGGTCATCAGCTTCCATTCGCTCGAAGACCGGCCGGTGAAACAATTTTTCCGCCAGGTCTGCGGCCAGCCCGTCGATTCGAACGACGCCACGCCGCAGCAGTTCCGCGTGAAGCTCGCCGAGCCGCTCACCCGCAAGCCGCTCACGCCGTCCGCCGCCGAAATTTCCACCAATCCCCGCAGTCGCTCCGCCAAATTGCGCGTCCTCCGCAAACTCTGATCGTCCCATGAAACCGCCTCCTGCCAACGCCCTCGTCAGCAAGCTCCTCGCTCTCACGCTGCTGTTGCTCGTCTTCGCCGGCACTCTCGGCCTCGGCGCCGTGTGGGTGCGCCAGGAAATTTTCCAGACCGCCAACCGCAGCCGCGTGCTCCAGTCCCGCCTCGCCGACGTCGAGCGCCGCCTCGACGAGGTGAACGCCGATGTCGCCACCGCGCTCAACCCCGACGCGCTCCTCCGGCAGAACCAGGCCATGCGCCTCGGCCTCGTCGCCCCGCGCGAGCCGCAAGTCGAGCGCGTCGCCCTCTCGCCCGAACTGCGCCTCGCCTCGAAGCGCAGCCGCGAGATTTTTGCCGCCGCCGGCGCGGGCACCGTCAGCTTCCAGGTCGTCGCCGCCTCCTACCAACGCTGACCATGTCGAAGGGTTTCGCCTCGAACCGCCGCATGCTTCTGGTCGCCTCGGGCGTGCTCGCCTGCTTCGGGCTCGTCGCCCTCCGGCTGGTCTTCTTGCACGTCATCGACCGCGACGACCTCCTGAAATACGTCGAGAAGGCCCGCCGCCAGCTCGTCGTCGAGCACGCCCGCCGCGGCACGATTCTCGACGCGCACGGCAACGTCCTTGCGACCAGCCGCTCCTTCGTCGTCCTCGGCGCCGACCCGGAAATGCTCCGCCGCGAAGACGAGCCGAAGTGGAGCGAACTGGCCCGCCTCCTCGACCTCCCGCCGGCGCAGGTCACCGCGCTCCTCCGCCGCGGCCAGACCGCCAGCCGGTTCGCGCTCGCCACCGCCGGCGAGCCTGCGAAGGCGAAGCGCCTCCGCTGGGTGAAACTCACCGACGAAGTCGAGGAGTCGGTTTACGACCGCGTGCTCGCGCTCGGGATCCGCGGCGTTTACGGCCAGCGCGACTACAAGCGCGTCTATCCCGCCGGCCAGCTCGCCGCGCACCTCCTCGGCTACGTCAACCGCGAGGGCACGCCCGTCTCCGGCGCCGAGCACAGCCTCGACCTCTACCTCAAGGGCCAGGACGGCTGGATCGAGTCCGAGAAGGACGGCGCCCGCCGCGAACTCGCGCAGTTCCGCTCGCGCGAAGTCGCCGCGCAGGACGGCAACGACGTCGTGCTCACCATCGACTCCGTCGTGCAGCACATCATCGAGGACGAACTGAAGCTCCTCGCCGCGAAATACAGCCCGCACTTCGCCACCATCATCGTCAGCGATCCGCGGACCGGCGCGATCCTCGGCCTCGCCAACTACCCGAGCTTCGACCCGAACCACTTTAACCAGGCCACGCTCGACGCCCTCCGCGACAACGCCGTCTCCGACATCGTCGAACCCGGCTCGACCTTCAAGATCGTCGCCGCCGGCGCCGCGCTCGACCAGGGGCTCGTGACCCCGCAGACCATGTTCGACTGCGGCAAAACAGTCATCAACTACAAGGGCCGGGACCGCAAACTCCCGAAGGAAGACGAGCCCTTCGGGATGCTCAGCGTCGCCGACATCGTCGCCCACTCGTCGAACCGCGGCGCCGCGCAACTCGCGATGCTGATGGGCGAGGACAAATTCTACGCCTACGCGCGCGCCTACGGCTTCGGCCAGTCCACCCGTTTCCCGCTCGGCGGCGAAGTGCGCGGCATCCTCGAGCCGCCCGCCAAGTGGGACGGCCTCACCATCACCCGCATGCCGATGGGCCACGCCATCGCCGCCACGCCGCTCCAGATCCACTTCGCGATGTCCGCCGTCGCCAACGGCGGCGCGCTCCTCCGCCCGGAGATCATCAAGGAAATCCGCGACAGCTCCGGCGCCGTCGTCCGCACCTTCGCCCCCGAAAAACGCACCCAGGTCCTCAAGCCCAGCACCGCCGCCCTGCTCGCGCAATTGCTCACCCGCGTCGTCACCGAGGGCACCGGCAAAGTGGCCGAGATCCCCGGCTTTGAGGTCGCGGGCAAAACCGGCACGACGCAAAAACTCGTCGACGGCAAATACGTGAACAACCGCCACGTCGCCTCCTTCGTCGGCTTCTTCCCCGCCAGCCGTCCGCAGCTCGTCCTCTCCGTCATCGTCGATGACGCCAAAGTCCCCGGCGGCTCCGCCTACGGCCGCGTCGTCTCCGCCCCGGCGTTCAAGCACATCGCCGAGCAGCTCATCCAATACTACGACATCCAGCCCGTCCGGCCCGCCGCCCCGCGCTTCTTCGCCCTCAACGGAGGTGCCCCGTGATCGGCTACCTCACCCCCAACCACCTTCTCGTCGCCGCGTTCCGCTCCCTCCCCCAAAAACGCACCCGCGCCGCCGACCGCCTCCACCGGAGAATTTTCCAAATGGCCCCGAAACTCTCCGACTATTTCCGCGACGGCGAGATTCTCGCGGCGAAGGGCGACCTCGACCGCCCCATCTCCGGCCTCGCGCTCGACAGCCGCCGCGTGATGCCGGGCAATCTGTTCTTCGCGCTGCCGGGCCGCCGCACCGACGGCGCTTCCTTCATCGACGAAGCGATCCAGCGCGGCGCCGTCGGCATCGTCGCCGGGAAAATCCCCACCGGCACCGCGGCCCGCGTCACCTACCTCCACGTCGCCGACGCCCGGCAGACCCTCGCCCGCGTCGCCCATCGTTACTTCAACTTTCCCGACCGCGCCGTCGAACTCGTCGGCGTCACCGGCACCAACGGCAAGACCACGGTCACCAGTCTCCTCCAGCACCTCATCGCCACGCCGGCGCAGCGCGTCGGCCTCCTCGGCACCGTCAGCTACGATCTCGGCGCGCGCGTCGTGCCGTCCTATCGCACCACGCCCGAGTCGCTCGACCTCTTCGGCCTGATCGCGCAGATGCGCGACGCCGGCTGCCGCCAGGCCGTGCTGGAAGTCAGCTCGCACGGCATCGACCAGCACCGCGTGCTCGGCCTCCAGCTCGGCGTCGCCGTCTTCACCAACCTCACCCGCGACCACCTCGACTACCACCGGACGCTCGACGCCTACTTCGCGGTAAAGTCCCGCCTGTTCTCCGGCGCCACCGGCGCCGCGCCCAAAGCCGCCGCGATCAACCTCGACGACGCCTACGGCCGCCGCCTCGCCGCCGCCGTCGCCCCGCACCTCAAGGTCGTCACCTTCGGCGAAGCGCCCGACGCGCTGATCCGCGCCGAGAACCTCCGGCTGAATTTCAAGAACACCCAACTGCGCCTCGTCTGGCCCGAGGGCGCGATGGAGATCGAGAGCCCGCTCCTCGGCCGCTACAACGCGAGCAACCTCCTCGCGGCCTTTGCCGCGTGCTATGCACTCGGCCGCGATCTCCAGGTCGTCGCCGCGCGGCTCCGGAGTTTCGCCGGCGTCGCCGGCCGCATGGAGCGCATCGAGGAGGGCCAGCCCTACAACGTCCTCGTCGACTACGCGCACACCGACGACGCCCTCCGCAACGCTCTCGCCATGCTGCGCCCGATCACGCCCGGCCGGCTCCTCGTCGTCTATGGCTGCGGCGGCAACCGCGACCGCACCAAGCGCCCGCTGATGACGGGCGCCGTGCAGGAGTTCGCCGACTTTGCCTGGGCCACCGCCGACAACCCGCGCAGCGAAGCCCTCCCGCAGATTTTTGCCGACATGCAGACGGGCCTGAAACACGCCGACAACCTCGCCTTCGTGGAGGACCGCCGCCGCGCCATCAGCCTCGCGCTCGACACCGCCCGCGCGGGCGACTGCCTGCTCATCGCCGGCAAGGGCCACGAAACCTACCAGGAATTCGCCGACACCGTCGTGCCGTTCGACGACCGCCAGGTCGTGCGCGAACTGATCGCCGTCAAGAAAATCAAACCCGCATGAAAACTCCCGTGCCCTCGTTCTCCCACTCTCAACGCGCCATCGGCCAGGTCGCCGCGTGGTTCAAGGGCCCGGCGCCGGCGTCATCGTCGCGTCCAGCCTTGCGCGGCCCGGCCCATTTGTCCGAGCCGTTGCCGCGGGCTCGGGCCCGCCGCGCCTCTATCCGTG
>JACQFT010000017.1 GCA_016199925.1 Opitutia bacterium | reverse complement strand
GGACGCGCCCTTGGGTCTAAACCCAATGGCGCGGGCCGCCCGGCGATCAAAGATATCCTGCCAAGTGCCCGACCCGACAATCCACATGTGCTCGGTGCGCGTGAAGTTGGCGGGGACGAAAGATTCCGCGTCGGTTTCTTCTGCGGGCAAATTCGTTCCCCCGGCGGGGACTTCTTTCGCCGCAGGGTTCAGCGCACGCGCCTGCTCCCACGAAATTTTCGCGTCCAACAAATTCCAGAGATCCGTGGAAAGGGAGCGACCCCACTCGTGGGCGCCCGAGATCCATTTGTCCAATTCGTCGACATGCACGACGACCCGCGAGTTCTTCGCCAACAGCCGGGCCAAGCGAACCATCGTGGGCACCGCCGGCTCGCGCACGCCGTGCGGCATCCACTCGCCATAGGTGACGCGAAAATATACCGCACCCAGTTGGTGCGCGACGCGCTCGACCAGCATGCTCTTGCCGGCGCCCGTGGGCCCGGCCAAGAGCGGATAGCAGCGCGGTTTGAGACCGGCTTCGCCCGTGATGTCGCCCAGAAAGCCGTAGTGCAGCAACGCGTGATTGCGGAGCGCATCACAGATTTCGTGCTGGGTGTCGGTCAGGGCCAGCGGATTTTCTTGCGCGGCGTTTTCCATTTTTAGGAAAGGCATAAATTTGAGAGGGGCGAATTCATCCACCCGATGAGTTTGATTTTTCGGCGCCTTGGTCCGTCCACGAGCCGAACAACGCCGGCGGCCCCGTGGAGGGCGACCGCCAGCGTTGCCTTCCAGAAGGGTTTACTCCTGGTCTTTGGACCCAGCCACTTTGGGAGCGGCGGAATTTTGTTTCTTAGTCGGGGAGGTTCCCGACTCTCAGATTGCGACGGCCAAAATCGCAGCGCGGATTTCGTCCTCCGATACGGTCAGGTAGCGTTGCGAGGTCGCAATGTCCCGATGCCCAAGGGCCGCCCGCGTGAGATTGATATCGTGACCGGTCGCGCGATAAATTCGCTGGGCGAATGATTTTCTTAAAGTGTGACTCCCGTAGCGCCCATTCTGAGGCAACCCGGCCTGCGCACAGGCTCGCTTGACGAGCGCATTGATCATCCAACGTCCGATGCCGCCCGCCGTCTGTGTGCTCCGAAAAACTGGTTCGTGCGAAGCGAGGTTTGGATTCCTCCGCAGTCTCTCCTGTATGTAATCGTGAATGAGCGTCCGAACCGCTGGCGCCAAAGGCACCGTGCGCGAGCGCACGCCTTGACGGTGTAGACCGCGGCCACCCTTCAGATAGCGCCGGGAAATTGTGACCTCATCGCGGACCCGCGTGCCGTTCCAAATTTGTCCGATGGTGAGCGAGCCAATTTCGGAGGCCCGGAATCCGGTCCGCAGACCAAATTCGATCAGGCAGCGATTGCGCAGCTTCCAGCCGCTGATCGCGTGGAGGACGTTTCTTTCATCGTCCGGAGTCAGGGGAATTCGAGTTGCCATGCTCTCCCACCACTCCGGGGCGGACGGGCGAAGCACGGCCGACCCGGACGGGACCGCGCTACGTCAAACGGCGTTACGTCAAATGGCGAAACACCATTTGGCGCTAGCCGGGACCGCAGTCGGCCGACCGGTCCGCCAGCCATCAGCTCGGCCGCGTTGCGTTCAATGCTGACTCCAACGTTTTGAGTCTCGCGACAATCTCCGGCCAAGGCACGGGTTCTCCGAAATACATGATCTGCATTTCCTGATAGTCGGCGGCCATCTGCGCCAGTCGCTCCGCCGAGGGGATCAGCCGGAAGGTCCCCGGAACCGCCGTCTCGAACCGAGCCCACGCGCTCGCAAAAAACACCTGCTTGTGTTCGACCACCCGGGCGCGCAAGTCGTCCCGCGTGATCGCGTGGGCCGCCGCCGGATGGTCCGCCAAAGCCGCGAGGTCGGCGTAGTGACGCGAATATTTTCCGGGCATGGCTTTCTCGGCCGGCCGATGGACCTCGGCATGCAGGATCGTCGCCTTCTCCCAAAACGTCCGCTCGATCGCCAGCGCGCGCACGGTGAACGTGGCGTCCCGGATCTCGTCCGGATAGGCTTCCGCGACGTAAGGCTGCATGGTCCGGTTTTCGGCCGGCCACGGATCGGAACGCGCCCCGCATTCGATTTTCACCTCGCGGGCAATATAGTCGGTGCCCGCCATGGCCGGCAGTGAAGTCGGATAGCGAAAATGCAGTTCCTGCGGATCGTCCGCGGCGACAACCATCGACCAGCCGTGCTCACCCAAGGCGGCCCTCGCCCGCGACCGGAGCTCGGGCAGCAAGTTGCCCTGGACTTTGGCGGCACAGGCGGCCGCCAGTTCTTCAATTTTCCGCTCCTGCTTTTTCCGCGAGGACTGTTGCTCGGGGTCGCCGGTGCCGCCAAAGCCGAGCCATTCCTTGCTCAGGGACACGTCAATATCCTCGGAAAATCTTTGGATGACCCGCCACACTTTCGAGAGGGACGTGCCTCCCTTGAAGATGAGGTGCTCGCTGATGCCGGGCAGCGTGAACAATTCCCGCAAGGTCCAGCACACCCAGAAGTCCTTCTCGAGGGACACGGGCCCGATGCCCAGTTTTTGCGCGGCCGCGTTGAACAACTGCGCGCGCTGCTCGGGCGTGAGCCTGATGACGGTTTTCATGAACGGGTGATAGGGGCCGCGATGGTCGCGACGACTGGCTGCATCCAGCCCGGCAATTGCGCGTGGAGACCGGCCAGTTCCGCCTTGGTTACCGGATCAAGCTGCAGGCGCAACCGGTCGACGTGCGCGGGAGCGAGGCCGGTTTTGCGCAAATGACGGAGAGCCTGGATCACCAAGCCGGCCGGCCGGTTTGCGCCCAGCAGATTGCGCGGCGCCGCGTGCCGGAAAATCAGCACCAACTTACCGAGCGGCACCCGGCGCGGCGGGCCATCGGTCAGCACCAGAATCTTGGCCGGGACTTGTTCGGAAAGCCCCAGCCGGTTGGCCGCATAGGCCCCGGAAAATTGCCACTGCGCGCCGCTGTCCTTCATCAAAGCCTCGACCACCGCCATCGGATCCGGAGCCGTGCGCCCGAGCAGGGGATGGGCTTTGGGCAGATCATAGAGACCCCGCCGAATCCGCCGCAATTTGCCCGCCTTGGTCAGACGGGCCAGGGCCTGCCAGATCGCGGCGGCAGAACCCAGTGACGAAAAATGCCGCGGAGAATAAGCCGCTGCACTACGCATCGCTCTTATTGACCTCAATATCTGCTTATCAATTGATTGCGGATTATTACTCATTCCATTCGTGTCAGGAAAACTGCATAGTTTTACTGACGCTTGATGCAAGGGAATTCGAGTCACCATGCTCCCCCCACTCTTCCGGAGCGGGCGGGCGAAGCCCGCACGGCCCGGACGGGCTCGAACACCTACCCAACCGCACACGTTAGTGGGAAAAGGCGTGCGCTTTCTACCTCGCCGCCTCCTTCCCACCGTCTCTCGTCCCGTGTCCCTCTCACCGATAAAGTGAGTCACCGGGGGCGATACCGGCGGCCACTGGAGTTCTTTTTGCGCCCACCCTTTGCCGCGAGGAAGACTTTCACCTGATCGTGAAGACCCTCACAAGGCTATGGAAAAGCTTGCGCCCAGCAGCGGAAGAAATAAGGTTGATTCAACCTTTCAGACAATGCCGAACCAACTTGCAAAATCCAAGCGCCGCCAGAGTCTCGCCGAACACGAGGCGGTCTTGGTGGCACTCGCGGAAATCGCCCGTCGGGAAGATACGACCGTGATGGCGTTGTTGCGCCAGGCGGCCCGCGAATTGGTGAAAAATAGAGCAGCCGAGCCGATTCAAACCGAGCGCCTCCGGCAGTTGGTTTGGCAGAAAGCGCCACGGATGCCGGCCCTTTTCAAAACCGCGGCGCAAGTGGCGCGCTTCAAACGCGCGCAGCGCGAGTTCGACCAGGTGCTGCTCGACTTGGCGCTGGCGAGTCCGCAGGCGATTCAGCAGCGCAATTCCATCGCCTCACCGCGACGGTCCGTCCGGATGGTAAACTTCGATCTTGCCCATGCCACCGCTGCCGTCTGACGCCGAGCCACGCCCGCCCGAGGACTTCGCACCCCTTCTGGCAACGAAAGAACCGGTCCTCCTAGTGGGCGGCCAGGCCGTCAACCTGTGGGCCATGTATTACGGGACTCGCACGGCCGCCTTGGCGCCGTTCGTTTCGCGCGACGTCGACGTGCTCGGCGACCGGGAAACTTTGAAGGCGCTGGGCAAACTGGCCGGCGCCAAGCCGCAATTTTTTCCGGTCAAGCCCCCGACCAACGAAATCGGAGTGGTCATTGCCAAAGATCACAACGGCCTTCCGCTGCTCATCGAAGTGCTCCGCTACGTGCACGGGGTTAGCAACGAGGAACTGCGCGAACCCGTTTACACCCTCGCAGTGGGCGAAACCCACGTCCAGGTGCCGAGTCCGATTGCCTTGATGCAGGCGAAAATCGCCAACGTCGCCGACATTGCACAAACTGGGAGGCAAGACGCCCGGCACGTGGTGATCCTTGCGCAAGTGCTGCCGGCCTACCTCGAAGACCTCCAGAAAGCGGTCGTCGAGGGACGGATGGAGGAACGCAAATTGATCGAATTTCTGGAGCGCCTGCTTGCGGTCGTCACAACGGGAAAGGCCCAGAAAGCATTCAAAGAATTGCGGCTAGACGCACGTTCACTTTTCGCCGAACTCGGACACGAGAATTTGGCGAAACTCCGGTCATTTGTGGAAAAACGTCTTCCTCGAAAGTTTTCCTAAAAATCAAAGACCGTTTGCCAACCGGTTTGAAATGATCGGTGCTCACGCCAGCACATCCTCGTGAGGCGTTCCGGACAGCACCCGAATTCGCCCTCCGTTGAACTCAATTTCAGGCAAAATGTCATCAGGGCTATGGAAGAGCTGCTGTCATGTTCTCCAGCGCTCAAGCCAAGCCACCAATTCTGACTGAAAGATAAGCCTGATGCCCTTCCTGCCTTGCCGACCGGGAATCAAGATTGAAGGCAACCGGCGCTCGAGATCGCGGTTGGTGCAGTATCCGTGGAGGGTGCTCGAACAGATGCCGTAGAGCTCGTGGACGTCCCGAGGTCTGAGAGCGATGGCTTTTCTTAGTTCGCGAGTTTTCATCATGACGCTGTTTCTGGCGGAATGTTTGGTGAGGAGAAGTCCGGTCGTATTGACCAATCGAAGCTTGCACCCGTTATATTCGGACACCGTTGGTCACGTCGGATCGGGCCCGGTTTGTGGTGGGTTTAGCTGAGGCCGAAGTTGGGGTTGGGCCACTTTCGAAGCGGAAAATTGTGGCCAGTTATGGCCAGAATGTGCACTATTTTGGCGGTTTTTACTAAAATCCAAACCGCCAAAATTACTGTGTTACCTATTGTTGATTAGTTCTTTCAGGTGTTTTCTACAATTTGTTTAGAGCGGTCTTGAAAACCGCTGAACCGCAAGGTTCCGGGGGTTCGAATCCCTCCCCTTCCGCCAATCAGATTCACTCGTCGATCGGAGTCGACCGGCTCGCGAGGCCACGCGGTCTCGATTCACCTCTCCCGCGGGGGTCAAGCCGGCGCGTCCTGCCGGGATGCTCGGTTTCCCTCGCGGCGACGAGCAGCCGGCGGTCCATCGTGAACAGCGGCCCGGCCCCGACGCTCAGGAAAGTCGCCGGACGGATCGCGGCGGGCGGGCGCAACGGAATCGGCACACGCGCCTGCGCCCTCATCACCGCCGCGCGCACGACCGGGCCGGCGGGCGGCACGGGCGGCACGCCGCCGCACAGCGCCGCGGGTGTCCTTGCGCAAAATTTTTCCGAGGCGCCGCGGTGAGATTCCGCGGCGAGTTCGTTCGCGGTGGTCGCGCAGACGCCCGGCCCGCCGAGCATTTCGGGTTACCTCCCACCGGCACGGAGGCCCGGGGCTGCGCCAGAACGGCGTCAATGCGCCGAGGTGAAATCCCGCGGCAACGGTGCGTGCGCCTTGAAGGCAAAAGTGCGGCCCGCGAAGTCGTAGCTGAAGCTCGTGTCGAGCGAATGCAGGAAGAGTCGCTTGTTCTGCGTCGCCTTGGCGAAGGTGCGGTTGAGATTGAAATTGCCGTAGTTCTGGTCGCCGACGATGGGCAAGTGCCGGGTGGCGCATTGCACGCGCAGTTTCACCTGTTTCTTCGCAAACTGTTTCTTGATCTCTTCGGCGAGCGCCTTGCTCGCGGCGGTGAGAATCACGCCGGAGGTGGCGGAATCGAGGCGGTTGAGCAGGTAGAGGCGCTGCTCGACGTTGGCTGCGTCGCGCCAACTGAAAAACTCGCCCTCGGCGTCGTAGTGGCAGGTCAGCAGCGCGCGCGGCTCGTCCTTCGGCTCATTCGGGTGCGCGAGCACACCGGCGGGTTTGTCGAAGGCCGCGAGGCCGTTCTCGTCCCTGGTGAGGAGTTGCACGCCGGCGCCCAGCGGCAGCGTGGTCCAGAAGTCTGCGGGGAGTGTGCTCAATAGTAGTAGAAGGTGAAGGTGATCGTCTGGCTGTCGCCGAGCACGGCGATCATCTGGTCGGTCCACTTTCGATACGGCTGGCGCGCCTCGATGGCCGCCTGGCAGGTATAAACGGCGGGCTTGTTGTTGTTCGCGTGGCCGTCATCGACACTGACCATCTCGGTTTCGCCGTTGGATTTGAGCTTGAAGGTGACGATCACATAGGTGCCGGACGGCGGCGACACCGCGCTCTCGGCGTTGATGCGGCGCCACTGCGCGTCGACGATGTCGATGAACTCCTGCATGTAGTCGCCATACTCGCTCCAGCGGGCGTCGATGCCCTGGATGCCCACGTTGGGCGTGCCCGCGATGCGGTTGGAGAGGATGCTCGGGCGGACCGGAGTCAGGCGGGGGCGCGCCCTGGGCTGGGGCCGGTTGCTCGCGGCATTCGTCGAATAGAGTCCGCCGGTCGCGTCGGTCGCGTCGCGCCGGCCCAACTGGAGCCGGTCGGCGCGATTGCTGGGCGAGTCGCTTTCGGCAACCTCCGAGGCGACGCCGTCGGCGGACTTGCCGGCGAATTTTTCCGTGCCGCTCAGCGGGGTCTGTTGGGCGCGGGCCTTTTGCTCGGCCTGGTCTTGCTCCTGTTTCTCGGACGGCGCCGGAGTCGGCGGCGCGCCCAACTGCATCGGCGCTTTTTCGCCCGTGACGATGTTGTCGGACTTGATCTCGTCCTGGCCTTTGACGCTCGGGCGGTTTTCCGGATCTTTCTCCTTGGCCGCCTCGGTCTGAGCGGACTGCTGGTTGCGGTTGGAAAAGTTGTCCGTCTTGTCCGGCGTGTTCTCAGGCGCATCAGGATTCGTCTCGACGAATTTGGTGGGGTCTTTTTTCGGCGGCGGCTTCGGCACGTCTCCGGGCGCGAGCTGAAAATTGAAATCGCGCTGCTTCGGCCTGACGCCGAAGCCGGTGCCGGTCCCGGTAATTTTCGTCATCGTCAGGTGCGGTGCCAACCAGAACAGCAGCACGTGAAACAGGATCGTGCAGACGAGGCCGATCTCGACCGAGCGGCCGACCGGGTCCTGGTCCGCGTCGGACGAGCTGACCGACGGACCGGCCTTTTTGGTTGGGAGCAGCTTAAGCACTTTGGGGGGAAATCATCGCAACAGACCCGCGCGAGTCAAAATTTGTTTCGTTTCTTCCAGCGGCAGGCCGACGATATTGGTCTGCGACCCGCGGAAACCCGCCACGATGAGTTCGCTGTGCTCCTGAATCGCGTAGCCGCCGGCCTTGTCGAACGGATGGACGCGGGAGAGGTAGAGCTCGATGACGGCCTCGTCGAGGGTCTTGAAAGTCACTTCGCTGGCGACGCCGAGAGCGAGCCGCAGGTTGCGCGCCGGGCACCGCACCGCCAGCCCGGTGAAGACCGTGTGCGTGCGCCCGCTGAGGAGCCGCAACATCGCCCGGGCGTCGGCGCCGTCGCGCGGTTTGTTGAGCACGGTCTGGCCGACAAACACCGTGGTGTCGGCGCCGAGCACGACGGCGTCCGGGTGGCGCGCCGCGACCCACTCGGCTTTGAGCGCGGCGTTGTGCTCGACCAGGTGTCGCGGGTCGGAGTCGGGCGCTTCGTGTTCGGTGACCTCGGCCACCATCACGTCGAACGGCACGCCGAGCTGCGCAAGCAGTTCGCGCCGGCGCGGCGAGGCCGAGGCGAGGATCAAACGCGCGCTAGGCATGGGCGGAGAAAATCGCGCACCGCGAGCAGCGGCAGGCGTCCCTGCTTGCCGACTTCTGCCGGGCGGACCGGCAGGCACGAAGGCCTGCCGCTAGGCATTGACCGGCAGCGGAACGGTGTGAGGATTCGGGCATGACGCGGCACAGTAGCGGGGTTTCCGCGGAGGGCTAGCGGGATCTTGCCTGCTTGGGGTTTGCAGTCCGGCGACTAACCCGCAATTTGCTCCCTTCCTCCCATGCGCATCGGCCTTGCCCAGATCAATCCGACCGTCGGCGACCTCGCCGGCAACAGTCAACGCATCCTCGCCGCCTACCGCGCCCTGGTTTCCGACGGCGCCGAGCTCGTCCTTTTCCCTGAGCTCGCGGTGTGCGGCTACCCGCCGCGCGATTTGCTGTTCAAACGCCGTTTCGTTGCCGACGTCGAGCAGGCCACGCGCGAACTCGCCGCGCAGATCGGCGAGGTGCCGGCCGTCATCGGCTACACCGAGGCCAACGCCACCGCGCACGGCCGCACGGCGTTCAATGCCGCGGCCTTTTGCCATCGCGGGCGCATCGCCGCCTCCGCGCGCAAAATCCTCCTCCCGACCTACGACGTCTTCGACGAGGCCCGCTATTTCGAGCCGGGCTTGCATCCGACCATCGTCGAGTTCGGCGGTCTGCGCATCGGCCTCACCATCTGCGAGGACATCTGGGCGCAGCAGCAAGTGCTCACGCGCCGGCTCTACGAACTCGACCCGGTGAAATGGCTCTCCGAGGAGAAGGTCGACCTCCTCCTCAACGTCTCCGCGAGCCCCTGGTATAACGTCAAAAACAACGCCCGTCTCAACATCGTGTCCGACGCAGCGAAAGCTTGCCGGTGCCCGACGGTCTACTGCAATTCCATCGGCGGAAACGACGAGTTGCTCTTCGACGGCCGCAGCGTCGCGTGCGCCGCCGACGGCTCCACCATCGCCGGCCTCGCCGCCTTCCGCGAAGACCTTCGCGTGGTTGAGGTAGGGCCCTCGTCCTCTGGCCACTCGCCTCTCGCCTCTCCCCTCCATCCCACTTACCGCCAACCCGAACTCGCCGACATCTACGACGCCCTCGTGCTCGGCGTGCGCGACTATGCGCACAAATCCGGTTTCAAAAAAGCCCTGCTCGGTCTCTCTGGCGGCATCGACTCCGCCCTCGTGGCCGTCATCGCCGCCGAAGCGCTCGGCGCCGGCAACGTCATGGGCGTCAGCCTGCCCTCGGTCATTTCCAGCCAGCACAGCAAGGACGACGCGCGCATTCTCGCGCAGAATCTCGGCATCGCCTACCACACGCTCACCATCGCCGACACCGTCGCGGCCGCGGAGCACACGCTGCAGCCGCTCTTCGCCGGCCGCCCGCGCGACGCCGCCGAGGAAAACATCCAGGCCCGCGCCCGCGGCCTCCTGCTCATGGCGCTCTCCAACAAGTTCGGCTCGCTCCTCCTCACCACCGGCAACAAGAGCGAACTCGCCGTCGGTTACTGCACGCTCTACGGCGACATGTGCGGCGGCCTCGCCGTCATCTCCGACGTGTTCAAGATGCAGGTCTACGCGCTCGCCCGCTGGATCAACTCCGACTTGGCGTCGCGAGCAGGCCGCGGCGAAATCATTCCGCGCCACACCATCGACAAAGCCCCGAGCGCCGAGCTGCGCCCCGACCAGACCGACCAAGACAGCCTGCCGCCCTACGACGTTCTCGACGCGATCCTCAAGGGTTACATCGAGGACGGACTCGGCCGCCGCGACCTGATCGCCGCCGGCTTCGACGCCGCCGTGGTCCACGACGTCGCGCGCAAAGTCGACCTCAACGAATACAAGCGCAAGCAAGCCGCCCCCGGCCTCAAGATCACTCCCCTCGCCTTCGGCGTCGGCCGCCGAATCCCCATCGTGCAGAAATACGTGAGCTGATGAATGCGAGATTCGAGAAAGTCATGCTGAAGATTGCTCGTGTTACGGCAGGCCCGAGAAAGCCAATTCCTTGGGCTTTTGTTGTCACTTGCGTGTTTGCGCTAGTTCAATTCATCCCCGCCATTACTGGGCTCTATAGCGGGAAGATATTTGGCGCAGCTCGAAAGAGTGATGCCAGTGGCTTCTGGTTTGGCTTTTTCGGGTGTATTATCTTTTTCGCTTTTTTTCTTTGGACCGGTCTGCTCTTCCTAAAAAGGGCACCCAGAAAAAATTAACTCATCAGCCTCCAAAAATCTATTCTCCCGCGCCCCACAGCTCATTCCCGGCAGCGTCAACTCGCCCGTGCGCGCGTTCCGCTCCGTCGGCGGCGCGCCGTTTTTCACTCTCGAAATCTTGAACCGCTAATTTTCGCTCATTCTCGCTAATTTCTGAAAACTCGAACCCACCGCGCGGAACATCAGCGCCGCCCGAACCCAAGGGAAATCGTTTTCCGCACCCTCCGGATTAGCGTCAATTAGCGAAAATTAGCGGTTAAAGAATCTCTTCTGATGTCTGCCCCCATCGCGCCCCAATTTATGAACACTGAACCGATGCAGCAGGAAGGTTACGACTTCATGGCGGCAGCCTTTGAGGTCTATAACGACATGGGGAATGGCTATACCGAAGACATCTATCAGGAGTCGCTCGAACTTGAACTGGTTGATCGCGCGCTTCCGTTTCAACCGCAGGCCGAACTGACCATTCACTACAAGGGAAAACCGCTGCGCCGGAAACTGCGGCCGGATATCATCGTTGCCGAAAACCTGGTCGTTGAATTGAAAGCCGTCTCGGCGCTCACCGCCGAGCACGAGGCGCAACTGCTCAATTACCTCAAGGCGACCGGCAAGCCTGTCGGCTATCTCGTCAACTTCGGTTGCCGGGAGAAACTCGAATGGAAACGCTTTGCCCGCACCCGAAAGATCAGCGTCAATTAGCGAAAATTAGCGGTTCAAAATATGTCGAATTCCGAATCCCTCTTCACCCGCGCCAGGCAGCTCATTCCCGGCGGCGTCAACTCGCCCGTGCGCGCGTTCCGCTCCGTCGGCGGCGCGCCGTGTTTCCCCTTGCGCCACCGTGCCGCCTAAATAACCGTTCCGCCATGGTAACGCTTAGACTAACGCCGGCAACTGATCGCAAATTGGCGCGTCTCGCCAAGGCCAGCGGCACATCCAAGACGGCCATCGCCCGGTCCGCTTTGCTCGATCGCCTGCAGGAAGAGGACGACATCCGCATCGCCACAGAACGGCTGAAGCGGCTCGATGCCGGCAAGTCCCGCACCTACACTCTCGAGGAAGTTGAGCGTGAGCTTGGTCTGGCGCGTTGAATTGGAGGAAGGCGCCAAACGTGATCTGCACCGTTTGGGTGCGGTCGCGGCCCAGAGGATAGTCAGGTATTTGCGCGCGCGACTAGCCACCACCGAGGATCCCCGCCGCTTTGGACAATCGCTGCGCGGCGATCTCCACGGCCTGTGGCGATACCGAGTGGCCGATTTCCGGGTGCTCGCGAGAATTGAGAAGCAACGATTGCTGGTGCTTGTCGTGCGCGTCGGCCACCGCAAGGATGTCTACGACTGAATTTCCCATGACGACTTCAGAAAATCTCTTCGCCCGTGCCAAGCAGCTCATTCCCGGCGGCGTCAACTCGCCGGTGCGCGCGTTCCGCTCCGTCGGTGGCGCGCCGTTCTTCACCAAGTCCGCGCACGGCGCGACGCTCGTCACCGCCGACGGCCGCGAGCTGATCGACTTTGTCTGCACGTGGGGCCCGGCCATCCACGGCCACAACCACCCGCGCATCCGCGCCGCCATCGCCGCGGCACTCGAGCACGGCACGAGCTTCGGCACGCCCAATCCCTACGAGGTCGAGATGGCCGAGTTGATCGTGAAATTTTTCCCGTCGATCCAAAAGGTCCGCCTGTGCAACAGCGGCACCGAGGCGACGATGTCGGCCATCCGCCTCGCGCGCGGGTTCACCAAGCGCGACAAGATCGTGAAGTTCGCCGGCTGCTACCACGGCCACAGCGACTCGCTTCTCGTCGCCGCCGGTTCCGGCGCGCTCACGCACGGCCATCCCGACAGCGCCGGCGTGCCCGCGGCGTTCGCGCGCGAAACCGTGGTGCTCCCCTACAACGACACCGCGGCGCTCACCGCCGCCTTCGCCGCCAACGCGGGCCAGATCGCGTGCATCATCGTCGAGCCTTACTGCGGCAACGTCGGCTTCATCAAGCCCGACGACGGCTACCTCCAGTTCCTTCGCCGGCTCTGCACGCAGCACGGCACCGTGCTGATCTTCGACGAAGTCATGACGGGGTTTCGGCTACACAAAGCCGGCGTCCAAGGCCTGCTCAACGACGAACTCTCAAAACCTCCCGCAACCTCCGGCTCTCAGCTCTCAACTCTCAGCTCTAAGCTCTACTCCCCCGACCTCACTTGCCTCGGCAAAATCATCGGCGGCGGTCTGCCCGTCGGCGCGTTCGGCGGTCGCGCCGACATCATGGATCACCTCGCGCCACTCGGCCCGGTTTATCAGGCCGGCACGCTTTCCGGCAACCCGCTCGCTATGGCCGCGGGCATCGAGAGCCTCAAGATGCTCGACGAGTTGAATCCCTACGCGCGCCTTGACCAGCTCGGCCGGCAGGTCCGCGACGCCGTCCTCGCTGCCGCGAAGAAGAAAGGCATCCCCGTGCAGGCGCCGCAGGCCGGCTCGATGTTTTCGTTCTTCTTCACGCCGACTCCGGTGCGCGACATGGCGACAGCCCTCACTTCCGACGCGAAAGTCTTCGGCCGTTTCTTCCACGCGTGTCTGGCGGGCGGCGTTTACCTGCCGCCGAGCGCCTACGAGGCCTATTTCCTCAGCACGGCGCACGAGGGCAAGGCTGTTGACCGGGCTTGCGAAGTCATGAGCGACGCGATTCAGTCGCTCTAAGAAACGCCGCCCTGCGCCGTCATCCTAACAGCCCCATGAACCCCACGCAGAAAAGCAGCCCCCGGCGCTTCGGATTTGTTCCGACTTTGTTTCTTTGCTGCTTCGTGCTCTCCCCCGCCCTGGTCGCCCAGCCGCTCAACGCCCCGCTGCTGCCGCTGAACGAACTCAAGGCCGGCATGAAGGGCGAGGTCTGGACCGTCTTCAAGGGCCAGGAGCCGGAGCCGTTCGGCGTCGAGGTCTCCGGGATCGTCCGCAACGCACTCGGGCCGGGCAAGAGCATGATCCTTTGCACGCTCACCGATCCGCGCGTGCAGAACATGGGCGCCGTCGCCGGCATGAGCGGCAGCCCGCTCTACATCGACGGCAAACTCGCCGGCGTGCTCTCCTACCAAATCCAGCGCTTCGAGACCGTGCGCTATGCCGGCTTCACGCCCATCGCCGACATGCTCGAGATCAGCGCCCTCCCCGCGCCGGGCAAAGTGATCTCCAACCCCGCGCCGATTCCGATCAAGGGCCTCGACAGCGAGCGCGCCGCCGCTCTCTCCGATTTCCGTCCCCTCCAGCCCGTCTTCTCCCTCGGCGGGCTGGCGCCGAATGTCGCGGCGCTCTTCGAGACGAAATTTTCCGCGCTCGGCCTGAGCGCTGTTGCCCTCGGCGGCAGCACGCAGGGCTCGACCGACACCGCCGACCAGCCCGCCCCCCACCCCCATCTGCGCCCCGGCGATGTCGTCGCCGTCGCGCTCGCCACGGGCGACATCAGCCTCGCCGGCACCGGCACCGTCTCACGCGTCGATGGCAACCGCATCCTCGCCTTCGGCCACCCGATGCTCTCCCTCGGCGCCACGGAACTCCCGATGGCCAACGCCGAAGTCGTCGCGATTCTCCCGAGCCAGTTCAATTCCGTCAAGGTCAGCAACGCCGGCGCGGTCATCGGCACGTTCAGCCAGGACCGTCTCTCCGGCATCTACGGCGAGATCGGCCGCCAGCCCCAGATGGTGCCCGTCGAGGTCACGTTCCCCGGCAACCCCGGCCGCCGCCCGTTGCATTTCGCGGTCGTCCGCCACGAGCAAATCCTCCCCGCCGTCGCCGCCACCGGCCTCGCGCAGGCCGTGCTCGGCTCGAACGAATCCGGTTTCTCCAAAGGCTTCCGCGTCACGACCACCGTGGATTTTCCCGGCGTCGAGCCCGTCGAACTCAGCCAGATCTATCCCGGCCCGCAAGGTTTCAGCCAAGGCCTCAACGACTTCGTCGGCAACCTCTCGCTCTGGCTCTTCAATCCCTACGAGCGCACTTTCCCCTCGGGGATTCGCTTCAGCGTCGAGGAAATGCCCGAGACGCCCGTCGGCACCATCGAGTCCCTCCAACTCTCGCGCACCGCCGCCGCGCCCGGCGACACCGTCGAGATCACCGTCGGCTGGCGCGGCTTCCAGCGCGACGCGCAAGAGCTGCTCGCCCACATCCCGGTCCCGCCGGAATGGGCCGGCAAGCATCTTGAGATCATCCTCGCCACCGGCCCGGCGCTCGACGAACTCAGCGGCCACCCCGCCGCCGTGCCTGCCGCGCAGTTGCGCAACTTCGACGCCTATATCTCCGCCCTCCGCCATGTCCGCCGCAGCGACGGCCTCTACCTCGCCGTCGTCGAGCGCACGCGCGTCTTCACCGACCAGCGCACGATGACCCGGGAGCTGCCCGGCTCGCTCGAACGCATTGCGCACGGCGCCGACGAAGCGCGCTTCCAACGCCGCGAGGCCCTCGTCCCGCTCTGGGAGACGCATCTGTTGCCCGACCGCCTCTTCAACGTCCAGCTCCGCCGGCCGCTCCAGATCACCGATTGAGTTACCTTGAAACCTTGCGACGAACTGTAGGAGCGGCTTTATGCCGCGATGCCGGAGCTGAATCGCGGCGTAAAGCCGCTCCTACACCCAACTCCTTTCTATGCGAATTCTGACCCCACCGAGCATGAAGTTCTCTTCTTTCTCGCCACGCACGCTGTCTCTCCGCTTCTTCGTTCTCTTTGTTTCCTTGGTGGTGACCCTCCGCGCCGATCCGCTCACGAAATCCCTCGAAATCGATTTCGGCCGCGATGTCGCCAGCCGCAACCTCAAGGGCCTCGCCACCCGCTCCGACGGCCGCGTGCTCGCCGGCCCGGTCTTCACCGACCTCGCCGGCCCGAAGCTCGGCGACATCCTCTGGACGATCAAGCCGCGCAGCGCCGGCAAATTTCTCGTCGGCACCGGCCCCGACGGCCGCGTCGAAGAAGTGACCTTCAGCGCCCGGGACAACTCCTACACCACGCGCACCGTCGCCGATGTCGCCGAGACGCAGGCGCTCGCCGTGCAGCCGCTGCCCGACGGCCGTTTCCTCATCGGCACCTCGCCCACCGCCGCCGTCTATCTCGCCCAGGACGGCAAGATTCTCGCGCGCGTGCCGCTGCCGGCCGATTCCGTCTTTGATTTCGCCGCCCAGCCCGACGGCAGCGTGCTCGTCGCCACCGGCAATCCGGGGAAAATCTACCGCCTCGACCTCGCGCAGTTTGCCCAAGGCGGCGTCAAGGAGGGCCTCGCCGCCGGCGACCAGGCCCTCGCCGCCAGCGGCGTCACGCTCTTCGGCGAGATCCGCGACCGCAACGTCCGCCGCTTGCTCCGCCTCGCCGACGGCCGCATCGTCGCCGGCTCGTCCCCGCGCGGCAACGTCTATGCGTTCACCCCGTCCGCGACTTCGCCGGCGAAGGCCGAGCCCCCGATCCTCCTTCAGGAAAACCGCGACACCGAGGTCGTCGATCTGCTCCCGGCCCCCGACGGCGGCTTCTATGCCGCGCTCGTCGCCTCGCCCGGCGACGCCGAGCGCCTCATGCCAAAGCGCGGCCCCGTCGTCCTCCTCCCGACCGACGACAAGGATGACAAGGAGCCGGCCAAATCCGTTTTCACCGGTCGCAGCGTCGTCGTGAAATTCCCGGCCGACGGCGCGCCCGAGACCATCCTGTCGCGCGCGCTCGTGTCGTTCTACCGCCTCGCCCAACGCGGCGACTGGCTGCTCGTCAGCGCCGGCGAGCAGGGCGACGTGTTCGGCTACGATACCGGCGCGCGCCGCACGCTCGTCTTTGCCGGCAGTTCCTCCGCGCAGCTCAGCGACCTCGTGGCGGTCGACCCCGACCGGTTCCTCGCTCTGCGCAACAACGCCCCCGGCCTCGCGCTCCTCGCGTTCGGCCCGGCCGCCACCCGCGAACTCGAATCAAAGCGCCTCGACCTCGGCCAGCCCGGCGAGATCGGCAACCTCCGCTTCAGCCGCCTGCGCGGCCTCGAGCTCAGCGCCCTCAAACTCGAGCTCCGCACCAACTACGGCAGCGACGAACTCGAAGGCTGGTCGCCGTGGACGGAGATGAAACCGCGCGACGGCGCGTTCTACGCCGCCGGCGCGCGCGGCCGCTACGTCAAGCTCCGCCTCACCGTCGCCGGCAGTGCCGCCGACTTCCAGCTCGACAAGCCCACCCTCTTCTATCTCCCCCAAGACCGGCGGCCCGTCCTGACTGACTTCCGCATCCTGCCGCCCAACCTCGGCATCGTGCCCGCCGCCGAGCCGCCCGCGCCAGTCGCGACTTCCCTCGCCCAACTGCTCTTCCCCGGCCCCCGCGACGCCAAGGACGAAGCAGCCGAGGCCAAGCGCGGCAAGAACGCCTTCCTCGGCAGCCAAGTCACGCCGTCGCCCGGCGCCCAGGTGATTTTTTGGACCGTCAGCGATCCCGACGGCGACGCGCTCGCCTACACCTTTTCCATCCGCCCCGAGAACAGCGGCGCGTGGATCGATCTCGCCGTGAACACCCGCGATCCGTTCGTGCAATTCGAGACCGGCGCGCTCCCCGAGGGACTCTACCTCACGCGCCTCACGGTCGCCGAGCAGGCCCCGCGCCCCGCGCCGCAGCGGCTCAGCCACACCTTCGAGACCGACGCTCTCACCATCGACCGCACCCCGCCCGCCATCACCGACACCTCCGTGCAACGCCTCGACGGCAAACTCATCATCACCGTCAGCGGGCGCGACGCGCTCTCGCTGCTCGACGGCGCGGAGTTCGTGCTGAACAACGGCACGCGCGATGCCGTCACCCATCCCGCCGACGGCATCCGCGACGGTCGCGAGGAAAAATTCATCGCCGAGTTCCCCGACGCCAAAGCCTCCGGCGCCACCTCCGTCGAAATCCTCCTCTACGACGAACCCGGCAACAGCACCTCCGTCCGCCTGCCGCTGAAATAGTTTGCCCAATGTAGGGCCGGCGCTTGCCGCCGCGCCGCGGACTCAGAGATTCGACGATTGCCGCGGCAACGGCCAGTTTTCTTCTCGTGGAGCGCACGCGTCCCGCGTGCCGGTGTCGGCGTCTCGCCGGCACCTCCGAACGTCGTCGGCGGGACGCCGCGGAGCGCCCGCGAGACGCGGGCGCTCCCCGAGACAGGAGAGCGCTGCCCGTTACCGCAGTTTTGGAAATGGAATCTTCACGCCCGCGGATGCGCGTGAGTGTAGATCTCCTTCAACCGCGCGACGCTGGTGTGGGTATAGATTTGCGTCGTGGCGAGATTGGCGTGACCGAGCAGTTCCTGCACCGCGCGCAGATCGGCGCCCGTGTTCAGCAGGTGCGTCGCATAGGAATGCCGGAGCTTGTGCGGCGAGAGGTCCATCGGCAGATCGGCCAGCGCGAGGTATTTCTTCACGAGCAGTTGCACGGCGCGCACCGGCATCCGTGCGTGCCGGTCGGTGACGACTACCGGGTCGCCCGCCTCCTTGCGATGGGCGAACTCGTCGCGGAATTTCTTTGCGACGGCCGTGGCGACGCGGCCGAGCGGGCCGATGCGTTCCTTGCGGCCCTTGCCGAGCACGCGGGCCGTGCCGGCGCCGAAGTCGAGTGCACCGTAGTTGAGCGCCACCAGTTCGCTCACGCGCAGTCCGCCGCCGTAGAGCAGCTCGAGCACGAGCCGGTCGCGCCAGGCGGCGGCCGCCCCGAGCGCCTGGTTCGCGAGCAGCTGCAACGGTCCGTTCAGCAGCGCGACCACCTGCGTCTCGGTGAGAAACTTGGGCAGGTTCTTCTCGAGCTTTGGCAGCGGCACGCCGGTGAACGGATTGCGCGGCACCTTGCCACGCTGCATCCAGAAACGGAAGAACGAGCGCAGCCCGGAAACGTGGTTGTGCAGCGTGCGGCGCCCGAAGCGGCGTTGCGCCTCGATCACGAAGTCGCGCATGTCGCGCGGCGTGAGCGCAGCGAAATCGCCCGCGCCGCGGCCGGAGGTTTGCAGCCACGCATGGAAGTCCTCGAACGCCTGCCGGTAGTTCCGGACGGTATAGGCGGAGTAACGCCGCTCCTTCGCGAGGAAGTCGAGGAACGGCGTCAGCCACTCGCGCACGACCGCCTCCGGCAGCGCGGCGGGCTCAGACGCGGGATTGGATTTTGCTTTCGACATCACGCATCACGCGTTCGGTTTCGAGACGCAGAGACATTTCGGGATCGAGGCCGCGCTGGCGGCACGCGGCGGTGAGCTCAAAGAGCTGGCGGCCGGCGTTCTCCGCGGTGAGTCCGGCGGCGAGTGAGGCGACACGCCCGGTGTCAACGACGCCGTCGGCCGGCAGCTGGTCCTTCTCGATGCGCTTGGCGACGGCCTCGGCAAACGTCAGCGCGGGCAGGCGCGGCGGCATTTGTTTGAACGCCGTGGACGAGGCCGGGCCGTTCTTTTTTTCCTGCGCCTTGATCGCTTCCCACTGCGTGATGACTTGGTCGGAGGTGTCGAGCCGGCCGGAGCCGAAGACGTGCGGGTGTCGGCGGATGAGCTTCTCGTTGATTTCGCGCGCGACGTCGTCGAAGTTGAAATGCCCGCCCTCCTCCGCGATCAGCGCGTGGAAAACGACCTGGATGAGCACGTCGCCGAGTTCCTCGCGCATGTGCGGCAGGTCGCGGCGGTCGATCGTGTCGAGGAGTTCGCTGACCTCGTCGATCAGGCAACGGGTGAGAGACTCGTGGGTTTGCTCGCGGTCCCACGGGCAGCCGGCGCGCAGCTTGACCATGGTATCGCGGAGTTCGTCGATGGCGCTCATGGGCCTTGACTGAGACAAGAATGCCCGCGCGCACAAGATTGTTGTCAGCACGCGGGGATTTCCGCTGCATACGGCCACATGGACAAACTTGCGGAAATCATGGCGCACAAGCGGAGCGAGATTGCTCCGCTCGTCCGCCCCGTGTCCGAAGCCGAGTTGGCGGCGCTCGACGCCTCGTTGCCGCGCCCGCCGTCGTTCGCTGCGGCGCTCCGCCGCCGCGACGGGCAACTGGCCGTGATCGCCGAGATCAAACGCCGCTCGCCGTCGGCCGGCACGATTCGCGAAGGCATCTCCGCCGTCGATCAAGCCAAGCGTTATCAAGCATCCGGCGCCGACGCGCTCTCGGTGCTGACCGATGCCAAATACTTCGGCGGCGACCTCGGCGACTTGCACGCGGTGACCGCGCACTTCGCCGCGCACGCGCCGGCGCGGCCGTGTCTGCGGAAAGATTTCATGGTGCATCCGGTGCAGGTGCTTCAGGCCCGCGAAGCCGGCGCCAGCGCCATCCTGCTCATCGTGCGCGCGCTGAGCGACGACGAGATTGCCACACTGCACCGCGCCGCGGCGGCCGCCGGACTCGACGCACTCTTCGAGATTCACGACGAACCCGACCTCGCCCGCGCCCTCCGGCACGGCGCGAAAATCATCGGCGTCAACAACCGCGACCTCGCTGTCTTCACGACGGACCTCGCGCACTCCGAGCGGCTCATCCCGCAGTTTCCGCGCGGCGTGATCGCCGTCAGCGAGAGCGGCATCGCGACCGCCGCCGACGCCGCGCGCGCCCGCGCCGCCGGGGCGCACGCCGTGCTCGTCGGCGAGGCGCTGATGAAAACCCCCGACCCGGCCGCGCTGCTCGCGGCGTTCCGCCATGTTTGAACACCGCAAAGACCAACTGCTCCCGCGCCGCGAATTCGCCCTTCGCTTGGGTTGGAGCGTCGCGGCGGGTGCGGTGTTGATTCTGTTTTCGCTGAGCATCGGCATATGCGGTTACCATTTCCTCAACGACGAGGTGTGGATCGATGCCTTCGTCGACGCGGCCATGATCCTGTCCGGCATGGGCCCGCTCTCGTCGCTCCACGGCGAGACCGCGAAGTTGTTCGCCGGTTGCTACGCGATCTACTGCGGCATCGCGCTCATCGCCACGACGGGCGTCATCCTCGCCCCGGTGATCCACCGCTCGCTGCACAGATTCCACCTCGAGTGGGACGACCAGGCGTAGCCATGCCGCTCTCGCCTTCCGCCACCCGCCAGTTGCTCGCCTCGCTCGGCCACGAACCGAAGCGGTTTCTCGGCCAGAATTTTCTTGTCGACGGCAACATCGTCCACAAGTCGCTCGAACTCGCCGGCGTGAGGTCCGGCGACACCGTCGTCGAGATCGGCCCCGGGCTCGGCACGCTGACCTCGGCACTGCTCGCGGCCGGCGCGGAGGTGTGGGCCGTGGAGAAGGACCGCAATCTCCACGCCCATCTCACCGAGACGCTCGTCGCGCGGCACCCGCAGTTGCACCTCATGGAAGGCGATGCCGTCTGGCACCCGCTCGCGGGGCTGCCGCCGGAGCGCGCCGCGTCGGCCAAGATCGTCGCAAACCTGCCCTACGCCATCGCGACGCCGTGGCTCGACGAGATCCTCGGCGGGCCGCTGCCGCAGGGCATGGTGCTCATGCTCCAGCAGGAAGCCGCGCAGCGTTACGCCGCCCCGCCGGGCACGAAGCTCTTCGGGGCGATCTCGATTTTTCTCCAGTCCGCCTACGCCGTCGGCCCCGGGCACAAGGTCGCGGCGTCCTGTTTCTTCCCGCAGCCGGACATCGAGTCGTATCTCCTCAACCTCGGGCGCCGCCCCGAGCCGTTTGTCTTTCCCAAGGAGACCAAAGCCGTCATCCGCGCCTGTTTTCAGCAGCGACGGAAACAAATCGGCTCGCTCCTCCGCGGCAAACTCACCGCCGCGGCGGCCGCCGCCTGGCTGGCGCAACTCGCCGCCGCCGGCTTCGATTTCAAATCGCGCCCCGAAGCGATTCCCGTGGCACTTTGGCAGAAGCTGCGCGTCTAACCGGCGTGCCCGCGCTTGAATTCTTCTCCGACCTGCCTCTAGTCTCCGTCCGCGCTATGAACGTCCGCCTGCCCGCCCTCGCCGTCGCCGCCCTGTGGCTCCCGGCGCTGCTGTCGGCGCAGATCGCGGAACCGGCCAGCCTCTACGGCAAGGTCGACGGCCAGACTTACGTCGCGCCCGGCGGTTTCTACAAAATCCCGGTGCCGGTGCTGCCGGAGTTCGGCGGCGAAATCCACGACACGGAGAACGTCGTGACCTTCGACGACGAGGTGAGCACGCACATCAGCATCGCGAATTTTCCGCTCGATATGTCGCTCAAATGGGAGTTCGAGACCCGCGGCCCGCGCGACTTCCTGGCGTTCTTCTACGCGAACTACGTCCTCCCTGATTTCCAGACCCGTTACCCCGGCACGACGACCGAGGGCGTCCTGTTCCTGCCCGGCGTGCGCGACGGGGCGCTCCTCGTCTTCGTCCAACTGCCCGGTGGGTCTTTTTTCGAGGCCAAGTCGAGCGTGCTCGAAGGCGCCGCCCCGGCGCCCGCCGTCGCGAAACGCGGCAATCTGCTCTTCGTGCGCGACGGGCGGGTCTTCGTCCTCAGCAGCGAGCTGGCCGAGCGCGTGACCCAACGCAGCGTCTTTCAAAAAACGCCTGCCCAGGAAAACGAGATCCTGCGCCATCGCCTGATCGAGCTCGCCAGCCGGATGCAGTTTCCGGCCAAGCCGCCGCCGAAGAAGCCCTGAGCCCGGCCGGCCGCCGGGCGCGTCTCCGTTTGCTGCCAATGATTGTTTCGGGCCTGTGGGCCCGCGCTTGTCGCCGCGCCGCGCCCACCGCCGTTGATGTTGCCCGCCGCTTTCGCCGCCCGATCCGGATCCGGCCCTCGGGCCGCCACAACTCCCCGAGTGGTTCGTCGCCCTTCGTGAAATCCGCGGCGAAACAACACCGTCGCCAGTCCTGCCTGCCGCGAGTGCGACGGGCGGCCCGGCGGACCTGCGCCGCCGGCGCGCCGGCCAGCGGCGCTCCTTCACTCACCCCAGAAAGCCGGGATGCGCCCCGCCCGCGGACGCGGCTCAGTTATTTGCAATGGTCGCTTTGAGCCTGTAGGGCCGCCGCTTGTCGGCGTGCCGTTGGGAGCAGGGAGCCGTCCCGGCGGGCCGGCCAGCGGCTGCCCACCGAGCGCAGAAACCGAGACGCGCCCCAGCCCGCATCCCCGTCGGAGCCTAGCTGGCAGACCGGCTCGTTCCAAACCGTCGTCCGGCATTGGCCCGCGGGAAACCATCGCCGAGAAGCTGCGCTCTCTGCCGCCGCAGTCCCGTCATCAACTCCGCCCTCGGCCTCGTCCTCACCGCTACCGGCATCCCGATCTACCGGTGGTTGAAACGGAAAGGCGCTCAGTCTGCTATCTCGTTGAAAAAGACAATTGTGCCGGGCGGCACAGCAATTTCGACAAGAGCCTTGAACAATTTATCCCAATCTTCCGCAGACCCAGAAGTCCTCGGCGGGTAGACTCTGAGATTATTGATTCTTTATCTCCCCATGTCCGGTGCCGTAACAACAATACGTCCGTTCCAGTATTGATCAGGGCCGTCAACCGCCCTCCACACATCAGCCAACGAAGCACTCTGTCCCAAGTTTATCCTTCCGGGCTTTCGCACCGAACCCCATACAGCAATCTGTTTCTCAATAGCCGGGTCTCTCGCTTTTTCAGCATCAATTTCGTTCGCGTTTGAGAACGGTGAGTATCTTACAGTAGATTCGATTCGGACCGCGTAGGGAAGGTCTTGGACAGGGGCTGGACTTGGATTTCTACGATCACCGCTGCTGCTACCGGCCATGTCACGCGTGGCACATCCACCGAGAATAAGCGGTGCCAAGAAAAACACCCACCGTGCTGCTCGTCTCATTGTTCCAGCAACTCCTCCGCGTGCGCCAATGCGCTTTTCGCGCTGCGGTCGCCGAGCATTCGGGCTAGTTCGCTGACGCGCTGCTTGCGGCTGGCGTGGATCGGCTCGATGCCGACGGTCGCGCGGTCGCCGCTCTGGTCTTTCGTCACGACAAAGTGATTGCGCGCCTGCGCCGCGACTTGTGGGAGGTGCGTCACGCAGAGCACCTGGTGCTTCTCCGCGATGTCGGCCATCTTCTCGCCGACGATCCGCCCGATCTCGCCGCCGACGTTGGCGTCGACCTCGTCAAACACCAGCAGCGGCACCTCGTCGATCGCGGCGAGGACGGTCTTGAGCGCCAGCATCACGCGCGCGAGTTCGCCGCTCGACGCGATGCGGTGCAGCGGCAGCGCCGGCTCGCCGACGTTCGGCGAAAACAGAAACTCCACGTTGCAGTCGCCGTGCGCGCCGAGTTCGGCGAGCGGCACGAGCTTCACCTGAAAATCCGCCTTCTTGAACCCGAGCTGCGCGATCTCCCGCGCACCGGCCCGGGCGAGGTCGCGCGCGGCCTTTTCGCGCGTGGCGCGGAGTTCCGCCGCCAGCTTTCGTGCGGTCTTCTCGGCGTCGGCGATCTGTTTCTCCAGTTTCGCGAGCGAACCCGCGACATCGCTCTGCGTCTCCAGCTTCCGGCGCATCTCGTCGCGCGCGGCGATGACTACCTCCACCTTCGCGCCGTATTTGCGCTTCAGGTCGAGCCACGCGGTCATCTTGGATTCCAGCTCCTCGGCTTTCTCGGCGTCGAAGTTGAGCGACTGCGCGAGCGCGGAAAATTCCGCGTCGAGATCGGCGAGCTCCACCGACGACGACTGCAAGCGGTCCGCAAGCGGCTTGCTCGCGGCGTCGAGCGCTTCGAGCTGCCGCGCCTCGCGCAGCAGCGCCGACAAACGCCCGAGCAACCCGTCCTCGCCACTGAGCCCGTGGCTCAGGCCCTGCGCCAGGCCAATGATTTCCTGCGCGCTTTGCTGGCGCGTGAAATCGCGTTCGAGTTCGGCGATAGCCTCGTCGGTCAGCTCGAGTGCGTCGATCTTCGCGAGCTGAGTCTGGAGAAACTCGACCTGGTCGGCGGAGAGTTTCTCCGCGCCCAGCAGCCGGGTGCGCTCCTCGGTGAGCCCGCGCCACGCGCGGTAGCCGGCACCGTATTTTTCGAGCGCGGCTCCGTTCTTCGCGAAGAGATCGAGCAGCTCGCGCTGGCAGCCTTCCTTGAGCAGTCGGCGCGGTTCGCCGGGGCCGTGGAAGTCGATCCAGTGTTCGCCGAGTTCCTGCAGCGCGGTGAGCGTGGCGAGGCCGCCGTTGACAGAAATCTTCGGGGCCTTGTCGCGCGGGAGGCTGCGTTTCAGGATGAGCACGCCGTCGTCGCACGGCGGCAGGTCGAGCGCGGCGAGGGCGGCGTCGAGCTTGCGGCTGTCGGCGAAAAACAGCGCAGCCTCGACCTCGGTGGCGGGAGCACCCTGGCGGATGACGGTTTTGTCCGCGCGCGCGCCGGCGAGCAGCGACAGCGCGCCGAGCAAAATGCTTTTGCCCGCGCCGGTCTCGCCTGTCACGGCGGTGAAGCCCTCCTCGAAATCGAGGTTCACTTCCTCAAGGAGCGCCAGGTTGCGGATGCGGAGGGACTGCAGCATTGCCCGACACGAATGGAGACGAAGCCGCGCGGGTTCAAGCATCGCGAAGCCGGCTCGATCATTTCGCGCAGCGGGCCCGAGTTTCGCCGTAGCCGCAGGCGTGCGGGCCCGTGGGTTTGGACTCGCTCGTGAAACCGGCAGGCATTCGGCTGGCCCGCAGAATGCCGCTACTCCGCGACGCGTTTTCCCCGCTGTTTTCCAAGGCTTTCCAGTTCGGTTTCGTAAGGGTGGGCAGCGCGCTTGAGCGCGTGGGTCGGCGCGCGCAAGCGCGCTGACCCACGGGGGAACCGTTAGCACGGGCAAACCGGAAAACCGCACGCTGTTTTTGCCGCCGTGGAAATAATCCTTGCACCGGCCGGAGCGAATCGTTCACTCCTGCACCTCTGTGGACCTTTAGCTCAGTTGGTTAGAGCGTTTCCTTGACATGGAAAAGGTCACTGGTTCGAGTCCAGTAAGGTCCACCAGTCTTCGCTTCGGCGGAGCTACCACTCGGCGAGCCAACCGCCGAAAACAGGCGAAAGATCCCGGCCAAAACGAGAAGACTGCCGCGGCGGAGCAAAGCGAAGCCGGGCCAAACGACGCCCGCGACCGGTTTCGCCTGCGTCCATATCCTTCAGTCCGTAGATGGAGACCGTCACTCCTCCGGATTGACCGATGATCTGTCGGCGCGGTCGGCGATACACCATGCCGGTGCTATTCCTCTTTCCGCGAAATACCGCCCTTGGCAGCCCAAAACGGCGGTCGCCTTTCGGAGTCGGGAACAAGCAGCAGCTTTCGAGAGACCTGAAAACTTCCTATGGTCAGACCTTCGCCAAGAAGCGCCTTTGAATCGCCCTCCCGTCGGAGAGAATTTCTTAGCGAACGCCGGGCCGGAATAGCCTTTGCCACTTCCGGCTCGTCGCGTAGGCTCGCCGCATGGAGTCAACCGGCGCACCGCCCACCGTCGGCATCGACCACCGCGTGCGGGCCGAGATGACGCGCCTCGGCTACGAAGATCTGCCGGCGGGCATGGCCGCGACGCTGCTCGCGGCCGCCGGGCTCGCGTGGGTCACGGCCCGGCACGCCGGCGCGGCGACCGTCGCGTGGATCTGGTTCGCCGCGATCGCCGCGATCGCGACCGCGCGCTGGAGCGGAGTGCTGTGGTATCGGCGGGCGGCACCCACCCCGGCTGAAACAGCCCGCTGGGCGCACGCCTTCACCACCGGGGCGCTGCTGACCGGATTGGCCTGGGGCTTCGCCGCCTGGAATTTTTATCCGACGATGGGCGGCACCGAACGCTCGCTGCTGATCCTCGTGCTCGCGGGCCTCACGGCCGGGGCCACCCGTTCGCTCTCGCCGGTGCTCGCCGCCTGCTGGTCGTTCCAAGTGCCGACGCTGCTGCCGTTGATCGCGCGGCTGTTCCAGGTGCCCGAGCCCGCCTCGCTCATCATGGGCGCCCTCGCCGCTTTTTTTGTCCTCTTTATGCTGGCGATGGCCCGCAGTTTTCACCGGACGATGGCGCGATCCCTGCGTCTGGGATTCGAGAACGCCGCGCTGGTCGACGTGCTGAAACAGGAGAAGCTCCAAACCGAGTCGCTCAACGCCGACCTCATCACGGAAAACCAGCGCCGCCAGGTCGCCGAGGCCGAACTCCGCCTCGCCAAGGAGCGCGCCGAGGCCGCCAACCAGGCGAAGAGCGAATTCCTCGCGATGATGAGCCACGAAATCCGCACGCCGATGAACGGCGTCATGGGCATGCTCGAGCTGATCAAGGGCACGGCACTCGACCCCGACCAACGCGAGCAGATCAACACCGCCGCCACCTCCGCCGAATCGCTGCTCCACATCCTCAACGACACCCTCGATTTCTCGAAGATCGAAACCGGACAGCTCGACTTCGAGCACATCCCTTTCCGCCCCGCGACCATCGCCGAGGAAGTCGCCGCCCTCCTCCGCCCGCGCGCCGTCAGCAAGGGCCTGCAGTTCGTCTTCCGCAACGACACCGGCTCCACTTCGCGCGTGCTCGGCGATCCGTCGCGCTTCCGCCAAGTGCTGCTCAACCTCGTGGGCAACGCCGTCAAGTTCACCGCGCACGGCCGCGTCGAGCTGACGCTCCGCACCGTCCGCGACGACCCTGCCGGCCTCACGCTGGACGTCGTCGTGCTCGACACCGGCATCGGCATGGACGCCGCCGCCCAGGCCAAAATTTTCCAGCCCTTCACCCAGGCCGACAGCTCCATGAGCCGGCGTTTCGGCGGCACGGGCCTCGGCCTCGCCATCTCCCAACGCATCGTCCAGGGCATGGGCAGCCACATCACGACCGAAAGTGTCGCCGGCCAGGGCGCGACGTTTCGGTTCAGCGTAAAGTTTCCCCACGCCGAGAAACTTCCGGCGCCCGCACCCGCCGCCACCGATCCGCGGACGCAGTTTTTTTCCGGTCGCGTGCTTGTCGTCGAGGACGACCGGGTGAACCAGCGCGTCATCACCCTCATGCTCCAGCGCCACCGGCTCGAGGTGGCCGTCGCCGCCGACGGCAACGACGCGCTCGCCGCCATCGGCCGCGGCGGCTGGGACCTCGTGTTCATGGATTGCCACCTGCCCGGGATCGACGGCTTCGAGGTGACGCGCCGCGCCCGCGCCCTGCTCGCCGGCCAACCGCTGCCCATCGTCGCCCTCACCGCCAACGCTCAGCCCGAGGACCGGGCCGCGTGCCTCGCCGCCGGCATGGACGAATTCCTCACCAAGCCGCTCCGGCAGGAAGAACTTCGCCTGTGTCTCGCCCGCTGGCTGCCCGCCTCCAAGTAGCCCGCGCACGGTCGGCGGAGCGTCGGCTAATTCCGGCTCGCCGGCAGCCTTTGCTCTTTACCTGCCCACCGGCGGCCCTCAATAACTCGGGCTCGTGGGCCCACCCAAGAAGCACGACGCGGACACCATCCATGCTGCCATCGAGCGCGTCGCCTCCGCCATTTTCGCCCGCCACCCCGCCCCGGCCCGCCTGCTCCTCCTCGGCATCGCCAACGGCGGCGTCGAACTCGCCCGCCGTCTCGCCGCCCGCCTGAAAAGCTCCGGCGTCACCGCCGGCCTCGGCACCATCGACATCTCCTTTCACCGCGACGACATCGGCCGCCACCCGATCCCGAAGGAATTCGCCCCCACGCTCATCCCGCACGACGTCAACGGCGCCACCGTCATCCTCGTCGACGACGTGCTCTTCTCCGGCCGCACCGTGAAGGCCGCGCTCGACGAACTCTTCGACCACGGTCGCCCGACGAAGGTCGAACTCGCCGTCCTCGTTGACCGGGGCGGTCGCCGCATGCCGATCGCCGCCGACTACTGCGGGCTGGTCCTCGCCGCCACCGAGTCCGAGAAAGTCGTCGTTCATATCGACGCGGCCAACCCCGCCCACGACGCCGTCACCGTGCAACCCGCCGCTCCCACCAGCCGCCAGTCTGCCATCTGATTTTCCTGTCACTTGATACTTGTCACTTAACACTTCTCCCCCGTGCCCTGGACCCGCCAACATCTCCTGACCATCGAGGAACTCGCGCGCGCCGAGATCGAACAGATCCTCGCCACCGCCGCCGCGTTCAAAGCGGTCCTCGGTCGCAAGGTCAAAAAAGTCCCCGCCCTCCGCGGCAAGACCGTCGTCAACCTCTTCCTCGAACCGAGCACGCGCACCCGCCTCTCCTTTGAGATGGCCGCCAAGCTTCTCAGCGCCGACGTCATCTCCTTCGACGCCGACCGCTCCAGCACCACCAAGGGCGAATCTCTCCGCGACACCGCGCAGAACATCCAGGCGCTCAACGCCGACATGATCGTGCTCCGCCACTCGGCCGGCGGCTCGCCCCTTTATCTGAGCAAGCTCCTCCACATCCCCGTCGTCAACGCGGGCGACGGCGCGCACGAACACCCGACGCAGGCGCTCCTCGATGTGTTCACGATGCGCGAGAAACTCGGCGACTTGCGGGGCCGCAAGGTCGTCATCCTCGGTGACATTCTCTTCAGCCGCGTCGCCCGCTCGAACATCCACGCGCTCACCAAACTCGGCGCCGATGTCACCGTCGTCGGCCCCGCCACGCTCGTGCCGCTGTGGTTCCGCGCCCTCGGCGTCCGGGTCTCGCACGAGCTCCGCTCCGCGCTCGCCGACGCCGACGTCGTCATGCTCCTCCGCATCCAGCACGAAAGGCAGGCCGCCGGCCATTTCCCGTCCGTCGGCGAATACACCAGCATGTTCGGCCTCAACAAAACCCGCGCCGCGTGGCTCAAGCCCGACGCCATCATCATGCACCCCGGCCCCATCAACCGCGGCGTCGAGATCGACAGCGAGCTCGCCGACTCCGGCCGCAGCGTGATCCTCCAGCAAGTCACCAACGGCATCGCCGTCCGCATGGCCTGCCTCTACCTCTGCGCCGGCGGCCAGCCGGAACACGTGCTCGCGCCCGTGTGAAGCTCCAACCTCCAAGCTCCAACTTCCAAAGAATGTTCAATCACCGAAACACCGCCCGCCAGATTTCCATACCTTGGAAGTTCGAAAATTCACTGGAGCTTGGATGTTGGAGCTTGGAGCTTTCACAACGCTTGGAGCTTTCCCCATGACACCCCTCTGGATAGAAAACGGCCGCGTCATCGACCCCGCCACCAAGCGCGACGGCCCGGGCGACGTCTTCGTCGCCGACGGCGTGATCGTCGCCCGGCTCACCGGGGCCCAGAAAAAGCGGGCCAAGAAGATCGACGCGCGCGGCCTCGTCGTCTGCCCCGGCCTCGTGGACATCCACGTCCATTTTCGCGAGCCCGGCCAGACGCACAAGGAGACCATCCTCACCGGCTCGCACGCCGCCGCCGCCGGCGGGTTCACCACCGTCGTCTGTATGCCCAACACCTCGCCCGTCGCCGACCACCCGGGCACGATCGAGTTGATCAACGCCGCGGCGAAGAACGCCGCCGTGCGCGTCTATCCCACCGGCTGCATCACCGTCGGCATGAAGGGCGCGCAACTCGCCCCGCACGGCTCGCTCAAGAAAGCCGGCGTCGTCGCGCTCACCGACGACGGCCTCTGCATCCAGTCCAACGAGCTCATGCGCCGCGCCGTCGAATACGCGAAGATGTTCGACCTCCCGATCCTCGACCACTGCCAGGACGACTCGCTGACGAAGGACGCCGTCATGAACGAGGGCACGGTTTCCACCCGCCTCGGCCTCAAGGGCTGGCCGCACGCCGCCGAAGACATCATCGTCGCGCGCAACATCATCCTCTCCGCCTACACCGGCGCCCACATCCATATGCAGCACGTCAGCTCCGCCTACTCGGTCGAGCTCATGCGCCGCGCGAAGAAGGACGGCGTCAACGTCACCGCCGAAGCCACGCCGCACCACCTCGCGCTCACCGACGAGTCGCTCGGCACCTACGACCCGAATTTCAAAATGAACCCGCCGCTGCGCACCGAGGCCGACCGCCGCGCGATCATCGCCGGCCTGCGCAACGGCTCGCTCGACTGTATCGGCACCGACCACGCCCCGCACACGCCGACGGAGAAAGACCGCGAGTTCGACTACGCCCCCAACGGCATCACCGGCCTCGAGACCGCCCTCGCCGTCTGCCTCGACGTGCTCGTGCGCCAGAACAAGTTCAAGCTCTCCCGCGTCATCGACCTCCTGACGCGCCGCGCCGCCGCCGTGCTCCGTCTCCCCGCCGGCTCGCTCGCCCCCGGCGCCAACGCCGACGTGTGCCTCTTCGATCCCGAAGCCAAGTGGACTTACGACGCCAAGAAAGGCTTCTCCAAATCCAGCAACTCCCCGTGGCACGGCCAGCAACTCACCGGCCGCGTGCAAACCACCATCGTCGGCGGCCGCATCGTTTACCGCGCCGGCAGGATCCTCTGAATATGGGGCCGCCGCTTGACGGCGCGCCGCTTTCTCCGCCATGCGCCTCCCGCTGCTTTTCGTCTTCGTGTTCGCCCCGCTCGGTGCCGAGTCCGCCGCTCCTGTGAAATCCGATCCGCCCACCGCCGAAGTCGCCGCCATCG